>JAJFVB010000001.1 GCA_021372055.1 Desulfobacteraceae bacterium | reverse complement strand
GACGGTGATATCGATGTTCCGGCGTGCCGCGTGAACGAAATGATTGCCGCCGATCGCAAAGAGATCGCCGTCGCCGCTGAAGACTATGACGTTGAGTTCGGGGTTGGCAAGCTTCATGCCGGTGGCGAAAGGAATCGCGCGCCCGTGCGTCGTGTGATAGGAATCGAGTTTGACGTACCCCGCGCCGCGGCCCGAGCAGCCGATACCGGATACGACGGCGGTCTTGGTGAGATCAATCCCGCTCGACTGCAGCGCGATGAGGGAAGCGGCAAACGCGGTGCCGATGCCGCAACCGGGACACCAGATGTGCGGGATGCGCTCGGTTCGCAGCACCGAGTCCAGAGGATGTTTCGGGGTGGAGCCCTGCTTGTTCATAACCGTCCTGACCGCAGGCTTACAAGGAACCTGCCGCCTCCTTTAGTTTCGATAGAATTTGACCCGGGGTAATGACGGCGCCTCCCGGATGCCCCACGAGAAAGGCCGGGGCGATGCCGCCCGAGCATCTCTGCACTTCGAGATGAATCTGCCCGAGGTTCAGTTCGACCGTAACGAGGCACTTCACCCGCCGCGCAAGGCTTCGGATCCGCTCTTCCGGGAACGGCCAGACGGTTACGAGCCGGAGCAACCCGGCTTTTATCCCCCGCTCGCGCGCCTCATCCACCGCCGCCAGGCTGCTTCGGGAGGATATCCCGTAGGAGACGAGGGCGATTTCCGCATCCTCGAGGCGGTATTCCTCAACCTGGATTATGTCATCGAGATTCCGACGTATTTTATCGGTGATCCGGGCGATCATCTCCGCATGCGCCTCCGCGGTCATCACCGGATAGCCCCTTTCGTCATGGGTGAGCCCCGTGACGTGTACCCTGTAGCCTTCCCCCGCATGCGCCATGGGAGCGACGCCGTTTTCCCCCGGCTCGAACGGTTTGAACCGGTCCTTGCGGCCCTTGGGGCGCGGGCGCGAATGGAGGTGAATCTTCGATGGGCTTGGTATCACGACCTTTTCGCTCAAATGCCCGGTCACCTCGTCGGCCATGATAAGGACGGGCAGGCGATAGGTTTCGCTGAGGTTAAACGCCGTGATCGTCTGGTAGAAGAGTTCCTGGGGGGATGCCGGGGCCAGGGCGATTATCTCGTAGTGGCCGTGAGAACCCCACCTTGCCTGCATCATGTCCCCCTGGGCCCCGAGGGTGGGGAGCCCCGTCGAAGGGCCCGCTCGCTGGACGTTTACGACGACGCAGGGCGTTTCGGTGCATATCCCGAGGCCCAGGTTCTCCAGCATGAGGCTGAAGCCGGGACCGGATGTGGCCGTCATGGACTTGGTTCCGGCGCAGGAAGCTCCCAGCACCGCGGCCATGGCGGCGATTTCGTCTTCCATCTGGATGAAAAGACCGCCGACTCCGGGGAGCCGTTTCGCCATGTGTTCGGCGATTTCCGTGGCGGGGGTTATCGGATAGCCCGCAAAGAAGCGGCATCCTGCGGCAAGCGCCCCTTCGGCGCAGGCGATGTCGCCGGTGATAAAATGTTCTCCCGTAAGGACTGCTCGTTCCATCATCAATAGGGCCGGTCTGGGTTGGGCCTGTCGGCCGTGTCCGCGGGGGCCTCCAGGGAGTAGATGGCAAAGTCGGGGCAAATCGATTCGCAGTAGTGGCAGTTGACGCAAAGTTCAGGCTGTTTGACTGCGGGCGGATGATAGCCCTTGGCGTTGAATTTCGGGGAGAGTTCGAGAACGTCGCGGGGGCAGAACTCGATGCAATACCCGCACCCCTTGCAGCGGTCTTCGATTATGTAGACAATCCCCCTGGAGACAAGAATCTGGTCCAAATCCAGGGGAACCCGCCAGAATTTCATGGGTGTAAGTTCCTCAGTATTGGTTGCAAATTTTTTGCCGGTTCAATCATCGAACGGATTGTAGGCAATGCTGCGAGTAAGTCAACATAAAAGGACTTGGAATTTGCGCGGCGCACCGCTTTTGTGACGTATTTTTTCAGGGGGTAAGACTGAGAAATGAAAAAAAGAGGACCGGGTTCTCTTCATATGCTCCGAAGACGGCAAAGAGATCGTCTTCGGATGCCCGTACAGGCCGGTGACGAAAGCTCGGACAATGATGCGGCAAGAAACCTCGCCCGGAAGCCACTCCGCATGAGAATGTCCGAAAGTCCCGCCGGTTGATCGGCGTTGCCGCAAGCGGCCGGATTCGCTGCAATGGCCGGAAATCAATGTATGGAAACAGTGGCGGATGCAAGCCGGGAGGAAATGGAGGTCTTCCCCCCTCGTCGAAATAGGGGGGGAAGCAAATTACGGTCCGGATGCCGGAGCTGAGCGGAGGCGCTACCAGTTGATCAGGATCTTCTTTCCGCCTTCATCGGCCAAAACGCGATAGCGGAAATCGGGGTGTTTGGCGAGGAAAGCCTCCAAGGGAGGTCTTTCGCTGAAAAGAAATATCCGCTGGCCCGAATTCCACTGTTCGATCAACGTATTTTCATCAAGGGTGAGCTTTGGAGCCGTTGCGTCCTGTAGGCCGTACCAGAGCACGCCGAATCCGCTGTCCATGACGTGTACCTGCAGGCCCGTGTAGTAATTCAGGGTGGATCCCTTTTCATAGAAATCGTTTATCACGATTTTGTCTCCCGGCCTGTAGTGGTACTCGACGATCTTGGCGAGATTCTTGGACGACAGCACGGGTTCGAAGGCAACCATCCCCGATGAGAACGAATGCGACAAGCCGACCATGGTGATTGCGAGAAACAGGAAGGAAATGATCCATCGCTTCCAGAGGGCGGCGAACAGGAAAGCGACCAGGGGCCCTACGATCAGATACGAGGCGGTCCGGTAGACAAGAGGGGCCAGGAACCCGAAAGTCGCCGGGGTCAGGTCGTGCATGTGACCGAAGGCGAGGTTGTACTGATCGGGATTGACGGTCAGGGTGCCGGACAGGTTCGTGTAGCCGTCGCTGCCGATCCACGCCAGCGCGATCAACCCCGCGCCGGCGAGCAGAGTGATCGAAGCGGTTGTCCCGAGGCCCACGAGGCCCCATTTTCGCGATGCGCCCTCGGGTGAGTCGAGATCCGAGAGTCCTTTGCCAATGAGGAGCGCAAATGCCGCCAGTGTCGGGAAACAGTAGTATTCCTGCGTGGTGCTGAAAGCAAAGAATGTGAGGATGACGGCGATCCATAGGAAAAGAAACAGACAGGCCTGCTCGGTTCTTTCCAAGTTGCGAATTTTCCGTGGAAAGTTTCGGATAAGGCCCCAGATGAACCCGCTCCAGGGAAAGAGCCACACGAGCAAAAGAGCCCAGAAAACGAGCAGGGGAACGGTGTCATAGTCCTTGGGGTAGCGCATGCCGAGGTAGCGCAACAGGTGTTCGCGTACGAAGTAAAACCAGAAGAAATCCGAGTTTGCCAATCCCGCCGCGATATGCCACGGAGCGGCGATAAGCAGGAATATCGGGATTCCGTACCGGAACTGAAATCTTTTCAGGACTTTCCAGTTTCCGGTGACCACGATATGAGCAAAAATTATCGTCCCCGTGAAGATCACCCCCACAAGCCCCTTGGTGATCAGCGCAAGCGCGGCCGATGCGAAAAGGGCCGCGCAACGCAGGTCGACCGGTCCGATTCGGTGGCTTTTATCCTCTTCGGAAGAGGTCGAGATCAGGAGGTACATGTAAAGGCAGAAAGCGAGGAAAGTCGCCAGGATGACGTCGGGGATGAATGTTCGGGTGAATGCGAAGGGACCGAGCGCCGTACAGATGACAAGGCCCGAATAGAGGCCTCCCCGCTCGCCCCAGAAGCTCTTTCCGAATCGATAGACGACAAGAGTCAGGAGCAGGGAAAAAAGCGCCAGGGGCAGTCTGATGGCCCAATCCTGCTGGCCGAAAATCGAGACCGCAATGGCGGCCAGCCAGTACATGAAGGGGGCCTTTTCGAGATACCTGATTCCGTTGTTGATCCTGAGGGTTGTCCAGTCGCCGGATACGACCATCTCTCTGACCGCTTCGGCGTGAAAGGAGTCGGCATCGTCGAGCAAAGCCGGGCGGCTGATGTTTCCGAGATAAATTGCCGCCCAGAGGACGGTGAGGATCAAGGGGTAAATCAGGTTTTTCGGAAGTGTCATAAGCATTTCTTTTCAGAGTTGCCGCCGAAATTGGTGGAAACCGCGGTCAAGCATGAGCGTGAACATGAATCAGGTGGTCTGGGATTTTTCCCTGAACCGCTGCTTATGGATCAGATAAAGGTTCCTAAGGTAAATGAGCAGACCGCCGCCCTGGCCGAGAATGAATACGGGGTCCTTGCGCAGGATGGCGTATATCAGAAGCATCCCCCCGCCGCCAACGCTGAGGTACCAGAAGGAAAGGGGAACGACGCTTTTGCCCTGTCTTTCGCTGGCGATCCACTGGGCCAGAAACCTCCCGGAGAAGAAAGCCTGGCCGATGAAGCCGAATATCAGAAGGTAGTTGTCTAGGCACCACCGGACGAGATGCTGCACTCCGTCGGAATCCATTCTTCTTACCTGTTTTGTAAGGTGTACCAAATGCCGGGGCGGCAACAAAAAAACCCCCGAAGGGGATCCAAAATGGACAACCACCCCGGTCGAACGACACCGGTGCTATCAGGCGTTTGTTCGATCATATGGGAAATTCACGATCGAATGAAGAGCCGAGGTGACCCTATATTATGTATGGAAACGCCCGGCTTGAAAAGAGAAAACTGGAGCCGCGCCGGGATGCAGGACCCGCTCCGTTGCGCTGAAAATGTGTCCTTAACGCGTTGTGACGGCGCTTCAGGCGCCGAAGCACACGGACATTGCCCTCCTTGCGAAGTCTTCGATGGCTCGCCTTTTCTCCAGCGCAGAGTGGTGGGCAATGCGTCTGAAAAATGATCTCGAGAACGACATAATTTCGTCTCGGTGTGCTATGATGAAATTTTGCGTTTGTGTCAATGGATTGTTTTCCTTGTGTGGCCGCGCCTGATCGTCGGAAAGCGGGATGCGCGGGCCGGAAAATGTGATTGGACAAGGCATAATGGTGATTCTTGGTATTGAGACGTCCTGTGACGAAACGGCAGCGGCCGTGGTCAGGAACGGCAAAGAGATATTGTCGAGCGTTGTCGCAAGTCAGGTTGCGATTCATGCACCCTACGGAGGCGTGGTTCCGGAACTGGCGTCCAGAAAGCATCTCGAATACATAATTCCGGTAATAGAAAGCGCTCTGCGAAAGGCGGAGTGCGACCGCGAAGACCTTGACGCAATAGCGGTCACGCAGGGGCCGGGCCTGGTCGGCGCGCTGCTCGTCGGGCTGAGCGGCGCCAAGGCCATGGCGATGGCGCTCGGGAAGCCCCTCATTGCCGTAAACCACCTCGAAGGGCACATCCAGGCGGCGTTTCTCGGGGCCGAGGGGCCGGTGGGCACTTTTGTCTGCCTCGTCGTATCCGGCGGACATACCGCCCTCTACAGGGTCGGTCCGGACGGGAGAGGTGAATTGCTCGGGGCTACGCGGGACGACGCGGCGGGAGAGGCGTTCGACAAGGTTGCAAAGCTGCTCGAGATCGGCTACCCGGGGGGGATCGTGATAGACGGGCTCTCGGCGCGGGGCAATCCGGAAGCGATTCGTTTCCCGCGATCACGGTTCGAGAAAGACTCGCTCGAGTTCAGCTTCAGCGGCTTGAAAACCGCCGCCGCAAACTATGTGCGGCAAAATGGTTTGCCGGGATCTCCCGGGAGCGGGAATTCCGCCGGTTGCTCGCTTGAAGATTTTGCCGCGAGCTTTCAGGAAGCAATCGTCGACGTTCTCGTCGAAAAGACGCTGAGGGCCGCGCGCCAATGCGGGCTTGAAGAAATCGCGGCGGTCGGGGGCGTCGCAGCCAACAGCCGCCTGAGAAAGAGGCTGGGTGAGGAGGCCGCTGCGGCGGGTTGCCGTTTGCATCTTCCGCCCATTCGCTTCTGTACGGACAATGCGGTGATGATTGCCGCCGCCGGATACAGGGTCTGGGAACGATCCGGCTTCACTCCCGATTTTCTCGGACTCGACGCGTTTTCGAGATGATTGGTCGCAGATGACGGAATTTCTCTCCCCCGCTCAATATTTCAGCCGTGTGGAATCGATGCCCAGAAAGTCGCTCGGACAGAATTTCCTTGCGCAGCCCGCGACCGCAGCCCGGATTGTCCAATCGGCGGAACTGAGGCGGGAAGAAGTCGCGGTTGAAATCGGACCGGGGCTGGGGGCTCTCACGCGTTTCATTCTGCCCGCCGCCGGAAAGGTGCATCTGATCGAACTTGACCGGGACATGGCGGGGTACCTGCGGGAAAGGGTGCCCGATACGGTTGAGATCCACGAGCGGGACGCGCTCTCGTTTGATTTCACCTCGCTCGGCATTGCGGAAAATAGGAAACTTGTGCTGCTCGGCAATCTTCCCTACAACATCAGCTCTCCTCTACTGTTCCATATCATTGATTCTCACAGGTCGATCGAACGTGCCGTCTTCATGGTCCAGAAGGAAGTCGGGATGCGCTTTGCCGCAAATCCCGGAACCAAAGACTACGGCGTGCTTTCGGTCCTGCTGGGGATGTATTCGAAAGTGCGCGCCCTCTTTACGGTGGGACCCGGGCAGTTCTATCCTCCCCCGAAAGTCGAGTCCCTGGTTCTGCGGATTGATTTTGCCAAGGAACCGCCGGAAGATCCCCCTTTTGCTTTTCTGCGGCAGTTTGTCAGCAAGGCTTTCCAGCAGCGGAGAAAAACTCTGGCCAACAGCATAAAGGGATTTGGCGGCATTTCATCGGGTATCCTGGCGGAAGCTCTCGAAGAAACGGCAATCGAGGGTCGGAGGCGGCCGGAAACGCTCTCTTCCGCTGAATTCCTGCGCCTCGCCGAAACCATCCGTTGTAAAATCCGTCCACTGTGTTAAAATGCCGCCTCCAGTGATTCCCAAGGCTCTGAAATCATATTGTTTTTATTAGTTTTTTAATGCAACCGACAAGTTACGCTACAGGCAATCGCGACAGAGACATGGAAGAAGACGCTTTCAAAGGCAAGGTTGCGCTGATCACCGGGAGTTCCCGCGGGATCGGGCGGGCGATAGCTCTACGTTTCGCGCGGGCCGGTGCCGACGTGGTGGTCAATCACTCGAAGGCCGGCGGCCACTCCGCCGACAAGGCCGCGCAGGTCTGCTCCGAGGTGGAAAGCCTTGGGCGCGGGGCTTTGGCCGTTCCCGCCGACATCTCCTTGAAATCGGAAGTAAAAGAGATGTTTTCCAAAGCGGCGGAGCATTTCGGCCGCCTTGACTATCTCGTGCTCAATGCTGCAAGAGCGCCCTTCAAGCCCGCTGAAAAGCTCCTGGAGCGCGAAATCCGGCAGCTTGTGGATACGAACCTTATCGGAAACATTTTCTGTGTGCAGCAGGCGGTGCCTCTTCTTGAGGCGACATCGGGCAAGATCGTATTCATATCCAGCCTGGGAAGCCGCTTCTATCTTCCCTCGTATCCGCTGGGGAGCATGAAGGCGGCGATGGAAGCCCTCATAAGGGACTGTTCCGAAAGCCTCGGTCCAAAGGGGATTTCTGTAAACGCCGTTTGCTCCGGCATTGTTAAGACGGATTCTTTTCGCGTTCTGCGGATGTATATGAAGGATATCGAACACATCCCCGACGATCTGTGCGTCAGCCCGGAGGAGGTCGCAGACGTGGTGCTGTTCCTTTGCAGCCCTGCCGCGAGGGCTGTTTGCGGAGAGACTATCGTCGTTGACAAAGGTTTGAGCAATCGACTATATCGCCCGGCGTGGACCGCAAAGCCATAATCCCAACAGGTGAGGTTGAGACATGAAACAGACGCTCATCCCCGAGCAGAAAATTCTTGAGGAAGTAAGGAAGACCGTTGCCGAAGGCCTCAACATCAAGCAGTTGGAGCGGGTCAGGCCGGAGAGTTCCCTGATGAGGGATCTCGGCGCGGAGTCGCTCGATTTTCTCGATATCGACTACCGGCTGGAGCAGGCGTTCGGAATCCGGCTTGCGAGACACTCGGTTGTCGAGCACATGGAAGAGATGTTCGGGGAGGAATCGGCGATCGACTCGGACGGCAAGCTGACGGAAAAAGCCGCAAAGGTGTTCAACCTGAGGTTCAAGGATTCCGGCCAGGAGGTGCGCGCCGGGATGGATATGGACTCTTTGCCGGCGATGGTCACGGTTCGTTCGCTTTGCGACGGAGTAATGAACCTGCTCGACACGCTCCCGGAAGCTTGCACGGGGTGTGGCGGCAAGGAGTGGAAGATCAAGGGCGGGGTCCTCGTCCAATGCGCCTCCTGCGGCGAGCCTGCGTCTTACGCCGACGGTGACGACCTGATCGATGAATGGCTGCGCCGGGTGCAGGAACGGGAAAAGATTTTCTAGCGTCGATCGGAATTGTCCATCGGAAATCGGGAACGGCATGCCTCAAAAAAAAGATCGGGTGGTCGTCACCGGCTACGGAATGATCACCCCAATCGGGAAAAACAGCCGGGAAACTTTCGAGAATGCTCGCAAGGGAGTTTCCGGGATCAGCCTGTTGCGCTCTTTCGATACGGCAGGATTGCCCTGCCGGATCGGCGGGCAGATCGATGACGGCTGGATAAACGGTCTTCCGCTCGGCAGGCTTCAGGGGGTGGAGAAATGCACTTCGCGCGGCCTGCGGCTGATGATTACGGCGACGGCCGAAGCCGCCGGGTCGGCCCGGCTTGAAGAAGTCGGCGACAGGGGGCGAATCGGGGTCAGTCTCGGGTACCACGGAGAAAACCCCACAGTCGAGGACATGGTCCTCTTTTCGCGCCACTACGCGGAGGGGGCCTGGGATGTGGACGGGCTTTCCCGCGACGAGGCTTATTCCTTCTTCAAATTCTTCCGCAGAAAACCCGATGTGGCCACTTCGGTCCTTTCGCTTCTCTATGACTGCCGAGGCGCCAATCTTACCGTGGTCTCCGCCTGCGCGGCAGGCTCGCAGGCCATAGGCGAAGCTTTTCGCGCGATTCGGGACGGCCGCGCGGATGTGATGGTGGCGGGCGGGTGTGAAGCGAGCCTCAATTTTGCCGGGTTCATCGGGTTTGTCCTCATCCGGGCCCTGGTTGAAAAGTACCCGTCCGCGCAGGAGGCCTCCAGGCCCTTCGACAGAAAGAGAAACGGCTTTGTGATGTCCGAAGGCGCCGGTGTTTTGATCTTGGAAAACCTGGAGCATGCCCTCGGGAGGAATGCGCCGATCCATGCCGAGATCCTCGGCTACGGTTCCTCTGCCGATGCCTATCGCATAACGGATCTGCATCCGAAGGGAGAAGGCGCCGTGATGGCCATCGAGGGCGCGCTGTCCGATTCGGGTGTTTCGAAGGACCGGATTCAGTACATTAACGCTCACGGCACATCCACCCTTCAAAACGATCTCGTGGAAACGCAGGCGATAAAAAGGGTCTTCGGGGAACGCGCCCGGGAAATCCCGGTAAGCTCCAACAAGTCCATGCTCGGCCATACCATTGCGGCGGCGGGCTCGATTGAAGCCGCGCTCACCGTCATGGGAATCAACAATTCGGTCATCTTGCCCACCATCAATCACGAGTTTCCCGACCCGAAGTGCGATCTCGACTACGTTCCCAACGTTGCGCGGGAGGTGGAACACCAAATCGCGCTGTCCAACTCCTTCGGGTTTGGAGGCCAGAACGCGTGTCTGTGCATTGCGAAATTCCCGAATTGACCGGGCCCGGGACGGAGGGAGACGTGAGCGCGCGGGAAAACGGCATTCCTGAGATTCGCATCCTGCAGGGGATCGACCTTGTTGTTGTGGCGAAGATCAGAAAGATGATGGCCGACCATCCTCGATTTGCCGAGGAGGTATTTACCCCGGGTGAGCGCGAGTACTGCCGGTCCATGGCCGATCCTTCCGTTCATTTCGCGGGACGCTTCGCGGCCAAGGAGGCCTGCGTCAAGGCTCTCGGGACCGGACTCGCCGCGGGCGGCATAGACTCCGCATTCGTCGAAATAGAGGTGGTCCGCGGGACGTCGGGAAAGCCGGAGCTTCTTCTCTCGGGGTGGACCGCAAAACTCGCGGACAGGAAAAAGATTTACCAAAATACGGTATCCATTTCGCATTCGGGGGATTTCGCGGTAGCCTCCGTCATTTTCGCTTCACTTCACCCGGGTAGCTGATGCGCGAACTCGATATGTTCCGGATCAAGAGACAGCCTATATGTTGATGCGTCGAGTCGTTATAACGGGCATGGGACTTCTTACACCGCTGGGGAGAGGCGTACGGGAAAACTGGACGAACCTGCTCGCCGGGCGCACGGGAGTCATACGCTGCGAGAGGAAGGGCCGGCCCGAGTCCCTGCGGTATCTGGGCAGTGTCGAAGGGTTTGACCAACTCGAGGATATTCCCCCGAAACTCAGCGGCCAGACGCGGTTTCTCAACCGCGGTTCAAAGCTTGGCTTCGAGGCCGCGCGGGAGGCGGTCCTCCAGTCCGGTGTGCGGCTTGAGGAGATTCCGCCGGAGCGAAGAGCCCTGTTTATCGCTTCGGGCGATCTCACCAAGACGGGCTTCGAATTCATATACCCGGCGCTCAGAGACGCGCTCAAGGGAAATGACGGGGCCGTGAATTACCCTGTCCTGAACAAGTCGACGCTCAACAAGGTCAATCCGTTTTTCCTGCTTGAATCTCTGTCCAATAATCTTTTCAGCTTCCTTTCCGCCGTCTTTGAGTTCATGGGGCCGAATACAAGCCTTGCGAGCCATTCGCCCGGCGGCGCACAGGCCATGGAACTTGCTGCCCGGAGGATTGCCTCCGGCGAGGCCGATATCGCTCTTGCGGTCGGGTGCGGCAACTGGATAACGGAAATCCCGATGTATGAAATGAAAGGCCTCGGGATTCTGTCCCGCTGCAGGCGCGGCGAACGCTCTTTCAGGCCGCTTGACAGGGATCGCGATGGTTTTATTCCCGGGGAGGGGGGGGCTGCCGTGCTGCTCGAGGATGCGGAATCGGCCGAGAGGCGCGGCGCGTCTATCCTGGGCGAGGTGAAGGGGTTCGGAGGCTGCATCGAACCACCCGCGGGCAAGGGCTTGAGCGTTCCGGAAAAGGTGGCGGTCCGGGCAATGGAGGCCGCGCTGGAAGAAGCGGGAACGGATGTCGGAGAGCTTGGGTTCATCTGCCCTCACGGAAGCGGCACCCGAAGAGGGGACCGGTCCGAGCTCGAATCCATCTCGGATCTGCTGGGAGAGCGGAGAAGCCTCGTTCCCGTTTGCGCTCTGAAGCCCTACACCGGGCACATGGGCGCGGCAAGCGACCTGTGCGAAGTGATTATCGGGGTACGCGCGATTGCCGAGGGCATGGTGCCGGGCACCCTCAACTTCGCTCGGGCGGAAAGAGATTTCGAGGATCTCAGGATCTCGTCCGCAACTCAGCCCGCTTCGGGAAGGAATTTCCTCTCCGTCAGCTACGGAATAATCGGCCAGTCGTCGAGCGTTCTCGTGGAAGGTCGACCGGCCGCGCATGAAAAATAAGAGCAAATCCCTTCAGTGGATCGAATATGCGGGTTTCCTTGGAGCCGTCCGCCTCACGGCGGTCCTTCCCCCGCGGGTGCTGCGCGCCGCCTCCTCGGTATTGGGATCGATTGTCTACGCCCTGAGCTCCAAAAGGCGCAATATCGCCATCCGCAACGTGACAACCGCTTTCGGCGATACGATGAGCAGATCTGAAATCAGGAGGCTTGCACGGCGAAGCTGCGCGTGCCTGTTCCTTACCGCCATCGAAATAGTGCGTTCTCCTTTCAGCCTGAAAGGAAAGGAGTTCGTGAGGGATGAAAGGTACGGGATCGAGCACCTGAAGCCCTTTTTCGAGAAAGCAAAAAGGATTCACGACGAGGCCGACGGGTGCATCTTCGTAACCCCCCATCTCGGGAGCTGGGAACTCCTCCCTCACCTGGGCGCGCTGATCGGCATACCCCTTACCGTCATTGTCAGACCTCTCGATAATCCCTATCTCGAACGGGATATTCTGTCGGTTCGCATAGCCACCGGCCAGATAATGGTGCCCAAGAAGAATGCCATGTTCTCGCTGGAACGGCTCCTGAGACGGGGCAGGTCCATCGGAATGCTCCCGGATCAGAGCACGGGAAGGGGGCTCCACGTGGAGTTTTTCGGAAAGAAGGCGTCCACGACTCCCTTGCCCGCGCTGCTTGGCATAAAGTACCATCGCCCCGTTGTCGTTGTGGCGATCTACAGGACCGAGGACCCCTACCGCTTCGAAGCATCCGTATCGGACCCGATCTGGTCGGACCCGGACATGCGGGACGAGAAGTCGGAGATGGTGAGGATTACGAGGGAAGTGAACCGGTGCATGGAAGAGCTTATTCTGAAACACCCGGAACAATACCTGTGGATGCACAACAGGTGGAAGGAATCCCACCGCAGGCCGGTATTCGGCGCCACGCTCGATGAGTGACAAAAAGGGCGGCCGGTATTTCACCGCCGCCCTCTTACAAATTCGACTCCGGACCGGATTGGATCTGCCGCGCTAACTCCGGGTGTCTTCGCCCGCCTTTTTCTGAATTCTCATTCTCTGGAGCAGGGCTTCAAAGGAATTGTTCCTGATGAACTGGCCGAACGAAATCCGGTAGGTTTCCACGGCGCTCACTCCGTCTATGATCACATCGCGTATCAGCCACTTCTGGCCTTTCTGTTCCAGCATGTAATCGACGGGGATATGTTCATTGGTGCGCATGATGACGGTCTGGACCTTCGTGTGCTTGCCCTCGGCGCTCTCTCCCGGATACTCGACGGTCTCCTTTTTCAGGAAATCCAGTACCCGCCTTGTGTAGGAGTCTTCAAACAGGCCGATGAAAAGGGCGGTATACTGCTCGCGCTGCTTTCCCGAGAGCTTTTCCCATTGATCCTGAAGGGATTCGCGGGCCATTTCGCTGGAGGCGAAATTGTCTCCGATCAGTTTCCTGATCATTTGCGATCTTTCCTTGCGATGTTCGGACCCTTGCAGGTCGGTGCGGGTCTGGATCTCCATGGCCCTGTCGAGGACTGACTTGACTGTGGCGGTCGCGCCGGATTCGGCCCGCAGGGGGGCGGCAAACCAGACGGTGCATAAAGTTAGCATGAGGCATGCAATGGAGACTCTTCTGTACATCATCTATTGCTCCTTGATACTCTTCGGTGCCTTCGCATAGGACAGGATTGACGGCAGAACAAAAAGCGCGGAGAGCAATACGCAGATACTGCCGGCCCAGGCGACGAATCCCAGGCTGAAGATACCTCTGTGGTGGGAAATCATAAGAGTGCCGAAGCCGACGGTAGTCGTAAGCGATGCCAGGATCACGCCTTTGCCCGTACTGAACGGGAGGCTGCCGAAGGGCATCTTGCCTTCCTGCCAGCGCGCAAGGACAATGACGCCGTATTCAACCCCGGCCCCGACCACCAGCGGCGCGAAGATGCTATTGGCCAGATTGAAATCGACTCCTGTGATTCCCATGAGCCCAACGGTCCACGATGCCCCCGCAATTAGCGGAACAAGAGACAATAGCATAAGTCTTACGCTCCGAAATGCAATCGTATGAAGGATTACGATGGCGATCAGGGCGTAAATCGAAGCGGCGATGGAAGCCTTCTTGTACGCTTCCGAAAAGACGTAGAGCGATACCGGGTCTCCGATAACCTCGGGAACAACGGACTGAACCTGGCTTATGAACTGCTTGAGCGCGCCTTCCTCCCAGATGGAGTCCTTCGGATAGATCCGCATGAGATACTGGCCGTCCTGAAGGAACTGGTCCCTGAGCGGCGGCGGCAGGTCGGAAACCTGCATGGGTGGGGCGGACGAACTTTCTTTCAGGAGAGTCCACTTGTCTATGATATCCCCGCGGAAGCGGACACGGTATTCAGAAAGACTAACCGGGGCCTCAGGCGTGGTCTGAAGCAAATCGAGCAGTTGGGCGATGGACTGGCGCACCTGATTCATCTGATCGACCAGCGGCCTGGATGCTCCCCATTTATCGGCCTGGTCGGCCTGCATCTTGAACCGTATGCGCTGCAGCACGTCAACCATTTCGGCCGCGTATTGCGAGTGCGCGCCGGGGTCGAGGGTATTCTTCAGGCTGGCATAGGTAGGCCCTTCGGCGATCAGCCGGGGCACCGAACGATTCAGGTCGGGAACGGCGGCCAAAATGGACCTGAGCACGGGCACCTTGGCTTCCTGCTGCTCGGGCAGGATCGTAAAGACGTTATCCACATCGAGAACGGTGGGCAGCGTCCGGAGCTTGGCGCTCATGTCGAGAACCTGCTGGGGCGAATCGCTCAGAGCCGCAACAGAGAGCACCGAGTGCTCGGCGTTTTCAACCAGGACCTTCTCCCATATAACGGCTTCCGCGTTCTCCGACTGGAGGCGCAGGGGATTGAGGTCGAACTTTACATGGGACGTGCTTATGGCGCTCAATGTGCACAGAAGAATCGCGCCCGCAATGGTTGCCGGCACACCGAGCCTGCCAAGGTGAAGCATGTACCGGTTGTTTGCGACCTCCCGCGGTGCCTTGGAGCTTCCGCTGCCGGCGGCAAAATAGCGGGCAAGGGAGGGCAGAACCGTAAAATCGGCCAGGAGGGTGAAAAGGATGCCCATTCCGGTGATCATTCCCAGTTCCATAAGCCCCCGGAAACCGGTCAGAAGAAAGGGCATAAAGGTGCAGGCCGTGCTCAATCCGGCTATGAATATGCCCGGACCCGATTTCTCCATTACCCGTCGTATGGCGTCAAGGCGGCTGCCGGGGGAGGTGCTCATCTCCTCCTCGTACCGGGCGAACCAGTGGATGCCGTAGTCGACGCCCAGCCCGCACAGCAGCGGAGCAAAAACAATGGAGAGTATGTTGAGGTGGCCGATAAATATCGACGTCCACCCGAAAGTCCAGCACAGGCCGACGCCAAGCGAAATCATGATAATCACGGGGTGGCGAATGCCGCGCAGGAAGAGAAGGAGCAGGATGATCAGTCCCAGGAGCGAAAGCCATGTGGCCCGGGACATATCGTCCATGGCCGTCTGCATTTCGTCGTTATTGAGGGCTTCCTGCCCGGTTACCCCTGCTTCAACGTCGGAAAAGTTCGAGGCCTGCAGATCTTTGATAACCTGGCGCAGCTGGATCAAAGATGTTTGTGTCTTGCTCACGCCGTCCTTGATCTTGGCCGGCATGACGGCTGCGATGAGAAACTGCTTGTTTCCCTCCCAGATGTATCCTTCTTTTTCCAGGTCCCATGCGCCGCTTTTGAAAAAGGCCGACCACGGCGACTGGTATTGCGGCGTGCCGGACAGGAATTTCGAGAGGCCGTTCAAGACCTTTATCAAGAAATCCAGGTCCATGGGCTCGCTGCTTCCACCGGAGCCCTTGGGGTCGTCGTCTTCGAGGAATCCCGTAAAGAATTCCCCGACCATTCTGGATGTCATTTCCTGGTTGACGAGCCTGAAGAAGGTAAGAAGCTCGGGGTCTTCGGCCATCTTCTGGACGAGGCTTGAATTCTGCTCGATGCGCTCCCTGATCTGAACGAGTTCGTCCTCATCCAGGTAATAGAGCACCCATTTCTTGAATTGTTCGGGGTCTATTCGGTAAAATACATCCTGGAAGTGCTGAGGATCCTGGCGGATCTTTTCAACGAGCGCATTTACGAACTCTATTGCCCGATTGGGATTGTTGTTGGATCGAACGACGACCGCAAAAGTGGCTTTCCCGTGAAAGTTGAACTCGTCCAGCTTGTCGGAAAGGGCTATCAGCGGATGTCGCTGAGAAATCAGTTCGAGCTGGTTCGTTTGCACGTCCAGCAACGTGATCGTGGCAAAGATGCATGCAACGACGGAGGCGAAAGTTGCCCCCAGAATGAAACGAGGCCTAGGTAAAACCCAGGCCATCAATTTTTGCATCAACCCGGAGAGAATACTCATACCGTAGCAATCTGTCCTATTCCCCAGCGGTTTCAACGGCTGCGGCTAATTGGGCTTCATGGCCTTTGCCGACGGCGTAGTTGAGCCGCGCCAGTGCAACATGGTAACTATAAAGCGAGCGGAGATACTCGCCCTGATTTTTTCCATAGCGATCGATCGCATCGAAAATGTCCCGCGCCGTTCCCACCCCGATATCGAAATTCGAAAAGGCTGAAACAACCCACCTGCGGGAGCCGGTCACCGCCTGCTGGTAGGCTGTATAGGTCTGCCTGGCTTCCACGGCCTCCTGGTAGTATTTCAGGACTTCGAGCGGAATATTCTTCTCGGCGTATTCCTGAGTGTGTTGCATCTTTTTGTGTTCGGCCCTTGCCTTGTCCAGTTTCCCCTTGGTGATTCCGAAATCGAAATGCCATTGCGCCCCCGCTACAATCCCGGCGTAGGAATGGTTGAAGTCGTCGGTGAAGTAGGAGTTGTCAAACGACTCACGGTCGGGCGCACCGGCAACGGAGCCGATGGCGGCTGCGAAAAGCGAAGGGTAGAAGTCCGACTTGGCGGCATCGGCAAGTTTTTTCTTGGCCGCGACGCCTTTCTTGACCTGCGTGAGTTCGGGCCGTTGCGCAAGCGCGAGTTGGACGTATTCCGCTTCGGACGCGAGTTCCACGGTGGTCTTGGGCAATTCACGCGCATCGAGATTCAACTCGGCGTTTTCGGGAAGGCCCGCCGCCTTCTTGAGCGCGGCCGAGGCAAGGCGCGCTCCGGAGTCGGCTTTCGCCGCAAAGCTCTTTACTTCGGCGGAAAAGGCATCGAGCCGGTACAAATCGCTCGGGTCGGCGTTTTGGGCCTTCAGTTCGATCAACCTCTTGATGCGCTTTCCGGCATCGGAAATAAAATCATCGGCTTCCCTTGCCGCGCTCTTGCCCTGAGCCGCCACGAGGTAGCCGAAATAGAGTTCCTTCACCGTCAGGACGATCTCATTGCGTTTTTGTTCTTTCCCAGCCCTTTGAGCCTCAACGCCCAGCGCGGCGGCGTCCTTGCGGTTGGCGATTTTTCCAAAAGTATAGAGCGGCTGCACGAAAGCGAAATCGAACCGTCCGAACAAGCCGACCTCCGAGTCGTCATGGGAGACGAGGTGGCCGTTGGTGTTCACGGTGGGCACCCGGGCGTCATTGACCGGCCCCGCGATGGCGGTGATCTCAAGCTGCGGAAGCTGCCCCGCTTTGGCTTGATTATAATCGCTTTTGGCCGAAATGACGTCCTGTTCTGCCATTTTCAGCTCCGGGCTGGTTTCCAGGGCCATCTGGATAAGCTGCTCCAGGGTGTATACCTTCCGTTCGGCAGCCGCGGGCGAGCACGCCAAGCCAAGGAATACACTCAGGATAGTGAACATGAGGAGATAGTCCCGAAAGCGGAGCGTCATAACCATCGTGCATCTTTCCTGAAAGTGTTAAGGTTGTGTCTTGGGCAGGTTTTATATAGCACTAACGCCCAGATTGGAAGTGGTAAAAGTTAAACAGGCGTTTAGTTTATCGGTCCAGACCGCTTCGAACTTGAATTCGGAGTTCCTTTGGGTCATATAATCACAAGTTTCGGGCATTCAATCCGTAGGGGGAAAGTTTCCTCGCTTCTTGACATTGGCGCCCATCTCTGATACCGACCGACCTTCCGGAATGTGCCGGTTGATCCTGTTCACGATCGGAAAAATTCTCCACGATGAATATCAAACTTGTCGTTAATGCTGATGATTTCGGGTTGACCCGCGGCGTGAACGGCGCCATCGCCGAATGCTCGCAGGCCGGAGTGCTGCGGAGCGCGACCATCATGGCCAACGGATCGGCATTTGACGATGCGGTGGCGACGGCCGGACTCCTGCCCGATCTCGGCGTCGGGATTCACTTTGTTCTTACGGGTCTGAAGCCCGTGAGCGCGCCGGAGAAACTCCCGGGACTCCTGGGAGAGGACGGCCTGCTTCCCTCCGGGCCCGGGCGGCTTCTGAAAATGAGTCTTGCGGGCAGGGCATTCCGCGATGAAATTCGGCAGGAGTTATTCGCCCAGGCCGAACGGGTATTTGATTCCGGGCTCCGTCCGACGCATTTCGATTGCCACAAACACGTGCACCTTGTTCCCGCCGTGCTGGACGTTATGATCGAACTCGCCCGGCGGTTTTCGGTAAAGTGGATACGGAGCCCCTTCGAAGCCGCCGATTCCCTGTGGCTGCTGAAGGATGTGGAAAAAGGCAACAGGTCGACCTTCCTCAAGCAGTATGCGCGGGGACTCGTGAGCCGTTGCGCCCGGCGGACATTCCATTCCAGGATCAGGAATGCCGGGCTCAGGACTCCGGACCGCTTTTACGGAATCTCGACGACAGGGTTTTTGAATGAGAATGTGATAAGTGGTATCGGCGCAATGCTGAGACCGGGGGTGACCGAACTCATGACGCATCCGGGTCGTCTCGATTCGGATCTGGAAAACTGCGGGACGCGCCTCCTGCAGTCTCGAGAGATTGAAAAAGGTCTTCTCGTCTCCCGGAGGGTCAGGGAGATTTTTGCGAATAGGAATGTTATTTTTCGAAATTTCAGAGAGGTAGACTAGTGAGTGATAAGGCTTTGATGGCCGGATTTGACTGCATCGCGGAAACGACCGGAGGAACCGATCCGAGGATTTCTGTGGTTATACCGCTTCATAACGAAGCGACGACGCTCAAGGAACTGTACGAACGGGTCCGCACCGTCATGGAGGAGTTCGGGCAGTCGTGGGAACTTGTCCTGGTAAACGACGGGAGCACCGATGAGACGCCCCGGCTCCTGGACGCGCTCTACAAGACGGACCGGCGGGTCACCGTTGTCCACCTGCGGAGAAACTACGGTCAGACTCCTGCGCTCATGGCGGGCTTCCACCATGCCCGCGGAGAGTTGATAGTCTCGCTCGACGGCGACCTGCAGCATGCCCCGGAAGAGATCCCCAAATTTGTGGACAAGATCGAAGAGGGCTATGACATGGTCTCCGGCTGGAGGACCGCCCGGACGGATGCCTTCCTCACGAGAACAGTTCCCTCGCGCATCGCCAACTGGCTCATAGCCAAGGTTTCCGGGGTAAGCGTGCACGATTTCGGTACGACCTTCAAGGCATACCGCAAAGAGATCCTGGCCGACCTGCACCTCTACGGCGACCTTCACCGTTTCGTCCCGGCGATCATGGCGCAGAACGGGGCGCGCATCGTCGAAATCCCCATCAAGGACATGGGACGCAACCAGGGGAAATCGCACTACGGACTCGGGAGGACCTTTCGAGTAGCCTTCGATCTGCTGACGGTCGGTTTCATGAGACGCTACATGACGCGGCCTCTGCACTTTTTCGGAAAGCTTTTCGTCGGTTTTTCGGGCATTGCCGGGCTTATCGCGATCTTTCTGTCGTATCGCAAATTTCTCGTCGGCGTCGATATTTTCCGCGACCACGCACCTCTTGCGGCGCTCGGATGCGTTGTGATGCTGATGGGCGTGCAGTTCCTTGCGATCGGGCTGCTGAGCGAGATCATGATGCGGATCTACTTCGAATCCCAGGGCAAGCAGATCTACTCGGTGAGGAAGGTTTGCAGGCTGGAGCAGGGCGGAAGACAGTAGGGAAGATTTTCGAAAAGAAACTGCTGGGTTGACTTGCACGGCACGGGGGAAGGTCCCCCGTCTGTGGCCGTGCGAGCCGCGGTTTCGTGCCGGTTATTTTTCAAACGGCTTCAGGTGGACGTGCCTGATCTCCTCGTTCAGGAAGAACCTGCTCTCGTTCACCTTCTTTTCGAGCATCCCCGTCGTGAATATGACCTTGTTCGCCGCCGCGAAACTATTCAGGCTTTTTACCGCGGGCAGCGTTACGAGGGTGTCCAGGCACAGCGCGTAGAGGATCTCGTTCTCACCTCCAACGGCGATTATGTCGATGGGCCTGTCCACAATCCTGGGCGGCATGTAATCGGCGACCGTCCTCAGTCCGAGTTCCTGGATAATCCGAAAAAGGTGACACTGAAGGGTCCTGTGGACCGCTCTTTCGCTGCGGAACGGCTTGGGGATGTGTAGCCAGGCCTTCTCAAGTTCATGTTTCCATCTATCCAGGTTCTGCTGCAATTCATCACTCATGGATCTTCTCCCCTGACGGAATAGCGGGAATAAGGCGGCGACCGGAAGACCTCTCCGTCCGGTTCGCATTTCCCGCGTTCGATCCCTAGATTACCAGAAGCTCCTCGCTTGCGGTATTCAAAGATTCGATCCCGTCGCCGACAACGAGATAGGTGTTCTCAAGACCGGCTATCCCCTCGTCCGGAATGATCACCTTCGGTTCGAAGGCAAAGGTCATGCCCTCCTGAAGCGGCAGAGAGTGTCCCTGCGCGATGAAGGGGAATTCGTCCACCTCCAGGCCTATTCCGTGCCCGACGAACGTGATTCCGGGCCGGGCGTGTCCCATGAACCATGCCCCCCAGCCCGCGTCTTCCGCCCATTGAACGACGGTCTCGTAGATCTTCCCGGCGGTCGCGCCCGGACGCGCGATCCGGTGCAGACGCTCGTGTGCCGACTTTACGAAAGAATACGCCTCGGCAAGGCGGGCCGGTGGAGGACCGATGCAGAAGTTCCTGGTCTGATCGTTTATGTAGCCGCCGAAGCAGGTCATGATGTCGACGCTCACGATTTCTCTCGCCCGAATCTGCCTGTCGCCCGCGCCCTGGCCGAACGCGGGTGACAGGCCGGGGCCTCCCGTGGGCGAATCGGTGTAGGAAGGGACCGCCCCGTTGGGGCCGGAGAGGATATGGCCGAAACCCATCTCAAGGTTGAAGGACCGCATCCGGAGCATTCCGGTATTGCCCGCCTTCCGTGCTATGGCTTCGAGATCGGCGGCGAGTTCGAGTTCCGTGACGCCGGGTTTCAAGAGTTTCGGAACGGATTCCGCCACGAGGCGCGAAATCGCGGCTGCCCGCCTCATCATCTCGACTTCCCAGGCGGACTTTACCGAGCGAACCTGACGCACGAGGTCGCTGATGTCGACAATCCGCTGTTTCGGGAAAATCTTTTCGTCGTAGACGAAGAAGAGATTGGCCGGGAGTACGTCGAGTTCGAAGCCGATGGTTACGGGGGGAGTGCCGGAACAGGCATCGAAGGTCGCATTCCGAAGGTCGGTCAGCGTGGTCATCGGGATTATGGGCCGGATGGGGGATTCGGCTTCGGCGCGGGAGATGTCCCGGCGCACGAGCAGAACGGGGCCGCCCGAAACCGGGACGATCAGGTGGGAATCCTGAACCGTGCCGGTGAAATAGAAGAGGTCGGCATTCTGCCGTATGATTGCCGCATCGATCTCGCGTTCTGCGAGAAGCGCCTGGAGGGCGACGATGCGATCGGCTATTTCGATTGAGGGTACTCTTTCCAAGGGTATGTCTCCGTTGCTAGTGCATGGGGGTCTCGGGCGGTGGAGCGCCCCGCCTGCCCCGGCGAAGCAGCAGCGTCACCGGGATCAGAATCGCCGTTGCGATTGAGAGGAGGTAAAAGGTGTCGTTAAAGGAGAGCATGCTCGCCTGCCGCAATACTTCCCGGTAAAGGTAGGCAAGCGTCTCCGTGGTCTGGGCCGGAGCGCCGCTCATCTGCAGGGCGTTCTGAGTCTGCCGGAAAGCCTCCTGGAAGGCCGGGTTGTAGGGGGAGATATTCTCTGAGAGAAAGGTCTGATGGAATTGGGCCCGTTGCGAAAGAACGGTCGTGCTGAATGCGACGCCGAAGCTTCCGCCGAGGTTTCTCAGCAGATTGAAAATACCGGAAGCGTTGCCGGTCTTCTCCCGTGAGATATTGGCATAGGTGGCCGCGGAGAGCGGGACGAAAAAGAGTCCGAGCCCCAGTCCCTGGAGAAATCGCGGGACGGATACGGAAAAGAAATCCGCCTCCAGATTGAACTCGGACATCCGAAGTTCGGAATAGGCCGTTATCGCCAGCCCCAGGATCAGAAGATGCCTCGGTTTGAACCCTCTGGCCAGCAGAATGCCTGCTGCGGGCATGACGAAAAAGCTCGACATGCCTCCCGGGCCGAGCACCAGGCCCGCCCACAGGGCCGTGTACCCCATAAGTTGCTGCAGGTAGAGAGGCAGCAGGACAATACTGCCGAAAAGACAGAAAAAGCCGAGAAACATGATGGTGCATCCCGCCGCGAAACTCTTGTCTCTGAAGACCCCGAGATCGACAACCGGGTTGCTCGTCCGCATTTCCACGTAGACGAAAAGCGCCAGAGCCGCGACGGCCGCGATGCTCAGCACGACAATGAACTGGGAGGCGAACCAGTCCTCGCGCTCGCCTTTGTCCAGGACTATCTGGAGCGATCCGAGACCGACGCTCAGGAAAAAAAGTCCCCACGTGTCGATTCTAACCCCGGCGCGCTTGATATAAGGAGGGTCGTGCACGAAGAGCATCGCAAGGAAAACGGCCAGAATGCCTATTGGGAGGTTGATATAGAATACCCAGCGCCATGTCCAGTTGTCCGTGATCCAGCCCCCGATCACGGGACCGATGATAGGCGCGAGGACAACGCCCATGCCGAAAATGGCCATGGCTATCCCGTGCTCCTTCCGGGGAAAGGTCTCAAGCAGGATAGCCTGGGAAAGCGGCTGCAGGCCTCCTCCTCCCAGCCCCTGTACGATCCGGGCAACGATGAGAACGGGCAGCGACGGCGCGGCTCCGCACAGGATCGAGCTTACCGTGAATATCAGGAGGGAAAAAATGAGGTAGCGTTTTCTGCCGAAAATTCCCGAGAGCCATCCGGTAATGGGAATCACGATGGCATTGGAGACGAGATAGGAGGTCAAAACCCAGGTGGATTCATCCACTCCGGCGTTCAGGCTTCCCTGGATATGCGGCAGGGAGACGTTGACGACGCTCGTGTCCATGACCTCGATAAAGGTCGGGAGCATGATCGTAAGGGCCACGGTCCATTTGCTGACGCCGGGGGCGGGGTCCTGTTCGGATGTCATGGCGTGTGCGCTACGGGTTCGGGCTGCGGACCGGTCGAAAGGAGTTGAGGCCCGCTGCGGTCGGTGACATCGATGGTCACGTCAAGGGAGGCTCCGACGCGGAGCGGATGTTCCGGGGGCGGGGGATGTTCCAGTTCGATTCTCACCGGAATGCGTTGAACGATCTTTATCCAGTTCCCTGTGGCGTTTTCGGGCGGGATGAGCGAAAAGGCCGCTCCGGTGCCCGCGCGGATGCCGACCACCTTTCCCTTGTATTCGTATCCGGGATAAATGTCCGCCTTGATGGAAGCCGGCTGTCCGAGCCGGACATCGGTGAGTTGGGTCTCCTTGAAATTGGCCTCGATGTAGATCCTGTGAAGGGGAACGACGGCCATGAGCGGCTGTCCGGCCTGGACGCGGTCGCCGACCTGGATGCGTTTCTGAGCGATGTAGCCGTCGATAGGAGCGGATATGGTGCAGTAGGAAAGATTGAGCTTCGCGGCCTCAAGATCGGCCCTGGACTTGTCGCGCTTGGCCCGGAGCGATTCGACCCTCTGGTGCTGCACCTCGACATTGGACGTTTCGCTGCGGGAGGACTGCAGTTGGGCATCGGCCCGGGTGACCTGCTGCATTGCGGCTGAGAGCGCGGACTGGGTTCCCGCGATCTGCGCATCGATTGCGTTCAGCTGGGCCCTTGCCCGGTCGTGGGTGGTCCTTGCCTGCTCGTATTGCCGCTCGGTGCCCGCGCCCGACCGGTAGAGGTTTTCATACCGCCTCAGGTCCCGCTCCGCCTGATTGAAGTCGGCGGCCAGAGCGCCGCGGCTGTTTCTCAACTGTTCGAGGCTGTGGCGGGCCTGTTGCTCGGTGTCCCTTGCGGCCTTGAGAGAAGCCTCGGAAGCGCTCACCCCCGAAGATGTCTGTATGGTGACCGGGGGAATCATGATCTCACCGCTTCGCAGTTCGGCCTCATCCTGCTCGAGGATTGCCCGCGCGCGATCGAGCGCGATCTTGTAGTCCGCCGGGTCGAATTCGACCAGGGTCTCGCCCGTGCGAACGGCGTAATCGTTATCCACGGCGATCCTGACGATCGTGCCCGGTATGCGGCTGCCCACCTGTGCGTTGTCGGCCCTGGCGTAGGCATCGTCCGTATTGACGTGATTGCGCAGGAAAAGCCACCAATAGAGCACACCCGCGGCTGCGATGACGAGCAGGCCGGGCAGGATTACCTTTGCGCGCGCGGACCTGGCCGCGGATACAGATGTAGGCTGTGTCTGTTTCTCTTCGCTTGCCATGATGGGTCCCGGAAAAATCGCGTGCTTGCGTGTTCAGGGGACGGGAGTCGCTATTGCCCGTTCGAGTTCCGCTTTGGCTATTTCATAGCCGTATAGGGATTGATAATAATCGGCCCTCGACTGCGCAAGGAAAACCTGGGCGTTTAGAACCTCAAGGAAGATTACGGTCTGCTCTTTGTACTGGATGCTGGTGATGCGTTCGTTTTCCTCGGCCTGGCTCAAGGCGGTGCGCGTGGTCTCGATGTTTTGCCCGGCCACCTTGAGCTGCTCGAAAGCGTCTTCAACCTGCAGGCGGATTCTCTGCCGGAGCTCGTCCCGCCTTTGCTCCTGGGCTCTTCGGCGATGCTCCCACTCGAGTTCGGCCGCCCGGGTCTTGCCTCCTTCGAAAAGATTCCAGTCGATTTTGACGCCAACGGCGGCGTTGTCGCTGTTGCTGTAGGGGTTGTTGTCCGCCGCGAAGTCCTCGCCTTCGCGGTAGTACTGGGCAAACGCGGAAAGGCGCGGATAATAGTTGCTGCGGGCGGCCGTTTTTCCGTATTCGGATTGCTTTACGGCGGCGATGGCGGCCAAATATTCGGGCCGCTGAGCATCGGCTATGGCGAAGAGTTCCCCGATCTCGGGAACAGTGTAAGCCCTTTCTTCGATTTCGGAAAGCTCAACCCTGGCCTGAAGGTCGATATCGAGGAGTTGATTGAGGGTGGAGCGCAGAATCGTGAGCTGTTTCCGCGTGGACCTCTCGCGCTGGACGGCCTCGGACAGCGCGACCTCGGCCTTCATGACGTCATTTACGGCGGCGAGCCCCTGCCTGCGGAGGGCTTCCGCGTTGCGCTTCTGGACCTGCAGGCTTTCGACGTTGTCGCGTGCGACCTCGACAAGCTTCTGCGCGAGGAGCGTCTGCAGGTAGGAAGCCCGGACGTCGCGTACGAGATTGAGACGTGTCTCGTCTTTCTGGTATTGGGAAATCTGCTTGCCCACCTTGCTTGCCCGGTATTGGGATTCCAGGCCGAAGCCGGTGAACAGGGGCTGGATCAGGCTGACCTCCCACCGGTTGCTCGTCTTCAGGTTGAAGGGGAAGACGGTTGCGCCGATAATGGCCACGGGCTGATCGGAAAGCTGCCGGAAAGTGTATCCCGAGTCAATCTTGGGAAAAAAATCCGCCTGTGCCTGCCTGAGCTTCTGGCCTGCAACCGCGACGTCTTCGGTTGCCGCCTTGTAGGCCCTGTTATGGGAGAGCGCGTATGCGACAGCCGCATCGATCGTGAGGGACCGGGGCGGAGCGTCGTTTTGCTGAGCTGGAACGGGAGTGGCGATGAGAACGGACAAAAGGCAGAAGATGATGACGGGCCGTGCTGTTGCCGACATCAGGAACCCCCCTGGTTTTCTATTTTAGCAGCATGGCCATTGCCGAAGGACTCAGCCCGGAAAGGGATGGGACCACGTGATCGGCTTCCCGCAATTGGTTCGCGCTGAAAGAATTTGTAACGCCGATGACAAAAAGGCCGGCGGATTTTGCCGAATAGATGCCCGCCGGGGTGTCCTCGACGGCTATGCAGGAACGCGCATCGTGGGAACTCCATCCATGGACGGACTTGAGGCGTTCGACTGCGCAGACATAGGTTTCCGGGTCGGGCTTGCTCCTGCGGACCTCGTCTGCGGCTACAATGACGCTAAAAAGGCCTTCCAGTCCAAGCGACTTCACGAACGCGACGATCTCGTGACGCATCGCGCCTGATGCGACCGCGAGCGGGACGCCTTCGGCGGCCAGTTCCCGGACCAGTTCGACCACGCCGGGAAAGGTGGGTACGCCCTTTTCTATCAGATTCTGCAAAGCAAACCCTTTTGCTTCGACAAGGCTGTGAAGGGTGAGGGGATCGAGTTCCCTTCCAGCTTCCTTGAAAGCGTGCAGGAAAGCATCCCGGTCGTCAAAGCCGATGAAGGCCTCCATGTAGTGTTTGAAGTCGTGCCCCAGCCCGAGCGGGACGAGCACTCTCTGGAAAGCCTCGTAGTGAAGCGGTTCGGTGTCGACGAGGATTCCGTCGCAATCGAATACTACTGCCCTGAGCGTTTTTCGCGGCATTGTTTCCAATACTAAAATCTCCGGTAATGCTATGCATGGAATTTGAAGCCCTGTTTAGCATTTTTTGGACTCCCTGGAAATTCTTTTCAATTTCAAACTCCCAGTGCATCCTGTATGAATAGTAGAAGAGGGAAAAAAGGACGCTCCCCGGCGGCAAGGGAAATGAAATTTCAGCGCGCCGCCGTTACAATATGGTGTCAAATTCAACTCGGTCAGGAGAAACGGTTTTTGCTCACGGTCAATAACGCATCCAAATTTCTTGGAAAGAAGGAACTTCTCAAAAACGTTTCCTTCCAGATAAACCCGGGGGAGAGGCTTGGTCTCATCGGTCCGAACGGCGCCGGCAAGTCTACGCTTTTTCATATCGTGATCGGAGAGGTGGAGCCGGACTCCGGCGCTGTCAGCAGGACGAGAGGACTGCGCATCGGCTATCTTCCCCAGGAATCGGTCCCGGCGCGCGAAAAGACGGTGCTCGCTCGGGCGACCGATGTCCATGACGAGGCGGAGGGGCTCCGGACGGAATTGGACTCCCTCCAGCGGGAACTGGACTCGGAAAGGGATACATCGAGGCTGACCGACCTCGCGACGAAACACGCGAAGGTGCTCGAGCGGCTCGAGCACCTGGTGGGCTACGATTTCGAGGCTCGCGCTGCAAAGATACTCGAAGGGCTTGGCTTTCGAACGGGCCGGTTTCAGACCCCGGTATTGGAGCTGAGCGGCGGCTGGGTGATGCGGCTGGAGCTCGCGCGGTTGCTCCTCTCCGAGCCCGATCTTCTCCTGCTGGACGAGCCGACAAACCATCTCGACCTCGAATCCCTGCTCTGGCTGGAGGACTACCTGCTGAATTCCTCCTCGGCTTTCATCCTCGTTTCCCACGACCGGACATTCCTCAACCGAGTCGTGCAGAGGATAATAGAAATCGAGGGGGGCGAGCTTCAGGAATACTCCGGCAACTACGACTTCTACCTGCAGGAAAAGTCGATGCGCCGGGAAGTCCGGCTGGCGACCTACAAGAACCAGCAGGACCGGATTCGGCAGATCGAGCGGTTCATAGACAAGAACCGCTACGGCAAGAGGACGGCGTCGCGTGCCCAGAGCCGCATCAAGATGCTCGACCACATGGAGAAGGTGGAGGCGCCGGCGGGCGAATCCGAGATCATTCATTTTTCTTTCCCTCAGCCTGCGCGCTCGGGCAAACGTGTGATAGAACTGATCGGCGTGTCCAAATCCTACGCGGAGAACACCGTCTACAGCGGCGTAGACCTGGTGATCGAGCGCGGGGACAAGATCGCGTTTCTTGGTCCGAACGGGGCGGGGAAGAGCACGCTTCTGAAAATCCTGGCGGGTGTCGTCCAGGCCGACCGGGGTGAGCGCGTCGCGGGCTTCCATACGGTCGAAGGGTACTATGCGCAGCACCAATGGGAGCAGTTGAGTCCCGAGAATACCGTTTTCGATGAGGCTCTGGCTGTGTCCGGCGACGTGCTGCAGACGCAGCTGCGGGGGCTGCTGGGAGCGTTCCTGTTTCAGGGCGGCGACGTTTTGAAGAAAACGTCGGTCCTGAGCGGCGGGGAAAAGGCGCGCCTCGTCCTGTGCAAGCTGCTCCTTCAGCGCCCGAATTTCCTGCTCCTGGACGAGCCGACAAACCACCTGGACATTGCCTCGCGCGAGGTCCTGGAAAGGGCTTTGAGCGAGTTTACGGGCACCATTTGCTTCATCAGCCATGACCGCCGGTTCATCAATGCCGTCGCAAACAAGGTGCTCGTGGTCAAGGCCGGCGAAATACACCTTTTCCCAGGAAATTACGACGATTACCGGCGCATCTGGAAGGAGCGCATCGAACCCGAGACCGAACCGGCGCCAAAAAGCAGACCTGTGGAGACCTCCGGGGGCACGAAGGCTCGGGGGGATCAGAAAAGGGCCGAGGCGGAGCTTCGCAACGAGCTTTTCCGGGCGAAAAAGCCGGTGCAGGAACTGGTCGATCAAATTGAAGCACAGCTTGAAACGCTCCATGCCGAACTGGATGAACTGAAAGAGCGGTTGGCCGATCCGGAGACGTACAAGCAGGGAAAGGTTGCCCTTGAAGTTCAGTCGAAGTACAGGGAAGTTCAGGAAGGCATCCGGGAGCTAACGGAAAAATGGGAGGAAAACGTCCTCAAGCTCGAAGAAATCGAGGAGAATTTCCGCAAAGAGAAGGAAAAACAGGACATGGCGGTCTAGCGCTTGCGGCGGGGAGGCTTTGCTCAATGGATATTCACCGTCTCGTGGTTTTCTGCAAGGTAATAGAGCTTCAGAGTTTTACCAAGGCGGCCGAAGCGGTTCTTCTGACGCAGCCGACCGTAAGCGAGCACATTCGCGCTCTGGAGGAGTCGCTGGGCGAAAAGCTCATTGACCGGCTCGGGCGCGAAATCCTGCCCACCCCTGCCGGGAAAGTCCTCTACCAGTACGCGCGGGAGATAATCGGGCTGAGGGACAAGGCCGTACAGGCTTTGGAACGATTCAAGGGAAATCTCTCGGGCACGCTCCACATCGGCGCGAGCACCATTCCCGGAACGTACATCCTGCCGAGGCTGATCGGATCCTTCAAGGCGAGGTATCCCTCGATCCAGATAACGCTGAGGATTGCGAGCAGCGGAGAAGTGGTGCAGAAAATCCTCGACGGCGGGGTCGAGTTCGGAATGATCGGGGCCAAGTGGGACGAGAAGCGCATCATTCTGGAAGAAGCCTACTCGGATGAGCTGGTCCTCATCGTCTACCCCGGGCACCCGTGGGAAGGGCGTGAGAGCGTTTCGCTGGAGGAACTCGCGGAAATCCCGTTCGTGCTGCGTGAAAGGACATCGGGTACGCGCATCGTCATGTCCCGCGCGCTCGAAGCAGCGGGTCTTCAGGCTTCGCGGTTGAATATCGTTGCCGAAATGGGGAGCACGGAAGCCGTCCGGCAATCTGTAAAGGCAAAAATCGGAATAACCCTGATATCGCGATACGCCGTCGAGGAAGACCTCGCATCGGGCGCTCTGATAGGGGTTCAGCTGGATGACGTGCGGATTCATCGGCCCTTTTACGTGGCGCAACGAAAGAATCGCGAGCTCTCGCCTCTTTGCGCGGCCTTCCTGGAACACCTGCGTTCGGACGCCGGGGGTGAAACGGAGTAGGGGACGACCCGCAGCCCGAACAGTTCGTGGATCGGCGGTACTCGGTCGGGCGTCGCGAGGCGTCGCGCCTGTTGATCTTTCCGGCTATTTGACCGTTATCTTCACGGCAAATGTCTCGGCCGCCTTTGCGGGACCTTCCCACGACCTGTAGAGAGAGAACTTGAGGGCCGTCCGACCGGTGCCGACCGCCTTGAAGTGGAAGGATTTCAGCATCGGCCCGCCGGGCAGCGATTCCTTCGCCGCCTGCTTTGTCCCGGAATCAAGCAGGTTCAGCCGTTTATCGTCTATGTGCACGATTTCCCATGAAAAACCGGTTCCAGCGGAAAAACCGAGTTCAACGACAAACACGCTTCCCTTCGTGAGGGTGATTTCCTTGCCGTTATCTTCCCTGGTAAGGACGGTGGGCCCCATCGTCGCGGCTGAGGCCGGAAATACGGAAAAAGGAAGCAGAAGCGCAATTGCCAGAAAAACGATCCTGGAATACTCCATGGCGGCTCCTCGTATTTGTTCAGGGCCGGCTCTCAGGCACCATTTTGCCTTCCGACTGAAGCCGGAAGACCTGTCCCCGCCACTCGACCCGCTTGCCCCCGATGGCGGCGCACCAGATAAAGAGGCTGAAAAAATCCCTTATCGGAACGAGCCAGAGGTTTCGCGCAAGGAGTGAATCCCCCAGGCGGTTTACCCCCACCGCTCTTGCCGTTGCCAGCCTCAGCGCGAGAGTGCCGAGAAAGACAAGCCATCCGAAGGGCGAAAACCCGCAAACCGCAAGGTACAAAAACGACAGCGCCGTGCCGTTTGTTATCAATGAGCCGGTATGCCCCCACTTGTTGCATGCCCTTATACCTCTCGCCCAGCGTACCTGGTGCCGCCAAAAGCCCTTCAGACTGAGTTTTGAGAGCACCGTGCGCACCACGTACCTCGAGAGCGTGACGGGAAATCCGGCTTTGTTCGCGAGATTGCCAATCATGTAATCATCGGCGAGGTAGGCGGCAATTGCCGGGAAGGCTCCGATTGAGTCGAAGGCCTTACGGGTCATTACGATTGCCGCCCCGAAGGCAAAGGAGATGGACCCGGACATCTGAGCGATGAGCACTCCGGGCGCAAACTCGGAGGAAATCCCGACGGCCTCGAGTTTGGTCGCAAGCCCCGGTGCGGCCCCCGCTGTGTAGATGCAGGTCACGACGCCGCCCTTCTGATGATCGAGTTCCGAAACGACGGACCTAAGGAAATCCCGTCCCACGAGGATGTCGCTGTCGAGCAGCGCCAGGACGTCATGCACCGCAAACGGGTACATGTTGTTGAGGTTGTTCACTTTCGGATTCGGGCCGATTTCCCCCGGGCTGACGACAAGATCGATCCGGACCTCGGGGAAGTCCTTTTTTAGCTGCGCTATCAGCGCAACCGAGCTGTCCATCGGATCGCGGACTCCGAAAATGATCTGGAACTCCGGGTAATCCTGCCGGCAAAGCGCGGCATAGTTCTCATAGGCCCTGAAATCGGCTCCGCAAAGCGGAATGAGGATGGATACCGGCGGGCAGTCCTTGAGAGCGGGTGCGGGAGGTGAGGAAAAAAACCTCCTTGCGGCAAGAATGCTCACGAAAAAGTAGCAGATGGAAGCGGCGGTAAGAATTCCGAAAACGAGTCTGATCGGTTCGACGAGCATCATGTGGAGCGCGCGCTCAGGGGATGCAGACCAGGGCGACTCCCAGGCAGACAAGCAGGGTGCCCGCCCAGCGCATCCGGTTGATCTGTTCCTTGAGGAAGAATTTCGCTCCGAGAACCGTAACCACGTACACGATCGCGGTGGCCGGTACGACGAAGCTCAGGTCGGCCCAGGAAAGGATGGCCAGGAAAGAAAAAAAACTGACCGCAAGGCAGAAGACGCCGGACAGGAAATTCCTGTTCAGGAGAATCCTTTTGATCACAGCGAACAACTGCTTCGGGCCGACTACGGAGATGTCGCCTATTTCCTTCATGCCCCGGGTTATGCAGACGTCGCCCGCGGCATTGGAGAGCACGATAAGAAGCACCATGAAAGCCGTCAGCATCCCAGTTCCCTCCCTTTGGCCTCTTTGACCTTAATGGGCTCGGGCAACGGGGTGGTCTGGGTTTGCGTCCTTCCCGACCATGCAACCAGCGCGATCCCGCCCATGATGAACACGGAACCGAGCCACCTTGCAGGCGAAACCGGTTCGTCGAGAAACTGGCTCGCGAAAAAGACGTTCAGAATGTATCCCGAAGCCGTGGCCGGGAGCACGAAGCTCAGGTCCGCCCAGGACAATGCCGAAAGAAAACACGCGAAGAAGACGATCATCAGGATGATGCCGCCCCAGATATAGAGGCTTTGGAGGGCGCAGACGAGCATCATGAGCGAAAAACCGTCCTGAAATGCCGGCATCGCGGCAATGATCTTCATCCCTTTGCTGAGAAGGGTGTTCCCGACGGCCTGCGCCAGGACGGCAATGGTAATCACAAAAGCTGTTTTCATCAAATCCTGTCCAAGTCAAAATAGGTTGCCGGGATGATCCCGAGTTCTTTCATGCGTGCGCGGATCTCCGGATCCAGCAGGATGCGCAACTCCCGGAACCGCTGCAGTCCGATGCGCTCGACATGCGCGCCCGCCTGCAAAACATCCGGGTGGAAATTTATCTCGCTCGCTCCGTCCCGGACACGGTTGAGTATCGACAGCACATATTCCCTGCCGGCGGCCCCCGTGACGAAATGCCCGTACGTCGTCAGCGGAAACGCGATCCCGCTTGCCCGCAGGACCTTCTTCATGCTCCCGGTAAGCAATTTGAAAATTACCGCATGGGCGGCTTTGCCGAAGGGACCGCGAATGAAAGGCAGCGCCGCGAAAAAGTCGTCTGCGGGTACGCGCATACTCTTTACGCCGTACTCCCCGCAGATCCGCACCATTGCATCAAGCACGACCGGGTGGACGTGCAGGTGGCAGTGGCTGTCGGCATGGGAAAAACTCAAGCCGGATGCGCTGAATTTTTCAAACTGGGCCGAGACCTCTTTGAATAGTTCCTTTCGGGCGGTTTTGCAAAAAAAATATCTCAGTCCGGCCAGTGCGGGGTCCGAGGGGAAGTTGCCGTCCGGATCGACGATGTGGGGGATCTCCGCGTGCGGCAAGACCGATTTGCCGAGAACGCAGGTGACATGTATCCCCACTCCCAGACGAGGGTTTTCCCGCGCGAGGCGCACCGCTTCGGCAAATGCCCCTCCGCCCGGCATGAGACTTGTGCTCGTCAGCATGCCGCATCGGTGCGCGAGGATGACGGCTTCGTTTACGCTCCTGGATGTTCCGAAGTCGTCTGCGTTGACTATGAGGTATTTCTTTCCCACCCGCTCTCAATCCGCTCTGCCGCATCGGTGGAAGCGCAAGGGATGCGGGAGAGAAAACCTTGCCCGGCATCGGGTGATCCCGAAGTGGATTCCTCCCTCCCGGACCGCGCCCTCAGCCGTTCCTCTCAGCAGTTCTTCTCGAATACGTTGCCCGTGAATTTCTTTCGGCGGGCCCGCAGCGAGAGGTAATCCTTGGCTTCCTGGTAGAGCCGCCTTCGGTCGTCCCTGTCGAAAAGCGCCCGGCGCACGATCCGGTAAATCACCTTCGGTCGAAAATAGTACCGGCCGTAGAAGTGTTCCACCGCGTCGACTATTTCCTGGCGGCTGAGCCACGGATACTCGTAGTTGGGGAGTTGGTGGCCAAGTTCGTCCGACATGTCGTCTTCGGTCAGATACCCGTTATCCTCGAGATACTTGTAGAACTCCGTGCCCGGATAGGGATGCGCAAGCGAGACCTGGATCGTCTCGGGATCGAGCCGTTCGGCGAACTCGATCGTGCGCATGATGGTCTCCTTGGTCTCGCCCGGAAGGCCGATCATGAAATCTCCGTGGACCGTGATCCCCAGTTCGCGGCAGTTCTTCATGAAGGTGAGGGACTGTTCGACCGTGATGCCCTTCTTCATGTTGTTCAGCACTTCCTGGACGCCCGATTCGAACCCGACGACCAGCAACCGGCAGCCCGCTTCCTTCATCGCCTTCAGCATGTCGTAGTCGGAGTGCACGCGACTGTTGCAGGACCATGTGAACTTGAGCGGCTTGAGGTGCTTGCAGAGCTCGATTACGCGGCTTTTGCCCCAGGCCCACGTGTCGTCGTCGAAGAAGATCTCCTTTACCTCGGGAAATATCTCCAGCGCGTGCCGGACCTCGGCCACAACGCTTTCATTGCTTCGAACCCGCCACGGGTGGCCCGTGAAGGTCTGGGGCCAGAGGCAGTAGATGCACCGGGCTGGGCATCCCCTGGACGTATAGAACGAAAGATAGGGATGTTTCAAAAATGGGATGTTGTATTTTGCCGGGTCCACGTCCCGCCGGTAAATGTCGACGATCCAGGGCAGCGAGTCGAGGTCCTCGAGGGGGGGCCTGTCCGGGTTGTGGACAATCTTACCGTTCGGGCCCCTGTAGCTAACTCCGTCGATATCCTTGAGGTCCTTGCCCCAGGCGAACTCGGCTACCGTATAGTCGAATTCCCTCCTGGCCACGAAGTCGATCGCGGAAGAAGCGTTCAAGGCCTGTTCCGGCTGAATCGATACGGGAGGCCCGACGAAGCAGATTTTGATCGACGGATTTACCGCCTTGATCCTTTCGGACAACTTGACATCGGTATTGAACCCCGGCTTGCTCGTGAAGAGAACCAGAAATTCGTAGTCGGCCGCGATGCGGATCGTTTCCTCGAATGAAACCCCGTGGGGCGGAGCGTCGAGGAGCCTGCTTTCCTTGATAAGTCCGGCGGGGTAGGCCAGCCAGACGGGGTACCAGTAGGAAGCGATCTCCCGGCGGGCGGGCCACCGGGCACCCGCTCCCCCGTCAAATTTTTCGAAAGAGGGCGGGTTGAGAAGCAATGTTTTCATCGAGTGTTCTCCATGGGGTTTCAGAAGCGCGTACTATACGGGGCGAGCGGGACAAAAGTCAAGGTCGGGGCAAACGACTGCCGGGAAGAGAAGTCCCTTCCCGGCAATCGAAAATTGCATAAACAGCCGTCCGTTTTCCTGTTACCCGCAATCGATTGCTTCATGGATGCCCGATCCCGCCATAACCATGGGGGAAACGTTTTCCTCGGCGGGCACGATGCAGTTGATGATCGCGGGTCCGGGTTTGTCGATCGCCTCGGCGAGCCCCCTGAGCACGTCCTCTTCGGTTTTGAAGGTGTAGCCGGGCATGCCGTAAGCTTTGGCGAGAAGTTCGAAATCCGGGTGGAAGCGGAAGTTGACCGCCATGTACCGGCCTTCGCAGTAAAACTCCTGGAGCTGCCGGACCATCCCGAGCACGTAATTGTTCAAAATGACGATTTTGACGTCGAGTCCCTGTTCAATCATCGTCCCCAGTTCCTGCATGGTCATTTGCAGGCTGCCGTCTCCGGTCACCAGGATGACCTTTCGGCCGGGCGCGCCAATGCAGGCTCCGACGGCGGCGGGAAGGCCGAAGCCCATGCAGCCGAGGCCGCCCGAAGAGACAAGCGTCCTGGGCTCCCGGAACTTGTAGAATTGGGCAACCCACATCTGGTGCTGCCCCACGTCGGTCGCGATGATCGCATCGCCCTTGGTGCACTGCCAGAGCTGTTCGATGACGAACTGGGGTTTGAGCGCGCCGCATGCGCGGGAGTAAGTGAGGGGATATTCCGCCTTGAGCGAGCGGATGCGCTCGAGCCACTCCGAGCGGTCGACCTTTTCGAGCAGCGGCAGCAGAGCCTTGAGCACAAGCTTGACGTCCCCCACGAGGGGCACGTTTGTCCCTATGACCTTGCCGATTTCGGCCGGGTCGATGTCGACGTGTATGACGGTAGCCTTCGGCGCGAAGGTGTTGATGTTCATCACGACACGGTCGTCAAAACGGGCGCCGAGCCCTATCAGAAGGTCGGATTCCGTAATGGCGAGATTTGCGTAGCGGGTGCCGTGAAGCCCGAGCATGCCGAGGAAGAGGGGATGATCGCCCGGAAAGCCCGCAAGGCCCATGAAAGTGTTTGTCACCGGGGCCGAGATGGCTTCGGCGAACTGAAGCAGCTCGGAAGATGCGTTGGATGCGATGATGCCGCCTCCGGCGTAGATGACCGGCCTTTTGGCCTTTCCGATCAGGGCCGCGATTTCCTTGATTTTCGATGGATGCCCCTTGTAGGTGGGCTTGTACCCGCGCAGACGAACGCTTGTCGGGTACTTGAAGGCAATCTTTGTTTGCGCGATATCCTTGGGGATGTCGATCAGCACGGGACCGGGCCGTCCGGTGGACGCGATGTGAAAGGCGCTTTTCACGACCGCCGGGAGCCGATCCGGGTACTTCAGAAGATAGTTGTGCTTGGTGATCGGCAGGGTTATCCCGGTGATGTCGACTTCCTGGAAAGAATCCGTTCCGATCTGGCTCGTGGGGACCTGTCCCGTGATTATGACCATCGGGATCGAATCCATGTAGGCGTTCGCGATGCCCGTTACCAGGTTGGTCGCGCCCGGTCCGGAAGTCGCGATGCATACGCCGACCTTGCCGCTCACCCGTGCGTATCCGTCAGCCGCATGCACGGCGCCCTGTTCGTGACGGACGAGCACGTGCTTGATCCTGGAGGAATGGTAGAGGGCATCGTAGACCGGCAGGATGGCCCCGCCGGGATACCCGAAAATCGTATCGACATTTTCCCTCTCGAGGCACTGGACCAAGGCCTCGGCAACGGTCATTTCCACGTAACACCTCCGGAAATCTTCATGCTACCCGCGTTCGAACCTTTTCAGGAATTCTAATCCTCTTCGTCGTCCCGGGACGTCCCCCCCACGCTCACAAATTTGTTCCCGCGCAGCATGGCGATCTTCCCCGTGCGCACGAGTTCCTTTATGCCGTAGGGCCGAAGGGATTCTTCGAAAGCGTTTATTTTGCCGGCATTGCCGGTGCATTCGAACGTGATTGTCTTTCTGCCCAGGTCCACGACCCGCGCCCGGAATATTCCGGCTATGTGCATGGTCTCCACGCGCTGGTTCGGCTCGGCTCCCACCTTTACCATAACCAGTTCGCGGTCGACATATTCCTCTTCCGTAATATTGCTGATCTTGATAACATCAATGAGTTTGTGAAGCTGCTTGGTGACTTGCTCGATCAGTGACCTGTCTCCCTCGACGACGATTGTCATGCGCGAGACGTCGTTTCTGTCCGTGCGGCCCACGGCGAGACTGTCTATGTTGAAACCGCGTCGCGCAAAGAGGCCCGCCACCCGTGTCAGAACACCGGGACTGTTTTCGACCAGTACCGAAAGAGTGTGCTTCTCCATCTATTTGTGAAACCTCCAAAGCCGTAGAGTCGGGAGAGCAGAGTAAATTTGCTAAGATTACGGCTATGTATATCAATTTTGGCGGACCTTTTGAAGTGTTAATGATTTCCATGCCTTTTCCGCGAGGCCCGAGGGCCGCCGGGAAAAGGTCAATTCCGTAATAGTAACAGGGGGATCGATTTGGCTTATCGCAAGATAATAAATTTCTTCTTCGAACTGGGAATGCTCAAGAAAACACCCCGATCCGGCTATCAGTTCCTCGGCTCCGGCCGGGAATCCGTTGCGGACCATTCCTACCGCGTGGCGATGATCGGTTTCACCCTGGCGCGCCTGGCCGGGAACGTCGATCCGTTCAAAACCGTCTGCCTCTGCCTCTTCCACGACATACCCGAAGCCCGCACCGGCGATCAGAATTACGTGAACAAGCGCTATGTCAGGGTGGATGAAAAAGGGGCCATAGCGGACCTGGCCGAAACGCTGCCCTTCGGAGACGAGGTGAAATCGCTCCTGAGGGAGTACCGTGAGGAAGATACGGAAGAGATCCGGCTGGCCCACGACGCCGACCAGCTCGATCTCATTCTGGAACTAAAGGAGCAAAACGACCTGGGAAACGTTTACGCGGCCAAGTGGATTCATTTTGCCCGCCAGCGCCTAGTCACTCCGATAGCCAAGGCGATCGCAGAGGAGGTCCTGACGACCGATTCCACCGACTGGTGGTTCAAGGGCCACGACGAATGGTGGGAGAAAAACCGGCAGGGCTGATTGCGGTTGAAGGAGTGCCCTGCCGTCCATGCGTGTTCGGCCGGCGGCTGAGCGGCTTGAATCGTCGTGCCGAATCCGTCCGGGCGGGAGGCGGTTTTTGGGGTCAATCGCCGTTCTTTTTCCGCCGGTCGACCATCGAAATTACCTTCTGGGCTTTGGAGGGCTTTGCCGGCTCAGGTTTTGGAGGCGGCTGACGGGTCAGCACTCTGGGCTCGTCCTCGCCCTCTCCCGTTTCCTCCGACGGCGCGATCACCTTCTCAATCCTCATGGGGTGCCCGCCCATCGTAAATTCCTCGCCGTTGAAATAGGACTCCCGCAAGATCCAGGTCACCACGAGAAGCGGCATTTGAAGCACCAGAAGTCTCAGGTGAAACCATCCCGGCTTCATATCGATCGTGATTCCCTCGACCCTTGCGAAAAACGCCGGATTGTCGTCCATGTAAACGAGAACGACGTCGCCTTCTTTAGTCATTGTCGGCCTTTCGAGTATTTCGAGTGGATGTCAAATACGGCGTCGCGACCGCAGGGCGGCGCGCGACGCAAACGCGGTATCACGCATCAGTGTTTCCCGGAACCGGACCCCATGCTCCTGTGATTGCCGTTGACGTATCCCTCGTCAAGGCCGGCCGGAACGAGAGGAAGCCTTTCGGGTCCAGGAGGCTTGAATCCGAAGACGATCTCGAGAAAAAATGTGACGATCCTGTATGTTGCGCCCCAAAGGAGTTCGGCTCGTCCTCCATGGGTATGGATAAAGCAGGGAAAATCCACCGTCGTTCCGTTAAAGCGCCACGCGAGCCGGGGAGGAACAAAGAGGCGGAACACCGCGTAATGGAAAGGATTCAGCAGAGCGCGGACGGGGATGTAGACGATGCGTTCCACCTCCCAGCTCAGGGTGTAGGACTTCTGCCTCGAGACCCAGGCCACCATCGGGTGAATGACGCGGCGGTACAAAATGAGGCATTGAGCCGGAAGCGGCCCGAGAAACCGGATGCCGAAAGGGTAGAGGCGCATTTCCTCCCATCCTTCCCGCAGTCCGGCAGCGAGCAGCAGCGACAAAAATTCCGCATCGCCGGGACTTTCGTGCTTCAGGCGACTCCAGCACGGCCAGCGTGAAAGAGTCGAGCCGGGCAGGGAGAGCAGCTTTGCGAAGTACGGATCCACCCCGGCCTCTATGGCTCCGCCCGGGCAGCACAAGTCCCCGGGCTGCTTCACCTCCTTGGACCTTTTGTTCAGTATGATGCAGGCCTCGGCCATGCCGTTCGGCTCGAACACGCGGTCTCCGAGCAGCAGCAGCACACTCGATGTGCGCACGTCGCCGCCGCAGTCCTCCTCGCGAAAAAGGGTCTCCAGTCCGCAGCGGTTCGCCAGGCGGTCAATGGCGCGTTGCTGCAGCGCGGACGGGTCGTATATAAGATTCAGGCAAGCCGGAGGATTGTTCACGTCGGTCTTTCCCGGAGCACTTTTTCTATGCGTTGAGCCGAAATGGGGAAAAGGGTCTTGATCTCGGGAGCAAAGAGACTGATTTTGAATTCTTCGATCATCGCGCGAAGCCGTTCGAGGTAGGCAAGCCCCTCTTCGGTCGGCACGGCCAGGATCAGCTTTTCAATTTTCCCCAGTTTACTCTCAAATGGAACAACCTGCAGCTCTTTTGTTTTATCTTTCTCGGGAGACACATATGCCCGTTCGGCGCGAAGCCTGAAAGCCCTGAGAATTCGCGGCATAAATCGAAGCTCCAGCGCCGGCCGTCCGGCAAGAAACATGGGCGGGACGAGTCTTTCGAGCTCGCTCGAGATGACGGACAAGCGCTCGATTACCGCTCCGTTGCCTCCGGCCATTTTCCGGAAACGATCGAGAGCGGAGCGGGTTTCGTGCCGCTCGCCGACCACTTCGAGCGCTTCGGCGAGCAGGCGGTTTCCGAACTCTCCCAGACGGCCGCCTGTTCGTTCGATGTTTTTCCTGAAACGGTCCAGATCGGGAGGCTGCGGGTGCTGCAGGTCGAAAATCTCGCGTAGAATATAATCATAGAGCAGACCGGATGCTTCCGCGGGCGACCCCATGAAGAAGACCTTCGAAGCATATTGCGCGGGAAAGCCCCAATCTTTTCGGAACGCTTTGAGCTGGGCCGAAAAACGGATCCTGTAGAGCCGCATGAGTCCGGAACGGGTGGATTCCCTGGCGGCATCGGGGTCGGTGAAGAGCCGGAGCGCGACCCTGCCGTCTTCGTCGCAAAATCCCGGATAGGCATGGCGGGGAAGCCCGAGGGCGTCCGTGCCGATTTCGATGCTCGCCGGAACGGGGCCGAAATCCCACTCCGTAATGCCGTCCCGCTCCCAGGTGCTGCGCGCCTCCTTCCAGAGACGGTCATCGTGGCGTTCCATGGCAAGCGGCCTGAGATCTTCGATTTGCCGCCCCGCGCTCAGAACGTCCCCCTTCGGCCCGGTAACCTCGAAGCGCATCCGGAGATGGTCCGGAAGCTGGGAGCCGTCCCACTGCTCGGGAGAAACGCGTACGCCGGTGAGGGCGAAGGTCTTGGCGCTCAGCTGAACGTAGAGGTTTCCCTCTCCGTAATCGAGGCTCAGGGCAATCCGGCGGGCGGTTTCGTTTACCGGGACGAAATTTTTCCTGAGACTTTTTGGAAGACTTTTGAAAAGCAAAAGGACCTTTTCCTGCAACAGTCCCGGAACAAGCCACTCGAAGCGATCCGGCGCAAGGGCTGGAAGCGTGTGCACGGGGACGGTGAGAGAGACTCCGTCCCGCTCCTCTCCCGGACGGAAGTCGTATTTCAGAGGCAGTTCGGCCGAGCCCGTCTGAAACGTGTCGGGAAACTGCTCCAGCGCCGCGAAGTCGGGCTGGGAGCGCAGAAGATCCTCTTCTGTCATCCGCAAAAACGAGTCGCCGCCGTGTTCCCTGATCATCCGGTTGAAGGACCGAAGATCCGCAAATTCGGGTATGCGTTCCTCGTAGAAACGGAAAAGCACTTCTTCGTCGACGAGGAGGTCTCTGCGCCTTGTCTTGTTTTCGAGCTCCTCGATGCGCGCCACAAGCTCGCGGTTGTGCTCGAGGAAGGGGTATTTGCCCGGAAGCTCGCCTTCAACCAGCGCGGAGCGGATAAAAATTTGGCGGGCCTCTTTGGGATTTATGCGGCCGAAGTCGACCTTGCGCCTGTCCGCCACGGTCAAGCCGTAAAGAGTCACCTTCTCGAATGCCGCGACCTGTCCGCGCCGCTTTTCCCAGTGAGGCTCCGACCAGCTGTACTTGCACAGATGGCGGCCGACCTGTTCGAGCCACGCGGGATCGATATTGGCCGCGGTGCGGGCGTAGAACCGCGAGGTCTGCACCATTTCGGACGCGACTATCCAGGGGCCGGCCTTGCCGAACAGGCCCGAGCCGGGAAAAATCATGGCCTGCTTGCCGCGCGCGGCGGTGAAGATGTTTCTTTCCTTGCGCAGAGCGACCTGGCTGAGATAACCGCTGAGAATGGATCGGTGAATCGCGTCGTAGCCTGCGGGCGCGGGATTTTCGATGAAGTCTCCGAGTTCGCCGAGGATGGACCGGATCTCTTCGTAGATGTCGCGCCACTCCCGCATGCGACGAAACGACAGGAAGTGGCGTCGGCAAAACTTCTTCAACTGGCCGGCGCTCCTGCGTCCTGGCTGGGCACCGTTTGCCGGTTCCCGCACGGGAACATCGGGTTCGGAAAACTCGGCATCCGGAGATGCACCGGAGGTCGCTTTGAGAAGGTTCCCCGCGACGGGTTCCTGCCAGCATGCCTGCCAGATCTTGAGCAGCGATACGAAATCCGAACGAGTGTCCCGAAAAACGGCCTGTGCCTGGTCCGCCTGCGTTTCCTGCTCCAGGGGCCGCTCCCGCGGGTCCTGGATGCTCAATGCCGCCGCAATGATGCCGACCTCGCGCAAAGCGTTTTCGAGCCGGGCCTCGAGGAGCATCCTCGAGATGCGGGGATCGACCGGCAGCCGGGCCATTGTCTTCCCGGTCTGCGTCAGGCGCTGGTGCTCGTCGACCGCGCCCAGTTCGCGCAGCACCCCGAAGCCGTCCTTGATGGCCGCGGGCGAGGGCGGGTCGATGAAGGGAAAATCCTGCACCTTGCCGAGCTTGAGGAAGAGCATCCGCAGGATCACTTCGGCAAGGTTCGAGCGCTGGATTTCGGGTTGCGTGTAGAGCAGGCGATCGAGGTAGTCCTTCTCCGAATAGAGCCGCACGCAGATGCCGGCCTCGACGCGTCCGCAGCGGCCTTTCCTCTGGTCCGCGCTCGCCTGCGATATCGCGCTCACCGGCAGGCTGTTCGTCCTGGAACGGGCATTGTACTGCGCGATCCTTGCGAGTCCCGTATCGACGACGTACCGGATGCGCGGAATCGTGATCGAGGTTTCTGCCACGTTGGTCGCAACGACGATCTTGTCTTCCGAAAGCGGCTGGAAGATCCGCTGCTGGTCGTTTGCCGCCATGCGGCCGAAAAGCGGCAGCACGGTTGTGTTCATAAATCGCTTTTCTTCGAGCCGCTGCACCGTCTCCCGGATGTCGCTCTCGGTGGGCATGAACACGAGAATATCACCCCTCTTGGCGGGGCTTCGCTTCAGCAATTCGACGGCCTCGACGGCCTGGTCGATGTGGGTAAGGTCCCCGGCTTCCTCATCTTCGGTCCGAACGGGCCTGTACCAGACCTCCACGGGGTAGGTCCTCCCGGAGACTTCGATGATCGGGGCGTCTCCGAACGCTTTCGAGAACTTCTCCGGATCGATTGTGGCGGAGGTGATGATCACCTTGAGCTCGGGCCTTTTGGGCAGCGTCTGTTTGAGTATCCCGAGGAGAAAATCGATGTTGAGCGTTCGTTCGTGGGCTTCGTCGACGATGATCGTGTCGTAGGCCCGGAAATTCCTGTCCCTTTGAGCCTCGGCGAGCAGGATTCCGTCCGTCATGAACTTGATGCGGGTGTTTTTCCCGGTGCGGTCCTGAAAACGAATCTTGTGCCCCACCAGTCCGGGGCCGTCCGCGCCGAGTTCTTCGGACACGCGGGCCGCGAGGGTGATTGCCGCAATTCTTCGAGGCTGAGTGCATCCGATCATTCCGGCGACGCCCCTGCCGGCCTCAATGCAGAACTTGGGGATCTGGGTGCTCTTTCCCGAACCGGTTTCCCCCGTAATCACGAGCACCTGATGCTCCTGCACGGCGCGGACGATCCTGTCGCGCCACTCGATGATGGGGAGATCGGAAGGGTAGGAGGGAATGAAAGCGGAATCGGCGATCCCCGGTTTCTTTCTAGGGTGAGAATGTGTCATCTGGGGTCCAGGAAATCATCCCTTGCTGTAGGTTTTTCATCATTATGACAGTCACGCTGCCGGGGAAACGATCTTTACAAATCCCGACGCTTGTGTCAATTGTCCCCGAATCGGCGGGTGCTGCCCGGATACGGTTCGGGGTGCCGCCGACTTTTCAGTATACCCGATATTGGCGTTTACGGCCAATTTCCACGGCAAAGCAGAGGAAACCGGAACCATGAGCAGCTACAGCGGAAAGGTTGAGGAAGCGGCGGCCTATATCAGGCCCCAACTTGACTGCGTTCCCGAGATAGGCATGATCTGCGGCACGGGCCTTGGCGATATCGTTGAGACGATCGGGCAGGCAATCGAGATTCCCTACGCCGCGATTCCGCACTGCCCGGTGAGCACGGTCCAGAGCCATCGCGGTCAGCTCGTCTGCGGCAGGCTGGGCGAAACGGGCGTCGTGGCCATGCAGGGCCGGTTTCACCTCTATGAGGGATGGTCTCCGGCGCAAATCGCCTTCCCGATCCGCGTTCTCCGGTCCCTGGGGGTGAAAACGCTGATTCTCTCGAACGCCGCCGGTGGGCTGAATCCCAACTTCCATGCCGGAGAACTGATGGTGGTGACCGACCACATCAATCTCACCGGGCATAATCCGCTCGTCGGCCCCAACGTGGACGACTGGGGGCCGCGCTTTCCGGACATGACCGAACCCTACAGCCGCGATCTGGTGCAAACGGCGCTGCAGACCGCCATGGACGAACGCATCCGGCTCCATCGCGGAGTCTATGCGGGAGTGCTTGGTCCCAGCCTGGAAACCGCGGCCGAAACCCGTTTCCTGAAAATGATCGGCGCGGATGCGGTCGGAATGTCCATGGTAATGGAGGTCATAACGGCCGTTCATACCGGAATGAAGGTGCTCGGAGTATCCGTGATAACGAACGTGAATCTCCCCGACTGCTACCAGCCCGCGCTGCTGGAGGATATCATCGCGACGGCCACCGCTGCCGGGAAAGAACTTGGAGTGCTGTTCGCGAAAATAATAGGCAGGCTGGAAAAGCCCGGCCGGGACAGGATCGTACGGCCTGAATAAAAAGAGCGGGAAGCATCTTTCCCGCTCGACCGGCTCAGCCGGGAAGCATTCTTTCAAGGACACAGGCACGGGAGGAATCGCGCTATTCCTTCCTCCCGCTTTTTTTCAGTTCCTCGTCTATAACGTTCTTGAAAGTCTCGAAGGCCGGCCCCCCGGTAAAGACCCTGCCATTGATAATGAATGCGGGGGTCCTGTCAATGCCCAGATCAACGCCGTCCCGGTGGTTTTTCTCCACCAACTTTTTGAACTTGGACTCATTGAGGCACTGTTCGATGCGGTCCCGCGCCAATCCCGTTTCTCCGGCGATTTTGAGCAGGTTGTCGACATCAAGCCTGTCCGCGGTGTAGAGTCGTTCCTGGTATTCCCAGAATTTTTCCTGCGCACTGGCGCAGTGTGCGGCTTCGGCGGCCTTGAAAGCGTGTTTGTGGCGCTTTAGCGGGTAGTCTTTGTAGATCCATCGGATCCGGTCTCCATAGGCGGCGCGGACGCGCTGGACAACCTCATGGGTCGCCCGGCACGCCGGGCATTCGTAATCGGAAAACTCGACTATGACGACGGGAGCATCCTGGGGTCCCATGGACGGAGCGCCCTCGGTATCGACCTTGACCTCCGGCGGCCTCGGCGCTGTAAGATAGAACTCCACCGGGTACTTGGTTTGAAGCGTTCGGGCATGCTCGTTTATCGCTTGCAGACGTTTCTGACTCTGCAGGTAATTCTTTACGCGCTCCGTGAGTTCGGCCATGCTGCCCTGCCAGTCCTTCAACTTTGCGCGATTCTGGTCCAGGTAAGCCTGGATTTCCGCATCCGTCACGGTAAAACCGCCTGGCGGGGCAATCTCCTCGATGTATTTGTCCGTTTCTTTCCCCCGGGCTCTTGCTTCCTTTTCAAGAAGCATATCGACAATGAGCTGGTCCAGCTTGTCCTTGCGGAGCCGGTACACCTCGCGGCTGGCATCCAGGAGCCTGTTGCCCAGAAGGACCTCGATTTTCTGTTCGTAGATCGGTTCTCCGCCGACCCTGGCAAGAATGCCCGCCCGGCTCTCATCGGTTTGCACCCGGGACGGGACGCCGGCGGGATTTTCGTAGGGGATCCATAAAGCGAACAGAATGAGGAAAAGGAGCGCAAGGGTCGACTGCTGCCAGATGAGCCTCCTGCGGAGGCAAAATGCGATGAGAAACACAAGGACGACCGCGTTGGCGACGCAGAAGACACAAGCCGCATGCATCCGGATCATGGTCCAGATCAGAGCGCCTTCAACTCCCGCCGCGCACGCAACGAACCAGGGAAGCCATTCGTCGCGGGAAAAAGCGAGTGCGACAACGGCGAGGTAAAACGAAATTCCCCACATCCAGAGCGGAACGTAAAACAGGAGTATTTCGGAAGTCTCCCGGCATGCGTCGGAGCACAGGAACTGGAGAAACGGAATGTAATCCCGGGCGCCGGTCAGCGTGGATATGACGACACCGGCCAGACCGAGCAGCAGCAAGGCTAGATTTTTCCCGTAAAACATAGACACCGGAAGGCATCCTCTCCCGACTGAGAATGATTCAAAGTGATAGGAACCGTTGCGTCCAGATAGACAAAGGAACCCAACCGATCAACACAATCCAGAAGCCGCCGCAGAGCTCATCCGATCCCATCCGCCAAGCCCCGATGCGGATAGATCCTTCGGCTGCTACTTGGTTTTGCCGAACTTGGCCTTCTGCTTTTCCAACTCCCGGATCACAAGGTTTACTTCCTCGATTTTCACCGGCGAATCCGTGATCAGCGACTTTGCCTTTTTGAAATGCATCATCGCCAGAGGCCAATTCATCTTATGCAGATAGTACCTGCCGAGGTAATAGTGGGCAAGCCCGAGCTTGTTCACCTGTCCCATTACGATGCCGAGTTGGTAGTCGACCTCGGGGTACATGGGCGCAAGCTCTTCAATCCGCATCAGAAGTTCGAGAGCCTCGGATCGCTTGCCCTCGTCCTGGTACACCATGGCCAGCCGATAATGGGCGATGGATGCCGAGGGATCGATCGTCAGGGCCGTTTCGAGAGCTCTCTTTGCCTCGTTGAGTTTGCCCGCCCGGTGGTATGCCGCACCGAGGGCGCTGAGCACAAAGGGGCTCGTTGGCATCAACCTGGCGGCTTCCTGAAGCTGCTTGAGGGCCTCGGCGGGCCTGTCTTCCCTCAGGTAGAGGCGGCCGAGTCCGAAAACTGCCGCCTTCTCGCCCTTCTTCTCGCCGACCTGGAAGCGTTCAAGAGCTTTGGCCGGATCCGAGTAGTTGGCGGTCAGGGTAGCCTGCATCAGCTGGAAATCGCCCACGGTCGGTTTGAGCTTCGACTTTCCCGAAGCCGTCTTCTGCTTGTTCGCCATTTCGTCCAGGTACTGCACGCGCTCGCCGAGCGCTGGGTGCGTTGAGAGATAGCTCGGAATCCTTGCGCTGGGAAGCCATTTGAGCTGGTCGAGCTTGTGCATCATCGAGGACATCTCGGAGGGATCGTAACCGGCATCGCTGTAAAAGCGGAAGCCCATCTGGTCGGCTTCCATCTCATGCGTCCTGCTGAACTGCAGGGCGGCCGTCTGTCCGGCGGCAACGCTTCCGACGGCCAGTGCGGGCCCGGCGCCTCCTCCGCCTCCAAGCAAAAGGGCCGCAACCATTCCCACCAGGGATGCGGTGCCCCAAATCTTGTTTTCGTCGATTTGCCTCTGGATGTGTCGAGCCTGGATATGGGAGATTTCGTGAGCCAGAATGCTTGCCAGCTCCCCTTCGCTGGACATCATTTCGATCATGCCGCGGAAGATGAAAATATAGCCTCCGGGAACGGCAAAGGCATTCGGCACCGTAGGATCTCTGACGAAAAACTTGTACTGGTAGGGTGTTATTCCGACCTGCTTGGCGATGCGGCTGCCGATGCTCCTGACGTAATTGAGCACCTCCCCGTCTTCGACAAGGCTCATTTTCTGCCTAACCATTTGAAGGACTTTTCGGCCGGTTTCCTTCTCCTCGCTCAGGGTAAGCCCATGGGATTTTTCGGCGGGACACAGGAGCGTGAGCGCGAAGAGAAAAGCGGTCATCGCGGCCAGCACCGTCCGCTTCGATTTGATGCCGCAAAAAAACGAAAGCATCAGTTCCTGCCTTTACTGCTGCTGCGCGACATCCTCTTCCGCATCGTCCTTCCACGGAAGGCGGGAGGCGTCCGCCCACAGACTTTCAAGATCATAAAAAGCGCGTACGGGTTCGTAAAAGATGTGAATAATGATGTCGCCGTAGTCCATCAGCACCCAGTGGCCCTCGCGTTTCCCCTCGACCCCGAGAGGCTTGAGGCCCATTTCACGGAGGCTTTCCTCCACGTTGTCGGCGATGGACTGAACCTGGCGACTGGACTTTCCGCTGCAGATGACAAAATAATCAGCAAACGAGGAGAAGGCCGAGACGTCCAGCAAGACCATGTCGAGCGCCTTGAACCGGGAGGCCTCCTTTGCGCAGACGAGAACGATTTCCCCGCTGCTTTTGTCTTTGAGCTGCTGTCGTTCACCTTCCGATTTTTCCAAATCTGACATTTGTGTTTCCTACTCTCCGTTGATCCCGTTTACGCCGTACAGGCAATTGGCATGAATATAACTCAAAACCGGTTCGGGGACGAGATAGCGTGCCGACCGGCCTTCCGCGACGAGTTTGCGTATGTGAGTCGATGAGATGTCGAGTCGCGTGCTCGGGAGGTAATAAACCGGACGAAAATCCGGATGCGTGAAAACCGCTTCCCCCGATTGTACGAAATTTTCGGCCAGATGCCTTACAAGAAATGCAAGGACGTCTTCCGTCCCATAACCAAGCCTGTTGAGCACCACGATGCTGGCTAGCCTGAAAAGGTCGATGAAACGGAACCATGTCGCCATTTCGAGAAACGCATCGAGGCCGACCAGGAAAAAAAGATCCGACCCCGGGAAATCCTCGTGCAGTTTTCGCAGGGAATTCACAGTGAAGGATTTGCCCGCCATATGGCGCTCCAGATCGGAGGGGCGGAAGGCGGGATTATCCCCGGTTGCCAGCGTGAGCATCCGCCACCGGTGCTCAAAGGCGGCTATGGATTTATCCGTCTTGTGCGGCGGCAGGGCCGAGGGGATAAAGAGCATCCGGTCGAGGTTAAGAAGCTCGAGGGCCTCCTGAGCCGCCCTCAGGTGCCCGAGGTGGACAGGATTGAACGTCCCCCCCAAAATTCCCAGCCGCATCTGCAATGTACTCCCGCAGGGTCTCAGCTTCTCAGCTGACCTGTGCCAAAGGCGATGAACTTGGTCGTCGTAAGCTCTTCGAGTCCCATCGGTCCGAAAGCATGCAACCGAGAGGTGGAAATGCCTATTTCGGCTCCCAAGCCCAGTTGGAACCCGTCATTGAATCGGGTCGAAGCATTCACGAGAACCAGGGAGGACTGTACCTCCTGGATGAACCTGTGCGCTCTGGCGTAGTTCTCCGTTACGATCGCCTCCGTGTGATGCGATCCGTACGTGGTGATGTGGTGGATCGCCTCCTCCATGTCGGGGACCACGCGCACCGCGAGAATCAGGTCGAGATACTCGGCGAACCAGTCTTCCTCCGTGGCTTCAATGCAATTGGGGATAAACGCGCGCGTTTTGGCGCACCCGCGCAGCTCCACTCCTTCCTTTCTCAGCGCCTCGGCGACGGCGGGCAAAAAACGCGGAGCCGCCTTTTCGTGGACCAGCAGAGTCTCCATCGCGTTGCACACGCCCGGACGCTGCACCTTTGCGTTGAGGCAGATATTCGTTGCCATCTGCAGGTCCGCGTCTTCATCCACGAAAACATGGCACACGCCTTTGTAGTGCTTCAGGACGGGCATGCGGGCATGCTGTGTCACAAACCGGATCAGATCTTCCCCTCCACGGGGAATCATCACGTCAATGTATTCTTCGAGCCCCAGCAAATCAAGCACGGCCTGCCGGTCCGTGGTCGGGACGAGCTGAACGCCGTCCTCGGGAAGGCCGGTCTCCTTGAGGGACTCTCGCAGGATCCGGGCAAGCCGCGTATTGGAATGGAATGCTTCGGACCCGCCGCGCAGGATGACCGCGTTGCCCGCTTTGATGCACAGGGCGGCGGCGTCCACCGTAACGTTGGGTCGCGATTCGTAGACGATGCCGATCACCCCGAGAGGAATGCGCATCCTGCCCACGCGCAGGCCGTTGGGACGTGTCCACATTTTCGTGACTTCCCCGACGGGATCGGACAGTGCGCCGACTTCCCTCAATCCGGCCACCATCTCGCCGAGGACCTTTTCGCCGATGATGAGCCGATCGATCTTTGCGGCGCTCAAACCCTTCGTCCGGGCGTCCTCGACGTCCCTTCGGTTTGCTTCCGCGATGGACGTACTATCCCGCTCGAGTGCGGAAGCCATATTCTCCAGTGCCCGGACCTTCCGGTCGCGGTCGGCTTTGGCCATAAGATGGGCGGCCTCGCGCGCCCTGCGGCCCATTTCCGTTATCTGGTCCCTCATCTGGATTCCTCCGATATCCGTTTCAGTCACGATATGACGGCGACTTCGAATCGCAGCCGAAAAAGGCCGCCTGGAGATCCGCACGCTAGCCGGGTTCGCGAATCAAAACAAAATTATCCCTGTTTATGACCTCATCGGAATGCTTGTAGCCGATGATTTCTTCAATTTCCTCGCTGTGGCGGCCCTTTATCTTATCGATCTCGACGGACTTGTAATTCGTGAGCCCGATGCCGATCAGGTTCCCCGATTTGTCGACACACCTCACGGCGGCCCCGACGCCGAACGTGCCCCGCACATCCCGTATGCCGATCGGAAGAAGCGACCTGCCGAGCTGCTGCAGGGCCTTGACGGCGCCTTCGTCCAGCGTGAGATCGCCGGCGGGTTTCGGCAGATTTGCGAGCCACACTTTCTTGCCCTGGTATGTCCGTTCCTTTGGCAGGAAAAGCGTTCCGAAGGGCTGGCCGTCGAAGAGGCGAAGGAGGATATCCCTCTGCCTGCCGGGGGCGATCACCATGGGGATTCCGGACGCAAGGCACTTTTTCGCCGCGTTTACCTTGCTCAGCATCCCCCCGGTTCCGACCGATCCGGCCGCGGGTGTCGCGCACGCGATAATTTTGGAATCCAGCCGTGTTACCACGGGAATGAGCTTGGCCGAAGCGTTCAACCGCGGGTCGCAGTCAAACAGTCCCTCCGTGTCGGTCAGATTGACGACGAGGTCCGCACCGACAAGACCGGCGATGAGGGCCGAGAGGTTATCGTTGTCCCCGAATTTGATCTCCTCGACCACCACTGTATCGTTTTCATTGATGATCGGCAAGATGCCCAGGGCGAGGAGCGTCTCAAGGGTGTTGCGGGCGTTCAGATAACGGTGGCGGTGAGAAAGGTCCTCGCTGGTGAGCAGCACCTGTGCGACGAGAAGGTCATATTTGTCGAACGCCTCCTCCCACGCCTCCAAGAGCACGCCCTGGCCGACGGCCGCTGCGGCCTGCTTCTGGGGAATCGTGCGCGGGCGCTCATTCAAGCCCATCCGGCGCATCCCGGACGCGACGGCGCCCGAGGAAACGATGATCACTTCGAGTTTGGAAAACCTCTCGCGCAATTCGGCGATCTGGTCGCTGAGCCGGTGGACCATCACCCTGTTCAGTCCCTTGGGACTCGTCAACACGGCGCTGCCGACCTTAATCAGCAAGCGCCGGCATCGACCGAACACTTCCAATCTGTCGTGAACCTCTTGCATAAGTCGGGTCGGTTCCTATCAGGTCTATCGCAGTCCTGCAGTTTTCCGAAAGACGTTTCGTTCATTTGCCCGGATTGAACATGGGCGAAACAGCCCCATAAGCTTATGATTGCTCATTGTACAACGCAATAGCGGGAATCAGGAAAAAATCATTATATTCCCAAAGCGCGAATTATACAATGGAACGGCCGTCCGTTCCAAACTCCCGGATGGAGGTGGGAAGCCGGGTTTTTCAGCCTCACCCGTGGGGCTGCGAAAACAGGTGTTTCCTGCGGGGGCAAATCCTGCTATGAGCAAACCAACCGGAGCGGCGGCCGCTTCGGGTTGTCTAATGCCGTGCACGGACAGAATACCCGGCGTTTTCGGCCGGTGGCGCGCAGGTGAAATGATCCGTATCGAAAAGCTCGCAAAACGCTTCAAAGGTGTGGAGGCACTGAAAGGGGTTTCCCTCCGGGTGGGGGAGGGCGAGCTTTTCGCCTACCTCGGGCCGAACGGTTCGGGCAAGACGACGACCATAAAGATCCTGACCGGCCTTGCGGTTCCCACTTCCGGGGATGCATGGCTGCACGGCTTCCATGTCGAGCGAGACGGCTTGCAGGCCAAGCGGCAGTGCGGGCTTGTCCCGCAGAATATCAACCTGGACAACGAACTCACGGTTGCCGAAAACCTGCACCTGCACGGGAAGCTTTTTCAGATGCCGAAGAAGGAACGCGGTGCAAAGATATCCGAACTCCTCGACTATATAGAACTCTCCGAGCGCAGGGACAGCCCGGTGAAGTCCCTTTCCGGGGGGATGCGCCGCCGGGTTATGATTGCCCGCGCTCTCATGCATTCCCCCAGGATTCTTTTCCTCGACGAACCCACCGCGGGTCTCGACCCCGCCATCAGGCGGCGCATCTGGTCGCTGGTCAAAAAAATACAGCAGAGCGGCACGACCATTTTTCTCACCACTCACTACATCGAGGAGGCGGAATTCCTGGCGGAAAGGGTCGCATTTCTCGACGAGGGGAGGATCGTGGCCCTCGATTCGCCGCAAAGCCTCATGGCCGGACTGGGAGCTTGGGCGATGGACGTGATCGCAGACGGTGAAATGCGAACGCTCTATTTCCGGAGCAGGGAAGAAGCCAAAGGCCAGGTATCGCGGCATGAGGGAGGCTTTTCGCTCAGAAGAGTCAATCTGGAGGACGTTTTCATTTCCGTCACCGGAAAGAGGGTCCTTCCATGAGAGGCGCTCTGGCAATCTATCAGCGGGAAATGTTGATCCTCAGAAAGAGGTTTTTCAGGCAACTGGCCTCCATGTCCGTCGGCCCTCTGCTCTATCTTGTGGCATTCGGCTTCGGGATGGGGCGGGAGGTGCGGGTCGGCGACCGGTCCTATCTGGAATTCCTGATACCCGGCCTCGTCGCCATGAACAGCATGATCCAGGCCTTCGCAATCGCGAGCGAGATAAACATCGCCAGGTTCTACTGGCACATATTCGAGGAGTTCCAGGCGGCGCCCATTCGCAATATCGCCTATGTGACGGGGGAGATCCTTGCGGGCATTACGCGTTCGCTCTTCTCAGTGGCGATAATCATCGTGATCGGGCTCCTGTCGGGGGTGGCGCTTTCGTACAATATCTATTTCTGGGCGGCGGTGATACTGAACAGCTTTGTTTTCGCCTCCCTCGCGGTCGGCCTGGCAATGCTCGTCAAATCGCATTCGGACCAGGCCCTGCTGACCAACTTTTTCATTACGCCGATGGCCTTCCTGGGGGGCACTTTTTTCCCGATCGACCGCATGCCGGAATGGGTACAGCAGGTGCTGAGCCTTCTCCCCCTGACGCATGCGTCCAAAGCCATCCGTTCGGCCGCGTTCGGCGAACGGGTGGACCTCGCGTCCTACCTGCTGCTCGCCGCTCTCGGGACCGTCCTGTTCGTTCTGGCTTTCCACTGGGTGAACCGTGCCCGGGAATGAGCGCGTGCGCCCCGGGCGTTACCTCAGGCCGGACTCACCTGCCTTTTCCAGAACACGAGAACGCCGTCCTTGCCGAATGAAGCCTGAACGAGTTCCCAGCCCCTTTGGCCGCCTTCGTTCAGAAGCACCTCCATGCGCCTGACCTGATCGGATGGAATGAGTTCCGCGGTGCAACTGCCCTCGTTTGAGCAGAAGTAGACCATATCCCGAAAGGAATCAGCCGGGTGCACCGAAACCCTGTACTCATAAGAAACCATTGCGCTCTCCTGTCCTTCGACCCTGGAACAGATGCATTTTTGATTCGGGGGGACCGTGCCTGCAATTCTCCGCTTATTTTGGAAATCACACGATAATGCTTTCCATATGAAATTATAACTTGGCGCTGCGATTTTTCTTGGCAAAATTGAAAATTCCGGATGCCGTGCCGCCGCCGGCAACCGGCGGCGGCACGGCGAAACATCAAGGCCGGATCAGATGGGCAGGAGCCAATAGGGATAGGCCCTCGCGGCCCATTCGCTGTTTCTGTATCTTTCCTGCAGAAACTGGAACATCTTCTTGAGATGGATTGCCTCGTGCGTGCTCTTGTACCGGGCGACTCCGCGGAAGAATGCCGCCTCCGGGGCGGAAGCGCTGGAAACGTAATCGGAAAGGATCGAATCGAAGACTGCGATCGCCTCGTTGTACCGGTTCTTATCGAAGTAAGCTTTCCCGATTCCCAGCTTCAGGGAGGGGAGAAACTCCAGCGGGGGCAGAAAACCGACCGTCCTGTGGTGCTCTTTGCCCTCGGCGTCGAGCATGAGCAGGCAGGGGGTCCACTTTACCAGGTAGTCTCGCGCATAGGGTTCGGCAAATGATGAGAGTTGAAGCGCAACGACCTTTTCATTCAGGAAATCTGCTACCTTGAGGTTGGGATACGTAACCGCATCCATTGTCTGACAGCCGATTCACTGGGGATTGAAAAAATCGAGGAAGACGAATTTGTCTTCGGCTTTGGCGCGTGAAAGGGCCTCGTTGTAGTCGAGCACCCAGTTGATGTTTCCAGCCATGACGATCCTCCTTTTTGGAATTTTGTTCTTTTTGCAAATCAATCACTTCCGTAAGGGTCCACCCAGCAAATGATAAGGTCGGCAATGGGCAATTCAAGTGAAGGGTTTCTCTGCCGCGCCGGCGGGAGAGAGCCGGATTGAAGGTTTGAAGGGGCTTGCGAGACAAGGCCGGGGGGGATGTGCTCTTCGGCCGGTGAGATTTCTGTTAAATGCATTTACAAATGGCTCCGATCAATCTTAATGGAAATTGTGTCGACTAAAAATCGTTCCTTGTCGTCTTGAACGAATGAAAGGTCAAAGCGACGGGATATTCGCGGTCCGACCGGTTGAGGCTCAAATCACCCGGGGACCGTATCCATACGGCATGGGCGGGCGAATTCAGGGGATCGCATTTCCCCGATCCGCTTGCATTACAGGAGGCGCACTTGTGAAAAAGCGCGGCATATTCATAGGGGTTGGAACGGCGATGGTGATCGTCGGTCTGGCAGGATTGGGCCTGGTGCAGACGGGCGCACTTTTCCAGGCCGAACCGTCGAAAAATGTCCTTCAGCTACCTCTGCCCACCCCGGAGGCGACGCAGCAATCAGGGCAGCAGGTTGAACCTCAGCAACCACAGCCGGGCCCCGATTCGGCGCAGACCCCGGGGGAACAGTCTCAACAGCCGCCGTCGGCCGCCGCTCCGCAGCAAAAAGATCAGGGCCCGGTGCCGCTGCCGAACGTGGGCACGGGAAATCGCAGTTACCCCAAGCCTCAGGTTGCCCCGTTTGAGAAGGGAACCACGGAGCGTAAAAATGCTATCGAGCCTCCGCCAGGTCCGGCCCCGAACCGGCAGGCTCAAAAAGCCGCGCCCCGGGTTACAAAAGAGCGGCGCCACCGGAGCGAAACCGAGCGAGGCGGGCCCCTGGTTATAAAGCTCAGGGTCGATCCGGAACGGCAGCGCGATGAGATTCGTCTGGCGAGGGTGCATTTTGGCGACAGGGTTGTTGTCAAAGTTCGGCGGGAACGTGGCGCGGACCGTCAGGTGTATTTGACTTTCGGACTTCCGGATCTTACCGAGAGAGTAGGTCCGAACAGGCGCTACGTCACGCCGCAGGCTGTTCTCACTCCGGTTCTGGACAAGGATGAGGTTGTCTTGAGCTCCGCAAGGGATTTCGGGACCAGCCTTACCCGGAGGCTCAGTTCGCGTGACGGGGCCGTCCTGAAGCTCGGTACGCGATCGACGCACGTGTCGTATTCCGACGCGTCCTACGGGGGGCGGGGCGGATACGAAATCGAAATCAGGATTTATTCTGAAAACAGGTGGAATATCAAGCCGAGGAGTTATCAATGACACGCTTATTATTTAACCTGATATTCGGGCTGATCTCCGTGGCCGGGTTCGGTTTGATTATCTATGGCGTGATGCTGAGGCCGAACGCCGAGTCCCGATCCGGGGAAGAGGAGAAAGTCGCGCTTGGATTTGGCGATACGGGTGAGAGCCAGGGATTTCTCGATTTCGATACCGGCCACGAGGGGCTGAAGAGCAAGGAAAAAGAGACCTTCGACCCGGAAAAACACGTGCCTGAGGTTATCGAAAGTAAGCGTGCGCCCGGTAAGTGATCGTGGTTGCGGCAAAAATAGGACATCCACGGGATTCGGGCGGGATTGTTTGTAGATTGCACTGCAAAATAGGGAAATTTTCTTGTTGGAATCAGGAATTCTCCTAATTGCAAAAAAGCTTGTCCTATAGAAGAATAGCAGCCAGTGATCATTTCATTCCCTAAAGGTGAGCTGGACCGTCCTCCTGTGGTCCAGCTCAAACTTTTTGTGCCCTTGTCCACGATCCGCGATGGCTTCCCCCGCTAAGCGCGGTTTGTCAGATACACCCCCGATATGGTGCCCGCGGCTCCGAGAACGAGCGAGGAATCCAGTCCCTCCTGAAGTATCAAAAAAGCAAGCAGGACCGCGCTGAGCGGTACAAGGTTGAGAAACGCCCCGGCACGAGATGCGCCGATGGCGCGGATCCCCTCATAGTACCAGATGAATGCCAGGGCGGAGGCAAAGAAGCCCAGAAAAAACAGGCATGCCCATACCGTAGCGGAGTAACCGGAAACGGCGGTCGCGACCCCTTCATTCAAGGCCGCCGGAAAGAGCAGCAGGGTGCCCAGCGCACAGGCGTAGGTTACGGCCAGGAGAGGTGAGAGGTCCTTCAGGGCGGCTTTGCCCAGCAGAGAATAGGCGACCCAGCTTGCGACGCAGCAGAGGATGTAGAGTTCCCCGAGGCCGAGCTGTCCCTTCAGAAGCGCTGCCGGGTCTCCCCGGGAGATGACCGTGGCCGCCCCGGCGATCGAGAGGCAGATACCGAATATCTTTAAAAATCCAAGCCGTTCTCTGTACAGGAGCGCCGCAAAGAGGGCTATGAAGACCGGATTTGCCGCGATAATGAGAGAGGCGCGTCCCGCTGGGACAGTCTGCAAACCGGAGAAAAAGAAAGAGTTGTAGGCAAAAACACCGGTCAGGCCGAGCAGGAGAAGCCGGAAAAATTCGCGCCTTTCCGGCAGAGGAATCGAGCCGTGAGAGCGCAAGACGAAAAGAAACAGAAAGAAGGAAGCAACCGTGAAGCGCAGGAAAGCGGCCGAAAAGGGCCCGGCCTCCTGAGACACCATTCTTCCCGCAACAAAGGTCCCTCCCCAGAATACGGCGCTGAGAACCAGCTTCAGATAGATTGCGGTAAGACTTCCGCTTTTGGAATCCGTGCTCATGAACGGCAGTGCCCCGATCGCTCCGGCCTGCAACGGCTTCGCCGGTGAATACCATCGGATGTGGAGTCGCGTGCGGGAAAGAATTTGCTCCGGCCCGACCGGGAACCGCCCCCCGGTCGGGGAGCCGGATAGAAGAAAAATGCGATCCCGCTTCCGCGCGTCGACTGCGATGGGAATACAACCGGCGGCGAAAGCGGATGGCTGTTCGTCCTGCTGAAAGACGCGGGATATCAGCCGTTTTTCGAAGCGAAGTCTTTCATGAATTCCACCAGCGCCCTGACGGCTTCCATCGTTGTGGCATTATAGATGGATGCCCGGCAGCCTCCGACGGAGCGGTGTCCCTTGAGCCCGCCGAGTCCGGCCGCGCCGGCTTCGGCGAGGAATTTCGATTCCAGTTCGGGAGTCGGCAGCCTGAAGGTGACGTTCATCCTGGATCGGGAATCGGCGCGGGCGGTTCCGCGGAAAAAACCCAGGCTGTCAATGCAGCCGTAGAGAGTTTCGGCCTTTTGATCGTTGATTTTTTCCATCTGCTCCAGACCGCCGATGGTCTCTTCGAGCCACTTCAGCACAAGGTCGCAGACGTAGATGGCAAAACAGGGCGGCGTATTGTACAAAGAGTTGTTCTCGGCATAGGTGGTATAGCGAAGCATCGACGGAAGCTCTTTCGGGACGCGTGCGAGCATGTCCTTCCGGAGAATTACGATTGATACGCCGGCCGGGCCGAGGTTTTTCTGAGCGCCGGCATAGATCAACGCGAACGGGTTCGGATCGAACCTGCGGCTGAGGAAATCCGAAGACATATCGCTGATAAGAGGCAAACCGGCGGCGTCGGGGAAGGCTCGCCATTGCGTGCCCCGGATCGTGTTGTTGGAAGTGATGTGCAGATATGCCGCCTTCCCGTCGACCGGGACCTCCGAGGGAATATAGGTGAATTCCTTATCCTGCGAGCTCGCTACCACTCGAACGTCCTTGCCGAGCAGCCGAGCCTCTTTTATGGCCTTGGTGGACCATGTGCCCGTGTCCACGTAATCCAGCGGTTTCCCGGCTATTGCGAGATTCATCGGAATCATGCTGAATTGAAGGCTTGCCCCGCCCTGAATGAAAAGGACCTGATAGTCCTCGCTCAGGCCAAGAAGTCTTTTGACGCGGGCAATGGAGTCGTTCAGCACGTTTTCGAACGGCTTGGAACGATGGCTTATCTCGAGTATGGACATGCCGGTTCCCGCGAAATCGAGCATCTCCTGTTTGATTTCTTCGAGCACCGGGAGCGGCAAGGCAGCTGGTCCCGCATTGAAGTTGTAAATCCGCTGGGTCATTATGAATCTCCTGTTCTGGTTTTATACGGAGCGAATTGGCAGGGACGAAACGCTAACGGGCGGAGCCGGTTTTGTCAATGCTTTTTTAGGACTGGACGCCAACCCGGCGGACGGGCAAAAGGCGGATTTGCGCCGAAGGCGCGCGTGATATATACTTCGGCCCAGCTTGGCGCAAGGGGGCGCTTCTGCTTTGAAGCGCGTGAATCCTCAGTAGATTCGGGGAACTGGACGGATGGATATCCTGAAATGGGCTCGTCCCGTGGACCACGGCGGCGGACAGGTCCTTGTCATAGACGATGTTGCCCTGCTTGATCTGGCGGAAGAAGACGGGATCACCAACGGGGAAGCTCAGATCGAAGCCCTGATGCACGGGGTTGTTCCTCACAGGTACCTGAAGAACTTTTGGTCGTTTGGTTTCGAGGAGCAGGTCCGGCTCTGCGCCGCCAGTGTGCTGATCTGCGGTTGCGGGGGGCTCGGGAGCATTATCATTGAACTGCTTGCGCGATGCGGTGTCGGCCTCCTTCGCCTCGCTGACGGCGACGTCTTTACCGAATCGAATCTCAATCGGCAACTCTTGTGCACCCCGGATAGACTTGGCGTATCGAAGTCGCGAGCGGCAACCGATCGCGTGCGCGGCGTGAATCCTTTCGTCAGTGTTCAGGAGCTTCCATACGAAATTGACGAGGAGGATGCCGGTGAGGCGATGAACGGCGTGGACCTCGTCATGGATGCCATAGACAACGTCGAGGGCAGGTTTGTCCTCGAGGCTTCCGCCCGCAGGCTCGGGATTCCATTCATCCATACGGCCGTGGCCGGATGGTGGGGGCAGATAAGCACTTTTCTGCCGGGATCGGCGCTCAATATGACGGCAATCTACGGATCGATCAGGACGAAAGGCAGAGAGGAGGAAGCGGCCGGGGTTCCGGGACCGACTCCTTCCATCCTCGGAAGCCTTGCCGCTCTGGAAGCAATGCGCATATTGACTGGAAAAGAAGCCGCCTACAGCGAAAAGCTTCTCTATTTTGACGGCGAGAGCGGAACGTTTTCCGTTGCGCCGCTTCGTCGATAGGCGGTAATTATCATGGTTTGCATGAATGCACGGCGCTGGCATGCGGGTTGCGCGGGGCGCTTTATGAATCATTGAGGAGTTGCGATGGAAATTGCATGGGAAATTGCATCCGAAAAAGAGTGGCGCCTCGATGCCGTTCTTTTTTTTGTTTTCGAAAAAAGTGAAGAGACGCTGCCGGGCCTCAAGAGTTTCCTCAACGGAACCGGGTCCTGGCTTACAAACACGCCGGCCCTGTCCGATTTCAAAGGAAAACGGAACGAGGTGGCCGTGTTTTATGCGCCCTCCGGCGATGGAGCGGTTCCGCGGGTCGTTGTGGCTGGCCTGGGACCGATCGAAAAATTTGAAAAGGATATGCTGAGAAGCGCCGCGGCATTCGCGTTGCGGAAGTGTCGCGACATGGGGATAGCCCGGGCCGGTATCCCCCTATCCGCGCTGGAAGATCTGCCTTGCGGACCTCCCGATTGCCTGAGGGAGATCGTTACGGGGGCCGTAACGGGACTTCATTGCTACACCGGGCTCAAGACCAAGAACTCCGAGCCTCCGAAGGCTCCCGATGTCTTGCTTCTGCTTTCCCCCGCGCGGCCCGAAGAATTGCTCGCGGAGGCGGTGGCTCTCGCTCGGGCTGATGCCGCGGGAATCATCCTTGCCCGCGACCTGACAATAGGCCCGGCAAACCGGGTTACTCCGAAGTTCCTTGCCGAAAGGGCCGCGGAGCTGGCATCGAAGTTCGGGTTTCGGATCGAGACGATGGACATCCAGGCCGCCCGATCCATCGGGATGGGGGCCTTTGCGGCGGTGGCCTCCGGAAGCGCCGAACCGGCCTATATGGTCACTATCGAGCACGCTCCGCCCGGTACGGAAAACGATGATCCGATCGTATTCATTGGGAAAGGCATCACCTTCGATACGGGGGGAATATCCCTCAAACCAAGCGCCAAGCTCGAAGAGATGAAACACGACATGGCGGGCGCGGCGTCCGTCCTTGGGACGCTTGAGGCGATCGGAAGATTTGGCCTTCAAAAGCGCGTGATAGGGATTCTCCCGTGCACGGAGAACATGCCCGGAGGGAAGGCCTACAAGCCGGGTGACGTGCTGCGGTCGTATTCGGGACAGACCATTGAGGTCATCAGCACGGACGCCGAAGGCCGGCTGCTGCTCTGCGATGCTCTCGCCTATGCCGCCGGGAAGTTCAAACCCGCGCTGATGGTCGATATCGCTACGCTTACGGGCGCTTGCATCGTTGCGCTCGGCAAGGAAATCGCCGGGGTTCTGGCAAACAGCGAGGACCTGGCGCGATTCACCTGCGCGGCTGGAGCCAAAGTCGGAGAGCGCTTCTGGGCGCTGCCTCTCTGGGATTCCTATTTCGAGGGTCTCAAAAGCGACGTGGCGGACATGAAAAACGTGGGCGACCGGTCCGGCGGGGCGATTGTCGCGGGGGTATTTCTCAAACAGTTCGTTCCCGATGGCGTGCCGTGGGCTCATCTGGACATTGCCGGTACGGCGTGGGCGGAAAAGGACACGGGTGCGTTGCCGAGAGGAGCGACGGGCTTTGGCGTGCGCACGCTTTTTGAAATAGCCCGCACGTGGGCGAGCAAAAAAGAATGAATGATCCACGGGCAGGGAGGACGGGCGAGTGCGTGAAAATCTTAGCGGGAGTTTTCCCTTCTTTCGCTGTCCTCCAGCCGGTACATCCTGACAAAGCGGCGCTTTTCAACGGGGATGAGCAGCGAAAAAATCGTTTCGCGGCCCGGAGTTGAGGTCACTTCAACCTTGCCCTGATGGCTTTCGGCTATTCTCTTCACGATGGCGAGATCGATGCCCGCGCCCTCGGGTTTTGTGCTGAAGAAGGGATTGAAGATAAAGGGGAGGTCTTCCGGGCTGATTCCCTTGCCGTTATCCTGAATTCTTATTGCCGCCCAGCCTTCCTCGGTTTGTGTCCTGATCGCGATCCTGCCGCCTTCCGGGACGGCATCGACGGCGTTTTCCAGGAAGATTGCGGTCGCCCTCGCGACGAGATCCGGGTCCATGCACAGCCTTATATCTCCAAGATCGATCAAAAAATCGATCTTCCTCTGCTCCATTCGGGGCAAATAACTCTCGGCCACACGCAGGAGAACGTCTTTCAGGTTCGAATGTCCCATCGAGGGCTTCGGGAGTTGGGCGAAGAATTCGACCTTTTGAATCAGCTTCTCGATTTTTTTGATATTTTTCATCATATGGTCGAAATAGGCCCGGTTTTCCGACGACTCTTTGCACTCCTTGAAAAGCCTCTGCGCGAACCCCCCGATGCCGACCAGAGGGTTTCGAATCTCGTGTGCAATTCCATCCGCAATTTTCACGAGGTCGGGGTAATGGCCCCGGGCGAATGTCTGCTCGACCTGTTTGCGATCGTGGATGTCCTGAAAGCTGAGGAAAAGATAGTTCTGCCGCGATTGTGCCTCACGGTGGGGCATCATGGTAAGCGAAGCGATGAAGCGGCATGAATCCGCCCGGACGAGCATTATCTCCCCGTCGAAAGAGCGGGAGTTTCGAGCGAGGTAGAGCAGGTTGGGGAAAAAGATGTCCAGGTCCTCCGGGGTGATGAAATTTTGGAAAAGCCTGTCGAGCAGGTCGGAAAGAGAACACCGGAGTGTTTCCGCGGCCGCCTGGTTTCCGAAAAGAATCCGTCCTTCGTTGTCGGCGATCAGGATTGCCTGTTTGATTGCACCGAGAATGCCGCTCCAGAACGTGCATGTCTGACAGTCGTCGCGTTGCAGAAAGTCCATGGGTGATCCTTTTGGGGAGCGTGAAAACGGATCGGGACACTATTTCAAGAGAGAATTCTAACCGGACGGCCGACAGGCTGTCCACAAGTTTCATGGAGCTGCGTTTCCAAACGTGAAGGGAATGTCCCGCGGAGGGCGTTTTTCGCAAATGCTGCCTTTTCGGGCGCTCCGGCCGTGTGGTGTGGAAGGGTCGGAGCCAACCCTTCCGTGCGGTTTACTGTATCTGGCCCGTTCGGATTTTCAACCTTCTGAGTTTTTCGAGAAGTTCCTTCGGGGCGTCCGTTCCGCGCTGGTCGATGACATGGGGAGTGATAGCCACAATGAGCTCGGTTCGGGCGAAATTATCCGTCGTACTGGAGAAAAGCGGAGAGATCAGGGGAATATTCTGCAGAACGGGTATCCCCGTCTTCCCGGTGGTCTGCTGAGAATCGATGATGCCGCCGATAATAACAGTGGAGCCGCTCTGAGCCATCAGCGTGGTCTTGACGTTTCTTTCGGTGAACCTCGGTGCGGAGTTCCCCGCGCCTACGGTCACGGTGGAGCCGACACGCCTGATGATTTGCTCAACCTCAAGGCGGACGAGGCCGCCCGCGTTTATATGCGGCGTCACGTTGAGGATGACGCCGGTTTCCTCATAGGAAATGGTGCTGAAAATGCCGCTCGTGTCCGTCGTCGAACTCGTGGCGTACGATCCGGTCGGTACGGGTTCCCTTCCGCCGACGGTGATCGAGGCGTCCTTGTTGTCCGTGGCGAGCAGGGTCGGGGTGGAGAGCACCTTGACGCTCGTTCTGGCAGAGAGCGCATTCAGGAAGACCGCAAGGTTCTGGGCTCCGGCGATCCAGGACATGGCCACGCCGTTTCCGGCAAGGGTGCCGAGACTTGGCCAGGAGATCGTGGACGTCGATGCGCTCGACCCCGAAGTCGTTGTGGCCGTGGTGCTGTTCGTGAGCCCTCCGAAGGAGAGCCCGAAACCCGACAGGTCCTTATGCTGCTGGAACCAGTACTGGAGACCGTACTCGAATTCCTTGTTGAGCTGTACCTCGGCTATGGTGACCTCGATGAGCACGGCCCTCGGGAGGATGTCGAGAGTCTCGAGGGTTTTCTTGACCTTGGCGTAATCGACCGCATTGGCGCGGATGACAACCGCGTTGTTCACTTCGTCGGCAATGATCATTACTTCGCCGGAAAAGATGGGATTGACCGGCTTGCCCGTCTGGGAAAGCCCCCCGACGGATCTTGCGGCCATGCCCGTGGCACCCGCCCCGCCCGAAGTCTGCTGCGAGGCGGTACGACTCGAACCGGAGCTTCCGAAACTGCTCCCGGATATGCCGCCCGTGCCGTATGACGAGCTCCTGCCGAAAGCGGAACTGGAGCTGCCGGTCGAGGAGCTTCCGAAGGAGGAACCGCCGAAGGCGCTTCTGCTCGCGGTGCGTCCCGACGGGACGATCTGCTGGTCTTTGCGCGATATGCCGCCGCCCGAGCTGATTCCGTAGACCGAGTTCAGAATGTCGGCAATATCGCGGGCAAGGCCGTTTTGCACGAAATAAACGTAAATCTCCTCCGTGCTTCCCACGCCCTTTATATCGAGTGCCTGAAGCCATTGCCTGGCCGATTTGAGGAGTTCGGGATTCTGGGCCATGACGAGAACGCCCCCGAAACTCTGCAGAGGGATAAAGGCAAGGCTCGACTTGATGGAGCTTTCCTTGAATCCGCCGAGTTTGCCCATGAGGGATTCCATTCCCTGGACGGCATCCTGGGGGGAGATGGAATTCAGCGGAACGATTTCCATGCTGATTTCCTGAAGAATGTTTATGTCGATGGTCTTGAGCAGGTTGATAAGCGAGCGGGCGTTGTCGCTGTCCTCAATGAAGATCAGGCTGTTCGTGACCGGCTCGGGCACCACCTTCTTGCCCGCGGACAGGAATGGAGTGATGAGCCCGGAGGCCTGCTTCGGGTCCATGAAGCGCAGGCGGTAGATCACGATAAGAGGGCGCGACTCCTTGTCGCTGCGCAGCAGCGTGGTCGTGGCCAGGGGGAGTCCGCTTCCGCCCGCCTTCTGCGAAGACTGAATGTAGTAGAACCCTTTCCGGGGAATGACGCTGATTCCGTTTGCCTCGTATCCTCTCGTGACCATCTGCAGGAGTTCGGCGGAATCGAAGTCACCTTCGATGTACATGCTTATCCGGCCTTGCAGGGACTGGTCCAAAACGTAGTTGAGCTTAAGCTGATCGCCGAAAATCTGGCTCGTCACCTCGCCGATGTCGGCTTTGTCAAAGTTGAAGACGATCCGCTGTTTTTCTTTCGATCCCACCGGAGGGGCGCCGATCGAGATTTCCTGGGTGGTCGAGCCGAGAAGGCCGGTCTGTGTGGTGCCGATTACGGGGGGAATGGGAGGCTTCGTTTTGGCATCGGATTTTTTCTGAGCGGTGGCCCCGGGTGTCGTGGCGGTGCCTTGGACTGCCGTTTCCGTCGAAACGGCGGTGGATCCGGACGGGGTGCTCTGGCTTTCGAATATGGGCGATTGTGGTTGCGGCCTGACCGGAACACGCGGCGGCGATTGACATGATATAAGCAGGATAGCCAGCACAAGTGCAACGAAAGACTGGCGTGTTCTCATATTGAGTACCCCCTGTTGCTGAGAGTTCTGCTGAGCCGGGACGGGCAGGAATTGCTTATTCTGGCCTGCAAAATACCACGGCGGGCCAAAATGCCGAAATCATAAAAATCGCGTAGTCGTGCAAAGCGCTTCGTCACAAGATGCCCGTTGTTAAAGAGGTTTGAATTTCCCCAAGTAATAGGCGCGGAAACGGGAAGGCGGTTTCCGCCGGAGTAAACGGACGAGAATTCATTTGAGGCACCGCCGTTGGAATACAACAAATGCGTCGGCGGATACAAGCAATTATATCGGGATACTGACTATGGTGTCCCCGTCTTATTGCTCCTTGCATACTAAGACATCCTGCAATAAGAATGAAGCCGGTAATTATGTTTTTTCTCCTTTTTCCATAAGAGCGGCGAGAATAACGTTGACGACGAGGTCCGGCCCTTTGGCCCGCTGGATCTTCTGAATATTGATTTCGTGAACCAGAACGGCGAATTCCGTGTTTTTGACCCGTGACAGAAAATAGTAGAGCCCATCGACGTTCGTCATGAGATTGAACCGGAGATGCACCTCCTGGTACAGGCCGTACTCTTTGCTGGCGAGCACCTGATAGGTCTTGATGTCGAGCTTCTGCCCGTTGCCGCCTTTGAGCAGGTCGCTAAGAGAGGCCGCCAGCTGGTAGGGGTCCGTGCCGCGGAAGAGCTTTTTTTGCATCTCCTTCAGCTCCGACTCGTGCTTGGCCACATTCTCCCGGATGCTCTGAGTCTGCTGAAGCTTCTGCTTGTATTTCCGGATAAGTTCTTCCTGCTGTTTGACTTTTTCCTCGAGGGACTGTTTCCGGCTGACGACGTCTTCTATCCAGAGCAAGTCCACGACAAACAGCGCCAGACAAGTGATGATCACCGCGGCTATGGAGAACCGATGTTTCTTTATGTCCGCCAGGGTGGGGCGTTGAATTTTCATTGTTCTTCCTCCTCCGGAACGGGCTCCGGTTCCTCCGGACCGGCCTCCTCCTCCTCGGCCGCCTCCTCGGGCGGTTCCTCCGCGTTCTCCCCGGAGATCTGCTCTTGCGGTCCCTGCTTCCCATTGGCGGGCATCATCGGGATTCTCGTTTCCTCGGTTCCTTCAATGGGCAGGTTTTCGAAGTTTTTGCGGAGCTTTTCGATATCGAGCTGAAGCTGAACATTGAACCGTTCCTGATCGGAGGCAGGATTGCGGGTGACGGGAGAGGCGAATTTCACGTCGCTCAGCCCTTCGATCTTGGACAGTTCGGAGAGGTACTTGATGGCCGATTTGCTCTCTCCCCGAATTATGAGCTGCCCTTTGCGCAGGGACAGATAATTCAGGTAGGTGTCCTCGGGTGTCGCCTGCGTAAAAAAGGTCAGGAGCTCAAGGAGCGGGTATCCTTCCAGACTGAACGCCGACAAAGTCTTTTGGTCCTCGCTGAATTTTGTGATGCGCGTCTGCATCGCTTCTATCGGCTTCCACTGGGTTTCGAGCTGGCTTGCTTCGAGACGCAGCTTCTTGCTCGTGGATGTGAGGCTGTCCGCCGCGTGCACCTGGTAGAGAGCGTAGGAGGCAAACAGCACGACGAGGGCGAGAAGAGGCCATGCGACGCGGGGGATTTCCCAAGGTTTGAGGAGAAGCTCGGTGTCGAAGGTGTAGATCGCTTCTTCTTTCAGCAGATGCTCCACCCAGTTGAGCGTAAAGCTCCCGTTCAGTTCGCGGACCTCCACGGGAAGCCCCTCCTCGATCCAGTCCCCGCGATGGTCCGCCTCGCGCGCGCATTCTTCTTCGGAGCAAAGGAGGTCGATACGGGCCGGGGAGTCCGCCGGGTCCTCGGGACTGCCGCCGCAGCGCAGGATCTCGCGGAGAAGACGAGCGCTGTGGACGCCTTTGGCGACGAGGATGGTGTCGAGATAGGAATCAAAATAAAACCGGTGGACTTCGAGATGAGAGCCGTCAAGGGTGCGTGCGACGATCCGCAGCGGGTAGTCGTCGCCTGGGCCGGCAAGCGAGGGCAGAAACGAACGGAACGCCAGGGCGCTCGGCATGACGGTGAAGGTGTGAAAAAGGGAGCCGTTCAAAGCCTGGCGGAACTTTTCGTAGATCTCCGTCTGAATCGAGAAGATCGGGACGGAGACATACTGGTCGATTGGAGTAGGCGGGCCCGAGAAGTGCAGGGTCCTGTCGTCTTCCAGGAAGATATTTTCCTGCCAGTCGAAATTGATGGCCTCGTCGAGCTGTTCTTTAATCGAGAGCGGATAGTGCTCGCGGTGCATCGTGTAGTAGGTGCTCGACAGGAGCAGGAGCAGAGCGCTGCCTTTCTCCTTCACCTTCAGGTTCAGGTGCTGGAGGGCGTCGAAAACGGAATCGCCTTCCGCAACATGATGCTGTTCCACCGGGCCTATCTCCCAGGTCCGCCACTTGCGATGGGCCCGCAGCACTTCGATGCGGAGGGGCTCCACATAGACGGCGTACAGGGTTGTCGGCCTGTATTTGATGATGCCTTTCAGCATGAATGAATCCTCGGTCCTAGAAGACTCTCCTGCTCAGGACCTGATAGGGGCTGCGCCCGTCCGGACTGAATCGCACGATGAGCATGACCCCCACGGCTGGAGGTCCATTGAAGCTCTTCCCGAAGGAAAGAATCCGGTAGGTGGTTCCGGTTTTCCATGAGACGAGAATCTCGACCGGATTCCTTTCCAGAAACCCGAGAGGATTGGTATTTTTACCATAGATCGTGAGCATACTAAAAAGGGAATATCTGCCGGGAATGAGGCAATCCCGAAACATTTCGGGTAGGTCAGCGGTTCCGTCATTCGCGCTGCCTTCATATCCGTAAAATAACTGCTGGGTTATGCCGGGCACCAGCAGCAACTGGTCAAGGCTCGTAAACGGCCCGTCAAAGGGAACCCAGTTCAGCCCGGCCGTCCTGTATGCGTCTTTTTCCATTCCCTGGAGTCTCGGCGAGTCGTCCTGGTCGATAAAATCAAGGATCCTGTCGGCCAGTGTCTCCGAGAATGCCTCATCGACTCCGGCTTTTTCGATGAGCTGCCTGAGCTGCAGTTGGGGGGCCTTGTTGACGTTTACCCTGGATTCCTCAACGTCGACGATCACAAGGGCCGCGCCGGTTCTGTAATCCACAACCCGCGGTTTGCCGTCCGGTTGCCAGTTGAAGTCGAGCGGCATATCGGTCCGCATGGGGGGCGGCTGTCCCATGCGCGCAATGGCCTCGTAGCAGCCGCCAATTGCGAAATGATACGCCTCGGACTTGCGCATGGAAAGTATGGTCTCCTCGCTCTGGAATCGGGTTTCCGCGCTGATCTGGAACGCAAACCACATGACAAGGGTGCTGATCCAGAGGGCCGCGATGAGAATCACCCCTTTCTCGGATGCAGGCGAGGGCGCGAAAGAAGAGATGCCTAGGCGGCGCAGATACCCGATCATTCGAAAGCGCTGCCTCCCTGCCTGGCCGCCGGCGCCTGTTCCTTCTTCACACTGATCGCAAACGGGCAGTTGACCATGAGCATGCGCGAATGCTCCCGTGCATCCTCGCCGGTCCACCGCAGCAAAACCTCAATAGGTATCTCCGAGGACTTTTCCCATCTGTCGGAGAACTGGGTCGCGTCCCTGCCGGCATAGGAGAGGGAAAACGCGGGCATTTCGATCTCGTATGAGGGGGGGCGGTCCTTGGTTTCACGTCCTTTTCCCGCGCCGGAAAAATCTTCGATCGCCTTCGCGTGGTAGGGGTCGAAGGGCCTCTCCGAATAGGATAGGAGCTTTTTCCTGGCGTCATAGGCATAGCGCACGACAACGGGCACGCCGTGGGAAATCGCTTTCACGGAATGTCCCGAGACGAAGTAAAGAGAGCTGGAATTTCCACGGAAAACCGGGTGGACGCTTCCCTCGGACCGGATCGGGGTCGGATCGAGTTCGGAGAGCTGGAGCTTTATCAAGTCAACCATCAGGGTGGTCTGGTCGACCTGGCGGTTTTGAGTGCTTTCCCAGGCGCGCAGCGCAAAAGAAAGGCAGACCGAAAGGATTCCGATCACCAGAGCGGAGATTGTCGTCGCAAGGATCAGTTCGATCAGCGTAAACCCGCCGGAGCGAAGCCCATGCCCCCGGATAGCTCTGCTCAAGATGGCGGCCGTTGCTGCTTTCATTCCGTCGTATCCTTGTTCGGCACAAGAAGACTGAATTCAAGCTCTCCCGTCTTATACCCGAGAATCACGCGGCAGAGCTGGGCGGACTTGCCCCCCACGGTGGCCTCGTCAAGGGGAACCGGTGCGATTCGAACCGAAACGACGGGGGAACCGCTCATCTCCGCAAGCTGGATATTGCCCTCGGTCGCGCGGAAAGGGGCCGCCAGGATCGTCTGGGCGGCCGCTTCCAGGACAGGCTGGACCATGCGCTTTTCTTCGATACGGAACCTGTGCCTCATGGATGACGAAATAAGGCCGAGAACGCCTCCGACCACCAGGGTGGCGATTATGAGGCCCACGAGCATTTCAATCAGCGTGAATCCTCTCCGGGAAAAGCCCTTTCGGCGCGGGATTCTGGAGAGGAAGGCCACGGGACGCCGTGCGGCCCGTGATCTCGGAGGGCGAACCCGGAAAGAGGATAGGGTCGGGAAATGCCGGTTCATCTTTTCTCCAGCCTCACCACCCTTACGGAGCCGAACAGGGGATGAATAAACACGCGAAAGACACGCTGATGATCGAAAACGACGTCGATATCGTCTCCGACCAGACTGCCGTCGGGGTAAAAGGTCATGAGGAAATCGCCGGTCCTCCGGTCTTTTTCGAGATGGTCCGAGAATACCTCCACATTTAGCGGAATGGGCTTTCTCGGGGGATTTGCAATGTCGTAGACACGCTCGGACCCGTTCAGACGGAAAACCGCGGGCCGTCCCGAGCTTATGGCGACAAGCCGGGCGCGGCGGATCGTTTCGGAGAATTCCTGGAGAAAATCGCTGTCCTCGATCCTCCTCCAGCTTGAGCCGATGCGTGGGAAGACCAGCGCCACCGTGATGGCGATGATCAGAAGAACGACCACCATCTCGATCAGGGTGAATCCGGAATTCCAGGGTCTTTTTTTAAAATTTGATGTCATTGATGCCAAATATCGCCGTGAACATGCTCATGACCATGAGTGCGATGATGGCGCCCGTGCACATGATGACGACGGGCTCCATGAGGGTCATAATGCGTTGCAGGGTCCGCTGCAGTTCCTTTTCGAAATATTCGGAGAGAGCCAGAAGGCCGGCCCCGAGGTTCCCCTGTTCCTCGGCGATGCGCAGCATGGTTCCAAGGCGCGAGGGGAACGTTTCGTGGTTGCGGAAATAATTGCTCATGGAACGCCCGGCCTTGATTTCCTGGTGGACCGGCGCGATCCGCTCCCGCAGAACCACGTTGATAATGAGCTCCTGTCCGAGGCTCAGCGCGCGCAGAAGCGGCACGCCGGCTTCGAGCATGGTCCCGAGCGTGCGGCAAAAACGCGTCAGTTCGCTGTGCAGGATGATGTAGCGGGACAGGGGGAAGGCATAGAGGAGCCGGTCGAGCGATCTCCTGACTTCGGGCTTGCGGAGCAGGAACCTGGCGCCGAAGAAAAAGGCCCCGAAGAGCAGGGGCACCGTCCATCCGTAGTCTTTCAGCCATGTCCCGATCTGGAGCATGACCTCGGTAATGAAAGGGACCTTCTGGTTCAGGTCGTGGAAAATCTGGGCGAACTTGGGTATGACGTAAACCAGCAAAATCACCATCGAAACCATGCTGGTGCCGAGCAGGATGATCGGGTAGATCATCGAGGAAATCAGCGCCTGCCTGAATGTGCGCCGCTGCTCCATGTATTGAGCCAGTCTCTTGAGGATCGGACCGAGGGTTGCGCTGGCTTCTCCGGCGCGGACCATGTGGTCGGCAAGGACGCCGAAAACGTCGCGGTATTGCCCCAGAGCGCCCGAAAGGTCGCTGCCGCCCTGCACGCTTTCGAGCAGGCCCTTGACTATGCGCTGGAAGCCCTTGTGAGTCTGGTTGCTGCTGATGAGGCTCAGGGCGCGGTCCAGCGGGAGCCCGGCCAGGAGCAGGTCGGAGAGGTCGAAGAAAAACCTGATGATGTGCTCCTCCGGAACGCTCCGGCTCTTCCTGCTCTTTACGGCCTTGACCCGGATCGGATAGAGCCTGCCGGACTTGAGCTTCCGGACGGCGTCAAGCTCGGAGAGCGCCTCCATCACTCCCTTGTGGACCTCTCCGCTCGCGTCGCGTGCCTGGTATTGGAAATAACTCATAATCCGGATCTATCCCCGCGGGTCAGGACAGGCTCGTCACCCGCAGCACTTCGGAAAGTGTTGTCACGCCGTCCACCACCTTGCGGAAGCCGTGGTGAACAAGGGGCCGATAGCCGAGCCGGGAGGCCGTCTGGGAAATTGTGCCGGCGTCCTTGCCGGCAACGATCGCAGACCGGACATCGTCGCTTATCTGAAGAACTTCGAAAATCGCCTGTCGGCCCTTGTAGCCGGTGTAGCCGCACCTGTCGCACCCCTTGTTGTTGTAAAGCTTGAGCTTGGGCGGCAGGTCGGGCAGAATTTCCCCGAGCCGGTTCAGGTCGACGTCCCGGGCATCGTATTCCTCTTTGCAGTAAGGACAGAGAAGCCGTATGAGACGCTGGGCGAGGACTGCCAGAAGGGAATCGGCCATGAGGAAGGATTCTATGCCGATATCGCGCAGGCGCGTGATTGCGCCGGGGGCGTCGTTGGTGTGGAGCGTGGAGAGCACCATGTGACCGGTCAGGGCGGATTCGATGGCGATATCCGCCGTTTCCTTGTCGCGGATTTCGCCGATCAGAAGGACGTCGGGGTCCTGCCGGACGAGGGATCGGAGCGTGTTGGCAAAGGTCAGGTCTATCTGCGGTTTTATCTGTATCTGGTTTATGCCGTTTATCTGGTACTCGACCGGGTCTTCGACGGTCAGGATCTTTCGGGTTACCGAGTTGAGTCTTTTCAAGACGCCGTAGAGAGTCGTGGTCTTGCCGGACCCGGTCGGGCCTGTGACGAGGATCATACCGTAGGGCCGCTCGATGAGGCCTCCGATGTAGTCGAGGTCCGCCTTGTCCATGCCGAGGTTGGCCAGGTTGTAGTCGACGCCCTCCTGGGAAAGAAGCCTCAATACGACGCTCTCTCCGTAGATGGTCGGAACGGTCGAAACTCGGATGTCGACTTCGCGGTTTCCGAATCGCAGTTTGATCTTGCCGTCCTGAGGGAGGCGCCTTTCCGCTATATTCAGATTCGCCATGAGCTTGAGCCGGCTCACGATGGCCGACTGCATGCCCTTTTGCGGCTGGTCGAGATCGAAGAGTACGCCATCAACCCTGCAACGCACCTGGAACGCGTGCTCGAAGGGTTCGAAGTGTATGTCCGATGCGCGCATATCGAGCGCGCGGGATATGAGGACGTTTACGAGCCGGACGATCGGAGCCTCCTGGGCCAGCCCCTTGAGATGCTCCAGGTCTTCTTCGAACCGGTCCGGGTTTATGGCGAGTCCGTCCCTTGATTGAGCTTCCGCCTCCCGGGCCGCCGTTCCATACAGCCTGTCTATGGCGGTGCGGATTTCCTCGCGCTGGCCGATGACCAGGTCCACATCCATTCCGGAAAAATAGCCGCCGAGGATATTGAGCAGTCCCAGGTCGATCGGATTGCTCACGACAACGCGAACCCGGCCGCTTTCGACATGAATCGGCAGGACGGAGTGCTTTCTGAGGAAGAACATGGAAACGCCCTCGAGAAGAACGGGTTTTTCCGGATAGTCTTCCCTCTCGAGCATCGGTATGCCCAAATGCTTCGACAGGACGCGCAGGATTCGGTTCTCGTCGGTTATCGCGATGTTTTCGAAAGCATCCATGATGGGAATGCCTTCGACGAAACAGGAGAGCTGAAGCTGCTTGACTTGCTCTTCGCGCAGATCGAATTCCTGCTTGAACGCCTGAATCAGAGTTATTTGTTCTTCCATAAATGCCCTGAGAAGGAAAAGTCTCGAAAACCCTACAGCCGCGGTAATCTTGGGAGGCCCGGATCGATGGGAAAAAGAGGGATCTCGCACGTGGTCGCGGAACGGGCCTTACTCCCATGATGCTTATCAGATTGTTCGGAAAAAGTAAATGTCCCTGCATGTTTGGGCAAATGCCCGCATGCGAATCACACGATTTTTTGGATCCGATCATCGGAAAGACACATGGAAACGCATGTTTACGAAAAGAAAGCGGGTTTTTCCGCGGGGGCAACTTCCCGCGTGTCCGGAAGGGAATATAATCAGAAGGTTGGGATAAACAATCCGGGAGCCGTGATTGTCCCGTTTATGCTTTGCATAATATTCCCTCTAAGTTGACATCGGGGAAGATACCTTTTAAGGTTACGCATTTCATTTACCCGAGTCGGAAAACAGGAGAGAAAATCCATGGAATGTGGTCAAAAATCGTGCGCGAGTTGCACGGAAGCCGGCGGAAAAAAGAAAGCCAAAGAAGAGGTGATGGCCTGCAGGCTTTCGCGCATCAAGAATAAACTGGTGGTTATGAGCGGAAAAGGCGGCGTGGGGAAAAGCAGCGTGGCCTGCTATCTTGCTCTTTCGCTTGCGGAAAGAGGATTCAAAGTGGGCTTGCTGGATGTGGACCTGCACGGTCCCAGCATCCCGAAGATGTTTGGCTTGAACGGGCCTTTGAACATCACCTCCGAGCGTGAGATAGTTCCCTATCCCTACAGCCCCAACCTGAAGATCGTCTCCATCGAGTCGATGCTCGAGGACACCGACTCTCCCATCATCTGGAGAGGACCGATAAAGCACGGCGTTATTCAGCAGTTCCTTGCGGACTGCGATTGGGGAGACCTGGATTTTCTCGTTATCGACTCTCCTCCCGGAACGGGCGATGAACCCCTGAGCGTTTCGCGGCTGATCCCCGAGGCCATGGCGATTATCGTCACAACGCCTCAGGAGGTGGCTCTGGCCGATGTAAGGAAATCGATCACATTCTGCAGGAAGGTGAACATGCAGATTCTCGGGCTTGTTGAAAACATGTCCGGGATGTTCTGCCCGCACTGCAACGAGTTCATCCCAATTTTCCGCACGGGTGGCGGACTCAGGACCTCCGATGCCATGAAAATCGATTTTCTCGGGGAACTTCCCTTCGAGCCGAAGGTAGTGGAGGGCGGCGACCGTGGAAAGCCGATTCTAAACGATGGCGAAAAGACGCCTTTTGCAAAGTCGATCGGGGAATTTACCGAGGCGGTCCTTGCGCGCCTGGGCACTGCGGCGGCGAAAGCTTAAAACAAACAGCAAATGAGGAAAACGGAATGTTCAGAGTATCGCTGGAACAGACTTCGCTTACGGAGGAGCAGAAAAACACCCTCCAAGCCATGTGGCTTCGCTGCATGCGTCGAATCATCGTATGCACCACGCTTGCGGGCAGCGGCCACCCCGGCGGCTCCATGTCCTCGCTGCATCTCCTCCTTATGCTCTACAGCACCATGGCTCACGACTCCGAAAACCCTTGCTGGGACGAGCGCGACCGGCTTCTCGTGAGCATGGGTCATATCAGCCCCGGCGTCTACAGCGTGCTCTGCGAGTTCGGCTATCTTAGGGAAGAGAACCTTTTCCTTGAGTACAGGTGTTCGGGTTCGGCCTTCACGGGGCATGTGGAGTCGTGTGTTCCCGGTGTCGAATGGAACACGGGAGTCCTCGGTCAGGGACTCTCCGCCGGGACCGGTATGGCGCTGTCGCTCAAGCTTCGGAAGAAGAAGAACCGTGTTTTCGTCCTCATGGGCGACGGCGAGCAGCAGAAGGGACAGATTTCGGAAGCCCGGCGTTTCGCCGTCAAATACGGCCTGAACAACATGGCTTGCCTCATCGACCGCAACTATCTCCAGATCTGCGGAAGCACGAACACGGTTATGCCGCAGGAGATTCGCGGAGAGTATTCCGCGGCGCACTGGAATGTTGTCTATGTCGAAAACGGGCACGATTTCGATCAGGTCTTCAGCGCTCTTCGCAAGGTTTACAACTACGAAGCCGGGGATCCCCGGTTCCCGACCGCGATCATAGCCCGGACCATTATGGGCAAGGGCGTCTCGTTTATGGAAAACAGGGCCAAGTATCACGGCAGCCCCCTGGGCGAGGAAGATGCCGTGAAGGCGCTCGCGGAACTGGGACTGGACAACCCTTTCCCGGAACTCAAGGCGAAGCGGAGTTCCAACTGTGCCTTTCAGCAGCACTTCCGGCGGCCGCAGAGGTATCCCCGGATAGAGGGCGGAGAGCCCCGGACGTATGCCGCCGGGAGTTCCACCGACAACCGGTCCGCTTACGGCGCAGCCTTGGAAGACCTTGCGCGGCTGAACAACACCGAGGAGGTGCCGAAAGTGGTGGGTTTCAGCTGCGACCTGGAAGGCTCGGTCAAGATGAACGCTTTTCACAAACTCAGCGAAAACGCGTTTTTCGAATCCGGCATCCAGGAGCATCATTCCGCGACGGCTTCCGGCGCGATGAGCCGCGAAGGGTTCGCGACCTTTTTCAGCACCTTCGGGACCTTTGGGGTGACCGAAGTGTTCAACCAGATGCGGCTAAACGACATCAACGAGACCAACCTCAAGCTGGTCTGCACCCACCTCGGCCTGGATGTCGGCGAGGACGGCCAGACGCACCAGTGTATCGACTACATGGGGCTGCTGCAGACCCTTTTCGGCTTCTCCGTATTTCTGCCAGCCGATCCGAACCAGACGGACCGGATGATCCGGTATATCGCCGAGCGGCCGGGGAATTTCTTCGTCGGCATGGGGCGGTCCAAGATGGCCCCGGTGCTGGATGAGTCCGGGGCTCCCGCGTACGCCGGGAACTACCGCTTTGAACCGGGCAGGGCGGACCTGCTTCGCGGGGGCAACGACGCGGCGCTGCTTGCGTGCGGCCCCATGGTGCATCATGCGCTCAGGGCGCGCGAGGAGCTTGCCTCGCAGCACGGCATCGAAGCGGCGGTGCTGAACTTCGCATCCATCAAGCCACTGGACGGGGAAGCCGTGGTCGAGGCGGCAAAAACCGGCCTGATCGTTACCTCCGAAGACCATCACGTCGATACTGGACTCGGGTCCCGCGTGGCCGCGGTGATCGCGGACCGGGGTCTTGCGTGCCGTCTCGTGCGGCTTGGCGTTTCGGCTTACGGGACATCCGGAAAGCCCGGGGAGCTCTACCGGCGCGAAGGCATCAACTGGGAAGGAATGGTGAAAGCCGTTCTGAAAGCTCGCAAAGACGGGACTCGATAGAAAAAATCGCCCCGGACAGGAACTTTTCGCTGAATAGATTCTCCTCATCGGAGAAGAGCGAGGAAAATATCTCCGGCAGCAGGGGCCGGACCGGTACGACGAGCGCTCCGAGTCGGCGCGTCGGGCCGGATGCGAGCAGCCGGTCCCTGTTGTATCCGAGCGTCCGGTTGGAAAAAAGCCGGAGCAGGAAATTCTGGTCCTGATAGCATCCCGCTATGCGCGCCTCCGAGGGGGCCGGGACAAATCCGGTGTGCTCCAGAAAGCTGCGGTAGCAGCCTGCTATCCTGAGCAGCCATTCCCGGTCCCGCATGAAAACGCGCAGAAGACCCGTATAGAACTGCGGGTTTTTCGACCGGTCCAGCCAATACCCTTCCAGTTCGCACTCCAGCAAACGGTGGCAGTCGATCGGACGCAGCCGCTTCTTTTCGCAAAAATCGAGGGTGCGGCTCAAACGGTCGATTACCGGGTGCCAGATGGCGTCGGCCAGGAAATGACAGGCAAATCCCATCCCCCAGGACATGCGAGTGTCGGGGTTCGCCGTCTCCTCGTGAAAGCCGTTGACCCACGAAGGTCTTATCCACGGCTTTCCCGCCATGTCGGCCAGCCAGACCTCGATGGGTGCTATCCCCTTTTTGTCTATCAAATCGTGCAGAGCGTTGCCCATCGGCGAGAGGGAAAACGAAGGAATGTCGTAGAAGAAGATGTCGGGAGAAAGCGCGCCGATAAGAAATGAGAATTCGTTTATCCGCACGGAGGCGGGCAGGGTTTGTCTCAGGGACCTGAAACATGTATCTGCAAGAAACAGGTGGAAGCGTTCTTTCGGCATGCGCTGGCGGCTCCGGTTCTTTCGAGCGCCGGTCCCGATCGTAGCTGCGCCGGCGAGTTGGGTGGCGGGCTCATTCGGGTGCCGGAGCGGAGATCAGGGCTTTTCCGCATCCCCGTGCCGGGCGCAGTAGACCTTGATGGCTTCGGGGATCAGCTTTCTGATGAAAATATTCCGATCGCCTTCGAATTCGGCGAGATACTCGGGGTAGTGCGGATGAGCGGCTGAAAGCCGGGGCAAGACTTGCCGGGCGGTAATGGCGTTATCCTCAAAACGCTGCACGAGGTCGAGCAGGGGCACCTTCAGGAGAGGATAGTCTTCGAGCCATTCGAGACGAAACATGGCTTCGAATCGCAGCAGGTCGAGCAGCAAAAGGGTTATGTCGGTAACATCCAGCTTGTTTTCGTTTTCGAGAAATTGAAAGCGAGGCCCCGGACCGAGCCCTTTTATCGCCATGATCAGCTCGTAGAGGGCCATTGCCGACTCCTCCCCGCCCGGTATGAGAAACCCGATGACATGGTGTTCGAGGCGGCGAATGGACGTGGAGTCGTCGAACCCGATTCCGAAGCGGCGCGACCAGGGCTCGAAACCCTTCTTTGCCGCCAGACGCCTGCGGCCCTCGTTGAGATCGAGTACCTTAGCCATGATTTTGACTTTCGATTCCGGCGCGTTGCCTCTTCGGAAGTGCGGCGAAGAGGCGGAGGCGCTCTAAAAAATATCGGCCGAAAATATGTATATCTTTGTATCGGGATCGCGCCAGGCCTTTTTCGGAAGGCCCGCTTTGGCGCAGGTCCATTGCAGGAATTCGGTCGGGTCCCATCCATGTTCGGTTGCCACTTGAGGGAGCAGAAGGCCGGAATGGAATGCCTTTCGGATAAGCAGTCCATGCTTGCCGATCTCGATTTCCGAAGGGCTTTCGATCAGCCGCAGAGGTGTGAGGACGGATATTTCGAGATCGATCTTGTCGAGTTCTTCCTCCTCGAGGGAGCAGAAGCGGGGATCTCTGAACGCAGCTTCGACGGCCATTTCCTTTATCGTCTCCCAAAGCGGCCTGGTCGATTCGACCCTTCCGATGCAGCCGCGAAGCTCTCCTTCCTTGTGGAGGCAAACGAAAGCCCCACGGGGCTCGCTCAGATGCTCCGAAGGAGACTCTTCCTGCGGCGCGGGTTCTCCGAGGCAGCGGTTCCTGATGGCTTTGAGGGCCAATCCGCGAAGCTGCTCCTTCTCCTCGGATGTGTATCCGAGGTCGATTGATGCCTCGGACCTGTCCTTGTCCTTTTTCACTCCACCCTCTTTGCTGTTGAAAATAGCGGCAGCCATGTACCCGACCACCCCTGAACTTCTCTCCCCGGTGACATCTCCCGAATTGGCGTAATTGAGAATGCTGACGGTGTCCGCGCCGAGCTTTTTTGCGGCCAGCATGAGCGTCAGGACAGGACCCGCCCCGCAAGCCTGGCAGTGTTCACTCTGGATTTCCCGCGCGAGCCCTTCCGTATCGAAAGCCTGAAGCCGGTCGAGAAGGATGGAGTCGAGTCGCTTTGCTTCCTCGTAAGGATAATAGTGCGAAAGATCCGTACTGGCAACGAGAAGCACGCGCTTCCCCCCGCAGGCGGATACGATCGCATCGGCCAGCCTGGTGCAGTAATCGAAAGCCTGGTTTCCCATTATGACGGGCGTGAGCATGAACTCGGGAAGCACTCGCTGGAGAAAAGGAAGCTGAATTTCGAGGGAATGTTCGGTCAGGTCCGCATGGGGCACGTACTTGATCAGGGGCGTGTTCGTGTAGAGCTGGTCGATGATTTCGCGGTCCAGCGCAACGATGCCCAGGGGGGTCCGGTATCCGCCAAGGTTATAGATGCTCGAGCCGAAAAAGCTGGCGCGGTGGCTCGGAGCGAGGATCAGCACGCGGTCGAAGGGGTGCCGGACAAGCAGTTTATAGGCGTAGGCGGCCACGCCGCCCGAGTAGAGGTAACCGGCGTGAGGCACGATGATCCCGAGAAGCTCACCGTCAATCGCGGTGGGCACGGCCCGGTCAAGATACTTGGAGACTTCCCTTCTCAACGATGCCGCGTCAGCGGGATACCAAGTGCCGGCGATGACAGATTCCCTTATCTTTTCGGCCGTCATATGATCCCTTTCGACAGTGGGAGTTCACACCACAGAAAATCCCCGTGGTCGGGCGGCTAGCGGGCCTTCGAGCGCTCCCTGCGGGCGTATGAGGCGGCCTCCAGCCCGGCCACGCACCCTTCGCCGACGGCTTTGGCCATCTGCCAGGGAGGACCGCAAATGTCGCCCGCCGCATAGAGGCCGGGGACGTTTGTCTCCTGCAGCCTGTTTACGGCGACATAACGCATTGTTTCCGGATCCAGGGCCACTCCGAGTATGGAAGCCAGTTCGATGGCGCCCTTTGCGCCGAGCTCTATGAAGATTCCGCTCACCTCGATCTTTTCGCCGTTGTCGAGCATGACGGCCTCGACCCCGGTCTCTCCCAGGATGGACTTTACCGTGCGTCCGCTGTGGACATGGGCGCTGCTGCATTCGAGCTGGTATCGCAGATTCTCGGAAACCTCGAGATTATCGCAGATCAGGTGGATTTCGCTAGCCGTGAGAAGCAGGGTCAGTGCGCCGGATGCGGCGGCGCTGCCGTTGCCGACCACCGCCACGGGTTGCTTGCGGAAAAAGTTGGCGTCGCAATCCACGCAGTAGCTCACCCCCTTGCCGATGAGTTCCTTTTCGCCGGGCACGTTGAGCCGGTTCCTGGATACGCCCATGGCGAGAATAACCGACCAGGACAGGAGAGTGTCGTCGGATTCGAGCCTGATCCTGAACCTGCCGTCGGGATCGCGCTCCATTGCGAGGACGTCCTGGTCGAGTATGACGGCTCCGAACTTTTTGGCCTGGTTTCTGCCTTCATTCAGGATCTGTTCGCCTGAAACCGTCGAATTCATGCAGCAGTAGTTTTCGATGTGCGCCTTGAAGAGCGAACTACTCTGCATCCTGCCGAGGACCGCGACCTTCGCTTTTGTCCGGACGGCATGAACGGCGGCCTGCAATCCGGCCGGACCGCTCCCGAGAATGGCGACGTCAAAATCCATTTCCACGGTTTCCCCTCCTGGTGTAGATTTCCAAGGTGCATTGTTCCATTTCTGCAAAATACCGGTCAATAAGGGATTTGTGAAGATCTTTCCGCCGGATTTCCGCTCATACCAATGAGCGTTCAAGATGATGCCGGGCTTTCAGACCGTGGGGAGCTTGCTCCCCACACCCCACACGCAGCTGCGCTGCTCATTTTGGCGCTTGCGGCGGGCCTTACG
>JAJFVB010000312.1 GCA_021372055.1 Desulfobacteraceae bacterium | reverse complement strand
GGGGCATGTTGTAGCTGCGGCCTGAAATGATCTTTGATGCCGAAAGGCGTTGAGCACACGATTTCCTGGATAAGGATCAACCGGTCACTCTTACTGAAATGATCTTTGATGCCGAAAGGCGTTGAGCACATAAGACCGGATACGGGGATCAGGACCCGATGCAGCCTGAAATGATCTTTGATGTCGAAAGGCGAACCTCGTATGCTGTTCACCTATCGCTGTAACCACAAGAATGCATCTGGACTCAGGCTCCCGGATATTCCCTGCCTTTCTGCAAACCCGGCTGCAGAACTGATTCAGGTACCAGAGTGACCCGGGGGACTTTCTTGAGCGGGTTTTCGTCGACCAGCAGAACGCAGCCGTAGGCTTGCTCAAGGGTCTGGAAGGTAAGCACCTCGCCCGGTTGTCCCAAGCCGACAACTCTGCCCTCTTTCAGAAGCAGCAGGCGATCCGCATACATCGCGGCAAGGTTCAGGTCGTGGGAGACCATGATTATCGTGAGATTCTCCTCCCACCTGAGTCTGTCCAGGAGGTCCATGACCTGAACCTGATGCGCCGGGTCCAGAGGTGCGGTTGGCTCGTCCAGAACAATGATTCGGGGCTGTTGGCAGATGGCTCGTGCGATCAGTACCCTCTGTCTTTCCCCCGCGCTCAGTTGATCCAGCCTGCGCCCTGCAAGGTGCCGAACCTTGGTGAAAGACATGGCGTGCTCTGCAAGATGAAAGTCTTCCCTGTTTTCGACTGCGAGCAGTCCCAGATGAGGCGAGCGTCCCATGAGCACCACTTCGGCGACGGTGAACGGCACGTCCGCAGGCGGCACCTGGGGCACCAGCGCGATGGCTTGCGCCAGCTCCTTGCGCGAACAATCCTGCACGGAGCGCCCCAATATCGAGACGTGTCCCATTTGAGGCTTGATTCCGCCGGAAACCGCCCGGACCAAGGTTGTTTTCCCCGAGCCGTTCGGTCCGATGATGATGAAAAATTCTTCCGGGTGCACGGAAAAGGAAACGGAATTCAAAACGGTTCTCCTCCCGAATTTGTGGCTCAGACCTCTTACTTTGAGAGCTGTCGTCATCGTCTCGACCTCTGCAAAAGTATGATGAAAAGAGGCGCTCCGATCATGGCGGTGATCACTCCAACGGGCATCTCTCCCTGCGCCGGAAGCGATCTTGCCAGGAGGTCGCATAAAACCAGGTAGGATGCTCCGCCCAAGATGGAAGCGGGAATCAGCAGGCGGTGATCCGGTCCGAAGACAAGCCGCAGCAGGTGCGGCATGACCAGTCCGACAAACCCCAGAAGACCAGCCTGACAAACGACCGCGCTTACCATGAGGGACGTTGCCAGAAGAAGGCCCACCGACATGAAGCGCACATTCACCCCCATATTCGCAGCCATTTCCTCCCCCATGAGCAGAATGTTCATCGGGCGCGCCAGGAGAAACACGAAAGCGAAGCAGGGCAATAGGATGATCAGAAGCAGGAATGTCCGATTGGCATCGGGCATCGTCAGATCTCCCATCAGCCAGAACAGGATGCTGTGGAGACGCGAGTCCTGGGTAAGAGAGATGAGAAACATAATCACGGAGGAGCAAAACGCATTGACCATGACTCCCGCCAGAATCAGGGAGTCCTTCTTCATGGCCGCTCTTGATGAAATGACAAGCACCACGAAAAGGGTCGACATGCTTCCGGCAAAAGCGAGGAAGGCCACGCCGGGAAAGGGCGAAAGGCCCAACAAGATGCCTGAAATGGCTCCCACGGCCGATCCTCCCGAAACTCCAAGGATATAGGGCTCGGCCAGGGGATTGCGCAACAGGGCCTGGAAAACGAGCCCTCCAAGGGACAAGGTCGCACCGACCAGTGCGGCCAGTATGACCCTCGGAAGCCGGATGCGCCATACGATATTCCACAGAGTCGGATCCGGATCGGCACGGCCGCTCAGAACGGCAAACAACTGCCTGATGCCGTGTTCCGTAGATCCCAGAGACAGTCCCAGAAATGCGCAGACGATAAGAAGTATTCCCAGCAGCAGGGATACTGTCAGGACGCGTTTCAAAATGGGAGAAGGATGAGAGGCCGTGGCGCACATCAGAATAGATCCGGGTGAATGATTTCGGCCAAAGTCTCCAGACCTTCAACGATGCGTGGTGTCGGCCTGTCGAAGAGATTTGCATCGACGATAGCGATGCGCTTGCTGCGAACAGCCGGCAAACTGTCATACTGTTCCCAGTCGGCTTTCACCTGTTCGAGGTCTTGCCCCCTGGTCATGGACGTGATGATAATGACATCCGGTTGGAGCGCGAGGACCTTTTCCTTGCTAAACCTTGGATAAGGCGTGGGTCCGACGGCCAAATTGATACCCCCTGCCGTTGTGATCAGTTCGTGGATAATGGTATTCCCTCCTGCGGAAACGAGCGGCACGATCCCGATTTGAAAAAAAACCCGCGGGCGTTGTTCCGTTCCGGCCAGGCGATCCTTTACCTGCTCGATCCTTTGAATCATCTCCTTTGCCAAGGACTCGGCTCTTTGGGTTGCCCCCAGAATCCGCCCGATTTCAAGAACAGTATTTACAATGGTGCCCAGATTTCTGGGATCGACCGCATAGACAGGTATGCCCAGGGATTGGAGCTTCGCCGCCACGTTCGGGGGATTGCCGTCCCGCACGCCGATGCAAAGGTCCGGCTTCAACGCGACGATTTTTTCCAGATCGAGGTGGACATAGGAGCCGATCTTGGGCAGGGCCAGGGCTGCGGCCGGAAAATCGCAATGCTCGGTTACTCCTTTCAGGCGGTCGCCTTCTCCGAGAGCGAAGACAATTTCCGTGACGCTGGGAGCCAGGGACACGACCCTCTCGGGGTTGTCGGGAACGGACACTGTCCGGCCTGCCTGGTCCCTGATCTCCCTTGATTCACCACTCTTGCCGGCACAGAGGACAAACGCAAGCACCAGGGTGAACAGGCAGACCATTCGGCCCAGACGTCCGTGATTACCTCTTGGCATGTTTACAAGGCGCATCATCTCTTTTACCCGCTAATCCTCTTCGATCAATCGAAACTGAACAGGCAGCGTAACCCACGTGGAAACCGCTCTCCCCTTGAACCAGCCGGGTTTGAACCGCCACTGGCGTATGGCTTCAAGGGCGCTTTGTTCGAAATATCCCGCCGGACGCGCCTCCACAACGAAGGGTCTCGAAACGCTGCCATCCGACTCCACGAGAAATCTCACTACCACCTTGCCGCAAATACCCTGCTTTCGCGCCCTACTCGGATAGGCTGGTTCGATTTTCCTGACAACTTGCGGGGCATGATCGATTCGTGCCGCTTCAAACTCGGCACCGCTCCCGGTTGCAAACGGCCATCCCAGTCCGGACTTGTCCGGGACTGCACCCGTTTTTCTTCCGTTCCCGGTGTCTTGCCCCTGTTTGAGGGCTGCGCCCACACCGGCCTTGTCGGAGGCGGACTCCTTTACGGCTGCCGGACTTATGCGGGAAGCCGCAATCCGCCTTGCGGCATGCGGTGTGTGCCTTGCCCTGGAAGGTGAGACGGGGTTCTCCCGGTCCGCCGCTGTCGGTGCCTGCTGTACCGTTTGAGCAGCCACCGGGGTATCCGGAGCACCCTGTAGTTCGCCGCGCGGGGGCGACTCCTCCGGATGCTTTCCGATACCGGTTATCTCCGCCGCGCCCGCCCCCTTCCCGGCATTCTCCGCTTCCATCAGGTAAACTCTGACCAGACTCTCCCGGCAATGCGGAGACGACTGAACAATCGGCAAAAGCAAGACGGCGATGGCCGCAAGCACATGAAAGAGAAGCGCTCCACCCAGGCCAAGGCCGAAGTCCCCTCCGGCTGTTTTTCGCGCCGGGAAAGGAGCAGGGCCGTCCGCAGCCAGCTCCAGCGGCGTCAGGGCAAATGCCGGGGCTGAAGCACCCTCGTCCGCCCCGCGATACGCTGGCGCAAGGAGATCTGGGATCTGTGTCCCATCTTCTACCGGCAGGAATTCCAAGTCCTCGATGAACCGGTTGGTTTTCCGCTGCACGCGCTGGCTCCATGCCCCAGGTTAATGGATTGACTGCGAAAGAATGGGGAAATCGGTGCAGGCTAACTGCCGCTCCTTCGAAAAAAGTCCATTCAGAAAAGCATTGAGCAACATCCTCATGACGACAGGGACCTCTTCTTCGGTAACATGTTCGATCCATGGTTCGATTTCCCTCCCGGCGATTCCCTCGGCCACACTCCGGCACCATGATCCAAAGCCTTCCAGGTTTGTAAGAAGGCCTCTTTCGTGGGCATCGCTGAGCGCAAAGGCGGATTCGACAAATGAAGCATAGCGCGGTTCGCGCAGGAGTTCCTCGAGGCGCGTCACGTATCCGGCTGCACCGGGCTCCTCACCGCTGCCGGTACACTTCCTGAAGATCCTGTACATATCAATGCATCTTTCCTGCAACCTCCGAAATGCATCCCGGCCGGTTGAGAGCCCGTTTTGCCGTTGGACGGCCTGCTTTACACCTTCGTAGACCGCTTTGCTTATCAATTCCCCCAGCTTGCAGTGCCCTCCCGCGCCGTCGATACGCTGTCCCCTGCCCTCCACGACCAGTACCTCATCGGTTCCGGTCCCGGTTGCCTGGCTTCTTGCGGGGCTGACCGAGCTTCGAATATCAAGATCCTGCATGGCGGCCGTTTTGGCCTCGGTCGCTGCGATAATCGCCCGGGCCATCGCCCGTGGAGTCAATCGCATATTCGTCAGGAGCACAATGTTGATAGTCCCCGGTTCATAGAAGAGTCCTTCGTCGACGGACGCGCGCATGGCGTTGCCCTGCACCCCGGCCGTTACCAGTGCGTGGACCGACATCTCCCTGAATCGCGCAGTCCGGATCGAAAGGTTCCGCATGTCCGCGCCCGTAAAGAGCAGGCAGCAATTCTTTTGAGATTTCCCGATCGCTCTGAAGGTGTGTTCCTTAAACTTTCTGCACCCGAGCCTTTCTTCAACGCTCCAGCACGGTGGAGGAAAATAATGGTTTCCAACCGCCATTATCCCCCTCTTCTCGCCCTCTAGCGTGGAGGTGACCCGCATTGGCTCTTTGAACTCAATGACCAATGTTCTGTTGGGGAATTTGAAGATGCTTCTTTCTTCCACCCTTGCGGATCGGACGTAATCCAGCGGCAGTTCAACCGGATTGGTCCGGATGAGTTTCCCTTCGACCACCCGGTCGCGGTCCGCCGCGAGAGCGTTGCCGCTGCCAAACAGGAGGAACAGCACCAGGAAGTGCAAGAAAGGACGCCGCACCCCCTCGGGTTCGGCCTTACGCGCACGCCCGTCAGGCCGGGCGCTTCGGCGCTTGCGGCCTGGCCAAAGGCCCGCCGCAAGCGCCGAAATGAGCAGCGCAGCTGCGTGTGGGGTGTGGGGAACAGGCTCCCCACGGTCTGAAAGCCTGGCATCATCTTGAACGCTCATGGTATAAGTACTTAATCCGGCCATGATCTCTTCCTCTTTCGGAATCTAGTATCGCGCTTCGAAGCCTATGCGCACGCTTCTGCCCGGCATGGGATAACCGTCAACGAAGGCATAGTCCCTGTTGGTCAGGTTGTCCGAGGCCAGATAGATTTCAAGGAACTTTGCGGGACGGTAGGAGAGCTTGGCTGACAGGACCACAAACCCTCCCTTGTCCATGGCCTGGTTGTATGTGGGAGACAGGTAGTTGAAGTTCTGCTGCTTTTCATCCCCTGTGTAGAAACCGCCGAAAAGCAGAGTCCATTTCCGATCGTAGTTCACTTCAATGCCCGCCGTGGCATCCCAGACCGGCACGTAGGGGACCGTTGCAGAGTTAAGGGTTTGGATCAGGGTCGCGTCCTCAAGCTCGCGTTGCGTATAGTAGACAAAATTCATGTAGGGCCTCAGGGTGAGAGGCCTTTCGTCAAGCGTAAATGCTTTCTTGTAGCTGATCGATCCCTCGATTGCCGAAAGAATGGCTCCCTCTACATTCCGGTACGTCGTCCAGGTGCAGTCGCCGTCGACACAGGTGGGGAAACCGCCCGTTATCTTGTCGCTGTAATCCGTGTAGAAGAAACCGATACCGGTTTTGAAGCCGGCAAACTCGGCGTCGAGTCCCGCTTCATAGGTGATCCCCGATTCGGGCTTGAGGTCGGGATTGCCGACGATCTTCATCCACTGCCCGGATTGGTAACGCCCGGCCAACTCGTCCGCGGATGGTATGGTGAAAGCGTTTCCGACGGCGGCACGGCCGCTCAGCCAGTCAACGAATCTATAGGTGAGCCCCGTCCGCCAACTGGTATGGCCGAAATCGCGGTTTTCCTGACGTACATCGAGCCCTTCGGTGGGCAATATCTCTTCCTGGAACAGGTCGTATCGAATGCCGAGAAGCAGTGTCAGCTTGTTCCAGTCGATTTTTTCCTCTGCGAAGAATGCATAGTTGTTATAGGTGCTGTTCGGACTCCACGGATAGCCGGCCGGATTTGTGTAGCTGTTGACGTCAATCCCGTCCCAGTCGAAGCCGACAAGGAGGCGCCCGAAGGAAAGCGTGGGAAAAGTGGCCTGGGTCCGAATTCCCTGCGTCTGCTGCTCGGTTGTTGCCGACGTATATCCGTAAGCCGCTTCGGGGTATCGCCACCGGTTTTGGTCGAACACGTTGTAATAACTGAGGTGCCAGTTCATTCCCCAATCCGGGAACGCCCCGTCATAGCCGAGCGATCCGTATCCCCTCAGAATGTCCTTGGTATCGACAAGGTCGGGCGTCATGTAGGTAGGGTTTGGAGTCCCGATGTCCCAGGCTCGAAAGTAGTGCCCGACAGCAAAAAGGCTGTGATCCGGGTTGACGGAGGCGGCAATGCTCCCCGAAAAGGCTTCGTCGTTGTAAGCGGTATTGGAGATCTTCGTTCCCCCTCCCGATTCATAGCTTCCCCTCGCGATGGTTCGCCCCGTCAGCGAAACTCCCACCCTGTTGTCCAGAAGGCTCCCGGAAAAACCGCCGCGCCCCTTGAAGTAGTTCCAGTTTCCATACTCCATGCCTGCATTCAGGGAAGGATCGCCTTTGCCCTTCCGCGTGATGATATTGACAACACCTCCCATGGCCGCCGATCCATAGACCACCGAGCCGGGGCCGCGGACGATCTCAATGCGTTCCACATTATCCAGCGGAATGGCGGCTATATTGCCCGTTCCGGCGCGGTGGCCGTCGATCAGGATCAGCACGTGACCTTTGATGTCAACGCCCGTGGTATCGCTCCGAAATCCCCTGATGCTGACGGACGTGAGAGCGCCGGGGTATTTCTGGAAATGCTCGGGGAGATATTCGGTGAGAACTTCCGACAAATCGTTGGCGCGCGCGCCTTCGATATCTTTTCTCGAAATGACCTGCACGGGAACGGGAAGTTCTTTTGCCGGTGTGGGAACGCGCGTTGCCGTAACCACTACTTCTTCCAGTTTGGTCGCAGCACCCTCGTTGGATTTGGTTTTGCTGCCGGTTTGAGTCTCAGGCTGGTTTTGGACGGCTTCGGTTCTTATGGGTTCTGATTCAGCGGCGCCACTGATGATAGGGGCACAACATGTGAGACAAACGAGAATCGACGCAATGGTTGCGCGCTTCATGCGAGACTCCTTCCCCCCCTCGGGGATTTGAGTGATGGCAAGCATCGGTCAGGTCTCCTGGCTCCCGGTCATCCTACTCACCGCGCCTTCCCACCATGCCTTCATGGCAGTGGCATCGTGCGGCTTTCGTCCCGGTTACAGTCGCGGGGCGGCGGAAGACTTGCACTTCCTTCCCTTGGATCGATGCGGACGGTTCCGAACTAATCCGTTCGGCTATCGGTATTCACGATCAAAAGTTTTCGCACCTCCTGTAGACGATCCAATCACGCGTCAACGGTTTACGAGCATTCGCCAACGCAAGCGGAGAGCAGCCCACCTCGGGCAAAAAAAAATCCCTAGAGCATGAAAACGCCCTAAGGATTGCACCCTGGTTCACTTGATCCTTCGGTCGGGTATCGGACTTTCCACGCACCGATCCCCAATACAGCGTCAGGCAGGTCTTCTGGCTTACGGATCTCCCTACTCTCCGATCCTTCCCATCTCAGATATCAAGACAGTGGATTTCTCCGGATTTCGTCCCCGTTTACAGCGGCGGGACCGCTCCCGATTTTCACGGGATTCCCTATTAAACGTGTTCTGTACCTGATGCTAAAAGTTATGTGGTTACACATATATAAGTTTTTCCGGATGGTGTCAACCGATGATGCCAGGCTTTCAGACCGTGGGGAGCCTGCTCCCCACACCCCACACGCAGCTGCGCTGCTCATTTTGGCGCTTGCGGCGGGCCTGACGCGCGTGCGCGTAAGGCCGCGACGGAAATCCCGAGGGGGCGCGGGGGAAATCATTTCCCCCGCTCTTTTCCATTAGTTTTATCTTGAACGCAATTGGGTCTTCGGGCATAGGCTGTATACGGGACACGAGATTCAGGCAACTCTGTTCCGACGCGGCGCATCACTTTGCCGCGTAGTCTCTGCCTTGCTTTTTCATCACGGTTTTACGCGAACGCGAGCCGAAAGGAACTTTCCATGACTGAACCCCCTCGCGACATTACCCGCACCTTATTTGCGGTGCTCGTCATCGCCGCTCTGCTTGGTACGTCGCTCTGGATCCTCAAGCCATTTCTCGGGGCCGCGATCTGGTCGGTGACGATAGTAACGGCGACCTGGCCCTTGATGATCTCCATCCAAGGCCGACTTTGGGGCCGCCGATCACTGGCGGTGGCGGTGATGACCGTTGTTCTTCTCTGCGTCCTCGTGGTGCCTCTCTGGCTGTCCATCGACACAATTGTGTCGAACTCGGATCGGATTACCAACTGGGTGAAGCTGCTGTCGAACTTTGAAGTACCGCCTCCACCGGCCTGGCTGGGTAATATACCGCTGATCGGCAAGGACCTTGTAGCCGGATGGGAGAA
>JAJFVB010000306.1 GCA_021372055.1 Desulfobacteraceae bacterium | reverse complement strand
CGATAGAGCGGATTCTGCGGTACGCGAAGGATCGCGGGGTTGCGGTCTCCACTGTGACCAACGCCGTTATGTTGCCGAAAATGCTGGACTTGATCGGTCCGGAGAAGGGAAAAATCAATAGCGTGCAGGTAACGCTGGATGGGGGGCCTGCGTTTCACGATGAGCAAAGGCGCTCTCAATCCGGTGCTCCGACCTTCGAGCAGACAATTCTCGCGGTTCGCGAATTGATGAAGGCCGGAGCGAATGCCATTATCCGCATTCATCTTCATCCCGAGAGGCTGGAGTCCGCCAGGGCGCTGGTGGAATACCTGGATCGGGAAAAAATCCTGGGACAGGGCAACGTAAGCGCTTATTTCTGGTCCACGGAAGATTTTCATCCCCAAGTCCTTTCCCCGCAGGAATACGATCTGTTTTCCAGGCTCTTTCAAAAAGTCGCGTTCAGGCAAAACCGTCCGCCCACCGCTCACTTTGCATTCCTCAAGCAAATTATGGAAATGAAAGCCTTGAGGGTCCAGCCCGTGCGCAGGCACTGCGAGACGTGCGTCGCCGGCCTTCATTGCGTTGTGGATTCGCTTGGAGACATCTACGAGTGTATTGACGACGCGGGGCGCAAGGAGAGGCGGATCGGCAGCCTCGCCGGTGGAGAGTTCAAGCACTGTGAGCGCGGCGAAGAGTATCGGAAACCGCATCTTCGAGACAAACCCGAATGTTTGAAATGTTCCATTGCGCTTTACTGCGGCGGGGGATGCGTCAACCGGATGAAGGCACGGGACGGTGACCCGTCCGCGCCGTTCTGCCTCCAGGTAAAGGAGTTCGTCGAACAGACGCTCAAATCCGGCTTCCTTCTGAACAGGAATGCCGCATCCGGGAGTTGACGGAGGGCATGCGGGATCGAGTCTTGCTTCGCGCCCCGGGAGGGATATGGGAAGAACGCGAAAAAATAACCTGAGGGCCAGCGGTTATCTTAACCTCGTCGACGTTGGTGAAGGTCTGTCTCTGCTCTACAACGGCTTTACATCGCGCATGGACCTCATTCCGTCCGATGTGGGCCGTATGCTGATGACCAGCAGGGATTTCGGGGATTTTCCCTTTCTCTTGCCGGCTGAAAAAGAGCACCTTGTCAAAAGGGGCCATTTGACGGAATTGACCGCAAGAGGCGAGCTGGAAGAATTCAGGAAACTTGCCGGACATATTCTTGAAGAGGATCAAAGAGCGAGTAAGAGGCTCAACTCCGATAGAGCGATCGCCTTTATCCTGACCTACGAATGCAACCTCTCCTGCGTTTACTGCTATCAAGCCGCGTTGCGGCAAAACCATGATATTCCTTCCATGGATGCGGGTTTCGTGGAAGAATTCTTCCGCGTCTATTTCAACAAGCTCTTCCCGCGCTGCCATAGGAACAAAATCAGTTTCCTGCTTTTCGGAGGCGAGCCGCTGCTTCCCGGTAATCGCGGAGCGATAGAGCGGATCTTGCATTACGCCGGAAAGCATGGGGCCATGGTCTTTGCTTCGACCAACGGGGTGCTGTTGCCGAAGATGCTGGACCTGATGGGCGCGGAGAAGGGGAAAATCAATAACGTGCAGGTAACGCTGGACGGTGCGCGGATGTTTCATGACAGGACAAGGATTGCCCGGTCCGGCGCTCCCACCTTTGATGCGATAATCCACTCAATTCGCACGTTGATCGAGCTCAAAACGAACACAAGCATCCGCTTGCATCTTCATCCGAACGGGCTCGAATCCACGCGGGCGTTGACAGAGTATCTCGAGCGGGAAAAAATCCTGGGACAGGACCATGTTTATGTCTATTTTGAACCGATAAGCTCTTTTGACGCCAAGGACATGCCTCCGTCTTATTTCGAAGGGTTTTCCGAACTCTTTCAGCGTGTGGCCTTCCTGCAAAACAGTCCTCCCTCCCGGTTCGCCCGCAGCTTATCCCGATTCATGGATGGCGCCGGCATGGAAGGCCGGTTGAAAGCAAGATATTGCGCGGCCGGCTCCGATCTGCTTCGTGTCGTGGATTCGCGCGGGGATATCTATGACTGCTACGAACGGGCCGGAAATATGGCAGGACGGGTAGGTACCCTTTCCGGCGGGGAAGTGAAATACTTGAGGGTCGGGGATACTCACAGGAACCGGCACATCCTGAATATGCCGGGGTGCTTGAGATGCCCCGCGGGGCTTTACTGCGGCGGCGGATGCATGGATCAGGCAAGGCTCCGGCGCGGGTCGATCTTCAAGCCTTTCTGCCATCAAAACCGGGAACTCATAGGGCAGACCCTGAAGGCGTATTACCTGTTGAAACGAGCAGGGAAAGCCGCCGTCGGAGGCCCCCCGCCTCCCTCAGGTTCGGCCGAACGCTATGGCGCTTGCGGCCTGGGCCTGGCCAGCGGCCCGCCGCACGCGCCGAAATGAGCAGCGCAGCTGCGGGTGGGGTGTGGGGAGCCGGCTCCCCACGGTCTGAAAGCTCGGTATCATCCTGAACGCTCTTTGGTCTTATTGGAGCAGGGCGCCTTGCTTTTTCCCGAACACCCGCACCACCACCACGTAGAGGAGGGGAATAAACGGAACCGCAAGGAAAGTTGAGGCTATCATTCCACCCAGGACGCCCGTCCCGATCGCCGTTTGCGCTCCCGCGCCGGCACCTGTCGCTATTGCCAGGGGAAGAACGCCGAAACCGAAGGCGAGCGAGGTCATGACGATGGGGCGGAGCCTCAGTTTTGCCCCTTCCAGCGTAGCCTCGGAGAGTCCCATCCCTTCCTTGAGCTTGTCCTGGACGAACTGGACGATCAAAATGGCATTCTTGGTCGTGAGTCCGAGGACGGTGAGAAGCCCGATCTGAAAATAGACATCGTTCGGAAACCCTCGAAACGATGAGGCCACAACGCTGCCGATGACGCCCAGCGGCAAAGTCAGCATAATGGAGATGGGCAGAGTCCAGCTTTCATAGAGAGCCGCCAGACAGAGGAAAATGACGATCATGGAAAAGGCATAGAGCAGCGGCGCCTGGGACTTGGCCATTCGCTCCTGGTAGGAGAGGCCCGTCCAGTCAAACCCGATACCCTTGGGGAGCTTCGCCGTGATTTCTTCCATGGCCTTCATCGCATCTCCGGAACTTGTTCCCGGAGACGGCTCGCCCCAGATGTTTACCGCGGGGAACGCGTTGAAGCGGTCCAGCTTTGGAGGCCCATAGGTCCAGCGGCCGGAGGTGAGCGAAGAAAGAGGCGTCATTGTGCCCGCCGCGTTGCGGACATAGAGTTGCTCGATGTCGCCCGGCAGCATTCGGTGCGGGGCGTCCGCCTGGACGTAGACCCTCTTGACCCGCCCGCCCTGGATGAAATCGTTGACATAGGCGCTGCCGCATGCCGCCGAGATAGTATTGTGGATGGTGTCGATGGGCACCTGAAGCGCGCCCGCCTTCTTCCAATCCACATCGACCCGGTATTCGGGCACATCTTCCATGCCGTTGGGGCGCACCCGCATCAGCCTCGGGTCCTGGGCGGCCATGCCGAGCATTTGGTTTCTGGCTTCCATCAAGGCCTGATGGCCTACCCCGCCGCGGTCCTGCAACTCAAAATCGAACCCTCCGGCCTGCCCCAGTTCGATAACCGGAGGAGGCGGGAACGCGAACACCCTTGCGTTGCGGATCTTCGAGAATCTGGTCATGCAGCGATCCGCCAGTTTATTCACCTTCTGGTCCGGCCGGTTGCGCACGGACCAGTCCTTGAGCTGGAGAAAAGCCATCCCGGCGCTCTGCGCGGTACCGGAAAACCCCATGCCGGCGACTGTGAAGCAGGTGCCCACCGTTTCCTTTTCCTCTTCCATCACGTAGTCGCGGATCTCAACGAGGACCTGCTCGGTCTGCTCCAGGGTCGAACCCGAGGGCAATGACGCCTGAATGGCCAGGATGCCCTGATCCTCATCGGGGAGATAGCCGGTCGGCATGCGCTGGAACAGAAAGCCCATGGCCGCCACCAGGACGACGTAGATGAGAAGGTAGCGGGCCTTCTTGCCGATGATATGGCCGATCATGGCCTGGTACCAATTCCTGGCCCTGAGAAATGTCCGGTTGAACCAGCGGAAGAAGGGGCGAAAGAGGAAGAAGGCATTGTCCGCCGGGTCGTGCCCCTTGGGGATGGGTTTCAGGAGGGCGGCGCAGAGAACCGGAGTCAGGACCAGGGCCACCACAACCGAGAGCAGCATGGCTGCGATGATGGTCACGGAAAACTGGCGGTAGATGACTCCGGTCGAGCCTGTAAAGAACGCCATCGGGCCGAACACCGCCGAGAGGACCAGGCCGATTCCGACCAGCGCGCTGGTGATCTCTCCCATGGATTTGCTGGTCGCCTCTTTGGCCGGGAGTCCTTCCTCGTGCATCACCCGCTCCACGTTTTCAACCACGACGATCGCGTCGTCCACGAGGAGGCCGATGGCGAGGACCATCGCGAACATGGTGAGCATGTTGACGGAGAATCCGAGCAAGGCGAGGATCGCGAAAGTCCCGAGGAGCACTACGGGCACGGCCATGGTCGGGACGAGCGTGGCCCTGATATTCCCCATGAAAAGATACATCACCAGAAAGACGAGCAGGATTGCCTCGAACAGGGTCTTGACTACCTCGGCAATGGATACCTCTATAAAGGGAGTCGTGTCATAGGGATAGATCACTTTCATGCCAGGCGGGAAGTAGGCTGAAAGCTCATTCATCTTCGCTCTCACGGCTTTGGCGGTATCCAGTGCATTGGCGCCGGCCACCTGCCGGATGGCCATACCCGCGGTGGGTTTGTTGACATTTTTGCCATCGTTGAAAAAACCATTGATATAGTAGAAGTCGGTGCCAAGCTCCGTGCGCCCCACATCCCGGATGCTCACGCTGGAGCCGTCGGGATTGATTCGAAGCGGGATGTCCGCGAACTCATCCGGGGTCTTGAGCAGGTTCTGGACGATGATGGAAGCGTTGAGCCGCTGTCCTTCCACCGCTGGGGCTCCGCCCAGCTGCCCGGCTGAAACCTCGACGTTGTAGCTGCGAAGGCGCGCAATCACATCATCGATCGTGAGTCTGTAGTTGTTGAGTTTCTCCGGGTCCAGCCAGACGCGCATGGCGTATTGGGAGCCGAAGCATTCCACTTCCCCGACGCCCGGCACGCGCGCCAGCACCTTTTCAATATTGGACTGCGCGTAATCCCTCAGGTCGATCCCGTCCATGCTGCCGTCTTCCGATATGAGGCCGAGGATCAGGAGGTAGTTCTTGGTGGATTTGCTGACCTTGACACCGGTGCGCTGCACCGTATCGGGCAGACTCGCCATGGCGAGTTGCAGTTTGTTCTGCACCTGCGACCAGGCCAGGTCCGGGTCGGTGCCCGGAGCAAAGGTGAGTTCGATTCTCCCCCCGCCGGCCGAATCGCTCTTGGCCGACATGTAGATCAGCTTGTCGAAGCCGGTCATCTTCTGCTCGATGATCTGAACGACGCTGTTTTCCACCGTTTCCGCCGAGGCGCCGGGATAATAGGCGTCGACCGCAATCGAGGGCGGCGCGATGGGAGGATACTGCGATATGGGCAAAGTATAGATGGCAAGACCGCCGGCCAGCATCAGAATGATGGCGATAACCCACGCGAAAACCGGGCGGTCGAGGAAAAATTTCGATAACATCTAAAGTCCTCCGTTATTTCTATTACCTGGATGGGCTGTCCGAATTCGATGCCGGTGCGCCGGTTTTGTGGGGGCGCGGCGAGGAAGCCTCGCCCGCATTCGGGGATCCCGCGCCGGCTTTGGCGCCGTCCCGGGGAACGGCCCTCACGGTAGTGCCGGGCCGTACGTTCTGCATGCCCTCCACGATGACCTGCTCTCCGGCCGAAAGACCGGAGGCGACCAGCCAGTCGTCGCCGATAGCTCGATTCAGTGTGAGCATCCGCTGCTGGACGGTCCCTCCATCATCCACAACGAGCACGATGGAGTCGCCCTTCGGATTGCGGCTCACTCCCTGCTGGGGAACAAGGATGGCCTGATCGGCAATGCCTTCCTGCACGACAGCTCGCAGGAACATGCCGGGCAAGAGCAGATGGCTGGGGTTGGGAACTTCGATGCGCAGGGTGAAAGACCCCGTTACCGGGTCCACGGTCACCTCGCGGAACTGCAGAATGCCTTCCAGGGGGTAGGGTGTTCCGTCCTCCATGAGTATGCGGACCTTCTTCCCGTTCTGCCCGTCCGTGCTAAGCCGGCCCGCTTCCAGATTCCGTCTCAGACGCAAGAGTTCGGAAGACGATTGCGCCACGTCCACGTAAATGGGATCGAGCTGTTGGATGGTTGCAAGAGGCGCGGGCTGGTAAGCGGTTACCATGGCGCCGCCGGTTACGCCGGACCTGCCGATGCGACCCGAGATCGGGGCGGTGACGCGGGTATAGCCCAAATTGATGCGAGCCGCTTCGACCTGTGTCTTGCAGTATTCGATTTCGGCTGCCGCCTGCTGCACGGCGGCCACGACATCGTCATAGTCCTGCCGGCTTACCGCTTTGTCGCCAAGCAATTCCCGGTATCGTTCGGCCCGCGCGCGGAGTGACGGCAGATTGGCCTGCGCCTTTGCGAGAGCGGCTTTCGCCGAATCATGGGCCACCTGGAAGGGGGCGGGGTCGATCTGGTAGAGAAGGTCGCCGGACTTTACATCGGAGCCCTCCTGGAACAGCCGTTTCTGTATGATGCCGTTGACCTGCGGCCTGATTTCCGAGACAAGGTGGGCGGCGGTTCGCCCCGGAAGCTCGGTGGTAAGCTCGATTTGATGCGGTTTGACTACGACCGTGGCAACTTCGGGGACCGTCGCGGGCGCGGTCTGCTGTTTCCCATGTCCCTCTTCGCAGCCGCTCAGCAAAATCAGGCTCGCAACAGCCGCCAGGGCGATGGCTGTTCTTCGTGCTCCGGCTCCCTGCTTCTTCGTTTGCATTAGACCTCCAAACCATTGTTCAGGATACTGTTCACTCACAAAACCGCACGATCTGCGGCTCGCCGGCCCCCAAAGGTCACTCCAGGCACGCGGTTTCGATCCAGATGGAATGATTGAGGAACCCCAGGCCCCTCAAGGCATAGGATATCTGTAGCCCCAGAGGACTTTCGCACGGAAGTTGCCCCTCGATCTCCCAATGGATGTGAATGCTGAAATCAGTCTCCACCGTGCCATGATGGTAAATCCTGATTAAAGCCGGGAGCCCCAGTTGCTTCTGCTCGAAAACCTGCTGCAGCAGTTCCTCGACCAATTGCTGATTGGCTCTTGCGAGAGAACGCAACGTTATAATTTCGACCCATTTCATGACAATTCTCCTTGGCTCGTGCCATCCTAATAAGCCAATAACGTGCCAAGGGATTTTATGTAATACAATCGATAACTTAATGTTAATTCCAGGTTGCGGGTTTTGATTTTTATCCCATGGGACAAAATGAATTGTGCTATGGTATATTTTTGTCCCACGGCAAAAAGATCCGCAAACCGACGGACCGTGGCGGGGCTTATAGAGTCCCGCCGGTTCTCGAAGGCTGCGAAATGGAAGGGCGAAAGAAGGAGGGGGAACATGATGCTGGTGGATGATAATGTATTTTTCCGCGAGGCGACCCTGCGTCTTTGCAGCAGTCTCGATATCGAAGCGGCCCTGAAACGCTTTTACGAATATATCGGGCGTTTCATGCCCGTGATTCAGATGAGCCTGAATATTCTGGATTTCAACCTGAATGTCGTGCGGTTTGTGGCGATGGTCGGGGACGACCTGGTGGAAGGCTACGAGCAGGTCATGCCTTTGCCGGATAAGGGGCGCACCGAAAGGATCGCCTTCTGGGAAGAGGGCGAGATCGTCCGGATTGTCAACCAGCCCGACCCGAATGTGGCTTCCATGGAGATGATGGAAAGACTTGGTCTGAAACGCAATGTCTCTTTGATCGTCATGATCCTGAAGCTTGAGGGAAACCAGATCGGCAACCTCGGGATGGTCGCGGACGGCCTGAATCAATATTCCGAGGAGCATGCGCGGTTGCTTCGGATGCTCCGGGAACCTCTGGCCATTGCCATGTCGAACACGCTGAAGCATCAGGAAGTCTTAAGATTGAAGCAGATGCTGGCCGACGATAATCGGTATCTATTGGATGAGCTGCATTCGGTTTCGGGAGATCGGATCGTCGGCGCGGATTTCGGCCTTAGCACGGTCATGAAGATGGTCGAACAGGTGGCCCCCCTCGACAGTCCCGTTTTGCTGCTCGGCGAGACGGGCACGGGAAAGGAGGTTTTCGCCCATGCTATCCACAGTTATTCCCCGCGCAAGGATGGGCCGTTCATAAAGGTGAACTGCGGCGCCATCCCCGAGACCCTTCTGGACAGCGAGCTTTTCGGTTACGAGAAGGGTGCTTTCACGGGCGCCCTGAGCCAGAGGAGAGGGCGTTTCGAACGGGCGGACAAGGGGACTGTCTTCCTCGATGAAATCGGAGAACTGCCTCTGCAGGCACAGGTAAGGATGCTCCACGTCCTTCAGAGAAAGGAAATCGAGCGTGTCGGAGGAGTCGGCTCCATACCGGTGGACATCCGTATCATATCGGCCACCAACAGAAATTTGGAGGGGATGATCGCCTCGGGACGGTTTCGGGAAGACCTCTGGTTCCGTCTCAATATCTTCCCGATCATGATCCCGCCGCTGAGACAGAGAAAGGGAGATATTCCGGCTTTGGTGCATCATTTCATCCAGCGCAAGTCCATTGAGCTAAAGCTCAAGGAGAGGGCAGTCCTAGCCCCCGGCGCGATCGACAGACTTATCGCCTATGACTGGCCCGGCAACGTGCGGGAACTCGAAAATACGATCGAACGGGCTTTGATCCTGCACCGGACTGGTCCGCTTTCCTTCGAAGCGCTTCTTCCTCAGGCGGTTTCCCATGGCAGGATTGTTCAAGCCCCGGGCCCGGATGAGCCCGCCGATTCGCTGGAAGAGGTGAATATCCGGCATATCAGACAGGCTTTGGACAAAGCCCGTGGCAAGATCAACGGACCGGGCGGGGCTGCGGAGATTCTGGACATCAACCCCAATACTCTGCGCAAGCGAATGAGAAGGCTTGGGATTTCGTACGGAAGGAAAAGCTGGTACACGGATTCAAGGGATTAGGCAAGCCGCGCGGGACCGTATAATCGTACGGAACCATGCATCGTGCCGGCATAACGATGCCTCGCCGCAGGATGGGCGGAGGTTGTTGAACCCCCCCCGGCGCACCTGCGGCGAGATCATCTTACGGCACTGGATTTCAGGCGATGGCCGCCATCTTCCGGGAACGCCTGCGGATGAAGACTTTGGTTACTTCCGCAGCCACGGAGGCCATCAGGATGAACGGTGTCATCATAAGCCAATCCCCAAAAGACAGCGGAACCGTATCGAAGAATGGCTGGAATGCCGGGACGTAGATGGACAGGAGAACCAGAATGGTCGATCCGCCTACAGCCCATACCATGTATTTATTCGAGAAGACTCCGATGGTGAAGAGTCCGTGATGCTCGGACCGCGCCGTGAAAGCCCGCAGCAGCTCGGACATGCAAAGCGCGCCGAACGCGATCGTCTGGGCATGCGTCGTTTCTCCGGGATACATCCGGAGGCCGATGAAATAGCAGACCAGCACCGCGGCTGTCATGACGACAGCCTGCACCACTATGCCGACCTGCATCTCCCAGTTGATTATGAACTCGTTGGGCGGTCTGGGGGGACTCTTCATGATGTCGGGATCCCCCTCTTCCATGCCCAGAGCCAGGGCGGGGGCACCGTCGGTTATCAGATTGAGCATGAGCAATTGCACGGGCCTCAGCGGCATCGGCATGCCGAACAGCATGGCGAGGAAAATGATCAAGATTTCCCCGATATTGCAGGAGATCAGGAAGTAGACGAATTTCCTGATGTTCGAGTAGATGATCCTTCCCTGCTCAATTGCTGCGACGATACTTGCGAAATTGTCATCGGTCAACACCATGTCGGCCGTTTCCTTCGAAACGTCCGTTCCCGTGATGCCCATGGCCACGCCGATGTTGGCATGCTTGAGCGCGGGGGCGTCGTTGACGCCGTCGCCTGTCATAGCTACGACATGTCCCCTGGCTTTGAAGAGGTCGACGATCTGGGTTTTATTGGCAGGCGAAACCCGGCAGCACACATCGACATTGTCGATGATCCCGGTCAGCTCCTTTTGGTCCATCTTGTCCAGTTCCGCACCGGTCAAGACTCTGCCGCCCTTTCTCAGGATTCCGATCTCTTTTGCGATCGCTTCGGCGGTATCCTTATAGTCGCCGGTTACCATGACGCTTTTCAGACCCGCGTCATGCGCGATCTTCACGGCTTCCTTCACTTCAGGACGGGCCGGATCGATCATTCCCATGAGGCCGACGAAGATCAGGTCCTGCTCGACAGTCTCGGGAACACACTCGGCCGGCACCTGATCCATCGGCCGGTAGCCTACGCCGAGGACTCGAAGAGCCTGGCGTGCGAGATCTACGTTGACACCGAGGATTTCCTTCTTCTTCTCCTCGGTCATGGCAACCACATTGCCGTTCGACAACGCATGCGTGCAGAGGTCCAGGATGATATCCGGAGCGCCCTTGACGAAGGCCGTTGCGGTGGAGCCGTTGAAATCCAGCCGGCTGTCTCCGTTCTGAATCTGATGAATCGTGGTCATTCGCTTGCGATCGGAGTCGAAGGGGATTTCCTGGACTCTGGGCAGCGCCTTTTCGACCTCGCTGCGCCACAGCCCCGCTTTGGCGGCGGCAACCACCATGGCCCCCTCGGTCGGATCTCCAATCACGCGCCAGGACTCTTCCTTCTGGTCCTCATCATTTTTTTCGAGTTTTGCATCATTGCACAGGCATGCTCCATGGAGCAGGAGCGCGAGGTTCCTGTCGGCTGCCGGGTCCATGGGGCCGTCGGCGTTTACGAATTGGCCGACCGGGCTGTAACCCTCCCCGGTCAGCTTATATCCCTTCCCTCCCGTCCAGGCCTGGACTACGGTCATTTGGTTCTGAGTCAGAGTCCCGGTCTTGTCCGAGCAGATCACGGTCGCGCAACCAAGGGTTTCCACGGCCGGGAGTTTGCGGATCAAAGCGTGTTTCCGAATCATGCGCTGCATGCCCAGTGCAAGGCAAATCGTGACAACCGCGGGCAACCCTTCCGGAACGGCGGCGATGGCCAGACTGACGGCGGTCATGAACAGTTCGACGATGTCCTTCATCTCGGCTCTCAGGTAGAACATGAAGCCCTTTTCCATGATGAGCCCAAGATGAGTGTCCCTGACAAGCCCGTAGATGAAAATGATGCCGCAGATCGCAAGGCAGATGATGCCCAGCATCTTGGCCATCTGGTCCAGCTTGAGCTGCAAAGGAGTGGCTTCGTCCTTGCACGACTGGAGCATTTCGGCGATCTTGCCGATTTCGGTTTGCATGCCCGTGCCGACCACCAACCCTTTGCCCCGCCCATTGGACACAAGGGTGGACATGAAAGCGGAATTCTTCCTGTCGCCAAGGGGGATATCCTTGGCGAGAACCTCACTCGCCTTCTTTTCCACCGGGACGGACTCCCCGGTCAGCGACGCTTCCTCGATTTTCAGGTTCACGCTTTCGATCAACCGCATGTCGGCAGGCGCATAGTTGCCCGCCTCAAGCATGACGATATCTCCCGGCACGAGATCCTTCGAGGCAATTGTGTCCTGGTGCCCGCCTCGAATTACCTGCGCATTGGGAGCCGCCATCTTCTTGATTGCCGCCAAGGCCGCTTCCGCCTTCGACTCCTGTACGACCCCCACAATGGCGTGTAGTGTGACGATGGTCAAAATCGCCGCCGCGTCCACATACTCTCCGAGGAGCAGTGAAATGACGGCTGCAACGATCAGCACAATCACGAGGAAGTTGTTGAATTGAGCCACCAGCATTTCCATCAGGCCCGGCGGTTTTTTTTCCTCCAGTTCGTTGGGCCCGTACTTGCTCAACCTCTTCTGAACCTCGTCGGGGCTCAGTCCTACGTTCACGTCAACGGCAAGCCTGCTCGCCGCGTCAGGCGCGGATAGACAATGCCAATCTTTGGTTTGCATTCCGACTCCCTCCTGATTGTACTCAATCAACCATGATTCAATTAATGATACGAGTGTCCATGATCGCGCCTTTATGCTCCTGACCACAACAAATATCAACAGTTATTTATCAATCTTCCAAAAATGGATAGAAGTAACCAATAAACATAAAGCGCGGTTATATTTTGTATGAAATTTGGTATACACGATCTTGGTAATATGAGGAGAGTAGTAATAATTTACTGTGAAATATGGTTATGAATACTATGAAATTTGGTATACGCTACTCATAGTATAGTTTTGTGGTCCGGCCATGCAGGAAAATGACCGTCATGAAATAAGGTTATGCATTGTATGAGATTTGGTTTGCGCGGCTGGCGGGAGCTGGTTGCACGGTACTTGTAACAAATTGCGGCGAATTCAAGCGAATTTAAAAACGATCAATAGGGCGATAACGGGCGAGAATAGCCGAGATCCGTCTTGCGTTCAAGTTGATGCCTCTCAGGACGCCAAAGAGCGGGGGAAGGATTCCCCCGCGCCCCCGTAGCGCCAAAATGAGCCGCGTCGGGGCGTGGGGCGGCGGCCGGGTACGGATTCAGGATTTTCCGCCCCCGAGATAGACGGTCTGAACCTGCGGGTTGGAAACCAGCGCCTGCGCGGAGTCTTCGAGCACGATTTTGCCGAGTTCCATCACATAGCCGCGGTGCGCCAGTTTGAGAGCGGCCCGGGCGTTTTGTTCGACAAGAACGATGGTTACTCCCGATTCGTTGATCTCGCGTATGGTCTGGAATATGACCTTGATGAGAAGCGGCGCCAGCCCGAGGCTCGGTTCGTCGAGCAGCAGCAGCTTCGGCTGCCCCATGAGCGCCCGTCCGATCGCAAGCATCTGTTGCTCCCCGCCGCTCAAGGTTCCGGCAAGCTGGTCCCGCCTGTCGGCAAGTGTTGGCAGAAGGCTGTAAATCCAATCCTCGGTAAGTTTTACCTGATTTTTATCCGTGCGGATGTAAGCGCCGAGATTCATATTTTCCTGCACCGTCAGTGTGCCGAAAATGCGTCGTCCCTCGGGGACCTGGGCGACCCCTCTTTTGACGACGTGATGTCCCGGTAGCTGGTGAATCGTTTCGCCGTCCAGGATGATCTTGCCTTTCGAGGGCTTCACGAGACTGCTGATAGTCATCAGGGTAGTGGACTTGCCTGCTCCGTTCGCACCCAGGATGGCTACGATCTCCTTTTGTTCAACCTTCAAATTGATGCCGTGAAGGACCTCGATATTGCCGTATTTGACGTGCAGGTCCTCAATCTCCAGGAGTGCCATGCTAGTACTCGTCCTCCGCGCCCAGATATGCCTCGATCACCTTGGGATTTCGCTTGATCTCTTCCGGGGTGCCCTCGGCGATCTTGCTGCCGTATTCCATGACGATGATGTGTTCGCAGACTCTCATGACCAGGGTCATGTCGTGTTCAATGAGCAAAACCGTGATTCCCAGATTGCGAATCTTGCCGACCAGGGTCATGAGATCCAGTGTCTCCTGCTCGTTCATGCCTCCCGCGGGTTCGTCAAGGATGAGCATGCGGGGGGCCGTGGCAAGCGCACGGGCTATCTCGAGCAGTCGCTGGTTGCCATAGGAAAGATTCTTTGACAGCAGTTCGGCCTGCGAACCGAGTCCCACCAGCGAAAGCGCTTCCAGCGCCTTCCCGAGAGCTTTCCGTTCTTCGCGCCGCTGGCCGGGCAGGTGCAGCATCGAGCCGATGACGCCCGACTTCATCCTGCAATGGCAACCCGCCAGCACGTTTTCCAGGACGGAGAGATTCTGAAACAAACGGATGGTCTGGAAAGTTCGGGCGATCCCCCGCGCGACGATCTGATGCGTCTGCAGCCGCAGAAGGGAATTGCCGTCGAAGAGTATCTCGCCTTCATCGGGCCGGTAGATTCCCGTTATGAGGTTGAAAACCGTGGTCTTGCCGGCTCCGTTGGGACCGATCAGCCCCGTGACGCTGCCGGTTTCCAGGTCGCAGGACATTCCGTTTACCGCGCAGAGTCCTCCGAAATTCTTGGTGAGGCGCTTCAGCTGCAAAAGACTCATGCGTCGTCGCCTCCGGAAGCAAGAGGTTTCAGCCTGTACTTCCGGGGTCCGGGCGGCAGGAGCCCCTGGGTTCGGAAAATCATCATCGCAACCATGGCGGCCCCGAAGATCAGCATGCGCGCAGAGGCGAACTGGCGAAAGATCTCGGGCAGGCCGGTAATGAGGAAGGCGCCGACGAGCATGCCGGGAATACTCCCCGATCCGCCGAGG
>JAJFVB010000304.1 GCA_021372055.1 Desulfobacteraceae bacterium | reverse complement strand
CCGTTATGTCCCAAGGACTCCGTTCACTGTTTTTCGCAAGCTCTTTCTCTTTTTCACCCCATTTGCTGACAATATCGCCGAAAGCGGTGAGCGATTCAGGATCGTGGCCGGATTCGCGCTTGTAGGCTTCGAGGGCCGCTGCCGCATCCTTATATCCGAACGGTTGCCCGCTCTGATCAGTCCCTGATTCCAGTGAATCTTGAAGCGCGGCGAAGAATTCGGGCGGAAGGGTGTTCAGGTTGCGGCCGGTCCCGGTCGGCGCTGTGGGTTCTGGCGTTTTCGGCATGGCGGTCGCCGGTTCTTCCGCGGGAGCGGCCATGGCAACTTTCGTGGCAGATGCCGCGTTCTCTGCCGCAGGCGGCTGCCCGGGCGGGATCTCCGTTCCCCCTTGGGTCCTTTGGGCCTTTTCCGCCTCCAATTTTGCAATCATGGCCGGCGTTTTTTTATCCCACGGACGCGCAGCGGCAACATCTCTTGCACCTTCAATCAGACCGTCAAGGATGGGCTCCGGCATGGTTGAAAAATCTTCGCCAATCGCAGCGTTCAACGCCCGCGCCTTCTTTGCCATAGTCACCTGATGACTGGCAGTCCCGATAAGGCCGAACGTCGCAGCCATCAAGACGACCTGCGGCGTGACTTCCTTTGCTGATTTTATCCAGTCGTTGACGCTTACAAGGGACCGTTCCGGGCCTTCCGCTATCCCCGCCCTTACTTCAATCGGCTGCTGTCCCTGCTGAGACACGGCCTCGGTCCCGATTTCCACTCCGACGAACTGCCCCAGCTTCCCCATTACCTTCGTGGCAAGGTTTCTGCCAATGGCACGCCTGAGAGGCTTAATAAGGATGCCAAATCCCGCGACATTTCCGGCCGCTTCCGGAAGCGCCTCCCAAAGACCATGTTTTGCCGCGTCCGCATCAAATTTCTCCCGGTAGTGCTCCTCCTCCTCCTTCGTCATGGGCGCGCCCTGGGATATCGCGTTATCGTTCAGGGCGGAAAGATAGGCGTGCATGACCTGGGCGGAGTCCATTCGATAACCGGCGACGCCGGACGCTCCGCCTGCCGCTGCCGCTGCCGCCTTCGGGCTTCGCGTAGCAAGGAAGGCTGCTCCACCTGCCGCAAGACCAGCTCCGGACGAAACAAGCGAGAACGGGAAATTGCTCATGCTCTCGGCAAGGTCTTTTTGGGATATCCCCCCAAGCTTCTTGTTCTCGTCGCCGTATTTTCTCAGGAATTCTTCGGAAGACTTCCGGGCACTTTGCACATATGAATCATAGGCGTCCTGGTCGGCCACACTTACGCCGCCCTTGCCCTTTACCGCCATAATAAGGGAAGATTCGAGTTGCCTGCCGAATTCGGACGCGAAGTCACCAATGGTTTCAAAAACGCCGGGGTCCTGCTTTGGTTCGGCGGGTGTCTGATTAGTTACCGGAGCATCTTTAGGATCGGCAAACGGATCGTAATTTACCTTTGCCCATTGTCCAGATGCAGAGGTTGCTTGAGGCGATTCGGCAAACGGATCGTAACCAACTTTTTCCCACGGCATCGACGCCCCCTTACTGATTCAAGGTATCCCATGTGCTCGGCCCTTTTCTTCGCGGTTGTGCCATCTTTTGACGGTCAATAATCGCCTGCAAAAGAGGCGATACCGACCGAGTAGCTTCCGCCCCATACTTTTTCCTTACTGCCGCAGGGTCAAACGCCGCGGATTCTTCGCGCTGCGCCGCTTTGACTTCTTTCAGCCACGACTGGCTTTTTGCATCCCACTTATAATTATTCCCGTCCCGCGCCGTTCTTATTTCTCCGTCTTTGGGGGCTGCCGTCGGTGCTGCCGCAGGTTGGGCTTTCGCAGGAGCCGCCGCCCTCGCTACTGGTGACTGCCCGGTCGCTTTCGTCAGGTCGCGCACAGGTGTCTTCCCCGCTGTTCCGGGCGTTGGCCCCGCCTCCGTCGTTCCCGTCAGCTTTTTGTAAAGCGTCCGCGCATCCTCTTCAGCCGCCTTCACGTCCTCTAAGCCATTCCTTCGGGCCTCTCTCACGGCATCGAGAACGTACCTGGTTTCGGAAGGGATATCCTCCTTGACCACTTTCTTTTCGATCTCTTCTTTTGAGAGGTTCGGATACAGGCTCTTCCAGAAATTGAACTTCTTTTCGGTATCCGAAGGCGCAAACTCCTTTCCCCCGGGCTTATGGTCCACCTTCACGCCTCCAACCGGCGCCTGCTTCAGAACGTTCCCTTGATCGTCGGTGGTTACGACTGTCGCCTGTGATTCCCCAGCGCGTCCCGTACCGGCCTGTACGATATGTTGAAAGGTCTTTGCAGGCTTTGAGTTCTCTTGAATGTCAACCTTCCCGGTCTTCGTGTCCAGAACCGCGATCACATTGTCCCGCACCTGCAGACTGAACCGGCCCTTTTGATCGGGAACCAGCGTTGTATCTTTGAATTCATCCGCGAACGGGCCTTTTTTCAGCATTTCAAAGGCGCCTTCCACGCCAACTACCCCGGCGATATTGTGCAGATCCTGAATGTGCTGGGACTTTATCGCCTGAGCCTTGTCCGTCAGCCCATGCTTCATATAGACCTTGAAGGCGTGGTTCGTCACATCGACCGCCGTGCCGATATTTTCTTTCTGCAATTCCTGAGGCGTTTTCTCTTTGAAAGGCGTTGCCGCCACCGCCAAGGGGGTAGCCGATGCCTCGTTATTGCCACCGAATCGCATGGCCGCATTTGCGAGAGGCGTCTGAAACTTCGTGCTTGAAAACCCGGGAGCAACATCAGCGTTCGGTTGCTTCGGCAGGTTTCCCCTGATCTTCTCAATAGCCCCAGTCTCGTAGTCGGCGATTTCCTTTTCCGCCTGCTGAACCTTTTCCGCCCGCTCGGTTGCGATCTTCGCCGCTCGGTTCGCCAGTCCTCCGCCCTCAAGTTCCTGTTCCCCCCGTTTCTGCTGCACATCCGCAAGATCAAGGTTCTTCTTCATCTGCATGGCGCGGAGTCCGGTCATGACCCCTTCGGCAAGGGCGCTGCCCTTATTGTGGACCTGCGGGTTATAGAATATTCCAGCCATGAGTGCCTCCTATGCCGCCTTTCCCGTCATAAGCTTATTTATCTGTTTCTGTTGCTCTTTCAGGGCTTCGACGAGGAGCGGGATCAGTTTGTAATAATAGACGTGCTTCACGCCTTCAATCTCCGTCACGGCCTCAGGTGCGATCTTCTCTACCTGTTCGGCTATAACGCCGATGTCATGTTGTCCCGAAGCCTTCAGATCGTACTCCACGCCTGCGATCCGAGACAGTTTCTCAAGAGCGCCTTCAAGCGGGATGACGTTCTCTTTCAGGGTTTCGGAGGAGGCTATTGCCGCAGCCATCGCCGCAGCTCCCACCAGTTGCATCAACCCCTGTTTACTCGCCGCTTTATTCGCTACGTTCTGCATCATCACCGATGTTTCAAGGTCTCGATCAGCCGCATATCCGGACCTGATCGTATTCGAGATGTTGAACGCCCCCATTGTATCTGCGGAGCGTGCAAGATTCGCCAGATTCGTCTGCGATTTCCCCGCCTCCTGCGACAGGATCGCCGCCCGGTTCGCGAGCGTCGTCTGAGCGTTCCCGGTTGCCTGGTTCGTCTTGTTCAGGGCGCTGGTAATGTTGTTCTGAAACCGCACATCGCCCGCCGATATTTCCCCTCGTCTTGCCTCCGAACGCACAAGGTTCGCCTTCTCCTGCAGGTTCCTCAGCGCTGTCTGTCCTGGGGTGCTCAGTTCCCATGTCGGGCCGAGTTTCCGGGAAAGGTCCTCTTTTATCTGCTGTTCTTCGGTTGTCAGTTCTTTTTCAAGGGCGGGATCGACGGGAAGATCACCCTTTAGTGCCTGCATATACCGCTCATTTGAGAGCTTGGTAATTTCATAGTTTGACCGTTCCGTTGGTGTCATCTGTGCCGCGATCTGTTCTTCGGTCAACGGGTTCCCCGCAACGTCGAGCCCGTAACTCAACATCTGCGCTTTATAGGCCGCTGCATCCGCCGGCGACATGGAGGCAAGGATTTCCTCGCCCGTAAGTTTCTGCCCAGTCTCGCCCAGACCGTAACTCGCCATCTGCGCCTTGTAGGCCGCGCGTTCCGCCGGACTCATGCTGGAAAGTTTCTGCTCATCGGTCATTTCCACCCATTTGCCGGAGGCGTCTTGGGTCATCTTGAGTGCCTTCATGTAGAGCGGTAGGGTGGTCTGATTTTGGGTGAGGCTTTGTTTCAGTAGATCATTCTCAATTTTTATATGTTAAATTTCTTCGGGCGTTTTCGGGGCCGCGGATACGCTTTCCCCGCCCCCACTATCGAACAAACTATCACTTGATGTAGGATCGGCCCAGCACATTGTCACACCTCGCCAATATAAATCGTCTCAAAGGGTTTCATTCCAACCGCCTCGTAAATGTCACACACCTGCCCATGCAGATCGCTCGCCAGAAAAGATGCCGTTGCCAAAAATCTTGAACATCCTTTCTTCTTTGCCCATTCCTTCGCGTGATGAAGCATCTTTATGCTACTTATCCCCCGATGGCTTGACCGTACATACCAGAAGTGTTCCATGGCGAACTTGCTTTCAAACTCTTCATTTTTGCTCTGAATAATTCCCATGAACCCCACTATGTCGCCAGTGGTTGAATCTTCCAAGACGAGGACGGCGCTGTTAGGGGAGCGAACCATATTCAAAATTCCGCGCCCCATTTTTTCGCAGTCGGTATCTAAATCGAACAGCGAGGCATTGTAGGTCTCTTCCCATTCTTTGATGGTTTCGATGAACGAATGGGGAAGATTCCCTTCTGTGAATTCATATATTTTCATGGTCGCTTCTCAAACTCCATCTCAGTGCCTGGGCCAACAAAGCGCAGTATTCCGGCCTGTATGGAATCAGTTCTTTTGTCATAGTTAATACTTTATGATCCATGCTCCTGCGATATACGGGTCCATGATCGCCTGCGTGGTTGAACCGCCATCTCCTGTTGCTCCGTGGTTGTGGGCTTCGGAAGCGGCAGTTCCACCCGTCGCCCCGCTGTTTGCTCCTCCCGTAGATCCGGGGCCTTGGACGGCACTTCCAGAGCCAAAAGCAACAGACGAATCATTGATTATATGGGTGTGGGATGGCAACCCACTCTGCGCCGCCGTTAAGGTCACGTCGCCGGTTGTGTGAGTATGGTGAAGATCCGCCGTTTCCGCCCCTGCCACCGTTCCTATGGCTGTTGCCGCCGCAACCCTGCTCGCTGCGGAGCCGCCCATGTTGTCGAGGCCGACAAATGTTCGTCCGCGCATATCGGGCAGCGGCATTCGCTTGTGGGCGGCAAAGTCATCGGCGGCAGACGCGCCGCGCGTGGTTGGCGCCCCGCTTGAATCTTGGATTACGAATTCCCCGGTGTTCGTGGTATTCGTCCACAGGAAGGTAAACAAGGCCGATGCGTCGGCATTCGCCCTCGATGTCCCGCCAGAACTTCCGTCCCCGATGGTTCTCCCGTCTTCCAGAAGCCATCCGGTAGGTGCTGAGGATGCCCAATACGGAAAATGAACGCCAGCCGGTACATATCCCGTCACGACACCCGTGATGGTCGTCGTCAGTCCGGAAACCGCCGTTGCCACCGTCGCCAAGTCGGTATCCGGGTCAATGTACCACTGTGCTTCCCCGGTGATCTGCTTGATGAGGAATCGAAGCCGCTGAAGTTCCCCTGCGAGCGAGGTCGCCAGTGACGCCGATCCTGCTGGGTACGGGTCGGCGGTTGCCTGCATGGCCGCAAGATTTGCCGAGGCATCATCCATGCCGGCAGGGGTAAGGTTGTTCAGGATGTTGTCGAATTCGGCATTGAGATCCGCAGCCGTCAAGACCTCATTCCCCCAAGTTTTAACGCGAGCAAATGTCGCCCCCATTTTTAGCTCCCTTGCGCCGCCCCCAACGACTTGTAATCGGTCATATAGTTAGCGACGAAAAAGTCCTCGTTCGCGCCGGAATTATAGAACTCATATTGAATGCGGGTTCCTTTAATGCCTTCCCTCCCATCTTCTTCGAGAAGGCTATACCCTTGCAATTTGTCGGTCCCAAGCACAAAGGTCCCCAAAACAGCCATTCCTGCCGCCATGGAAAGCGTGAGCGTTTTTTTGTATGCGCCGTCCACCGTTACCTTTACGCTCAGGTTGTAGTTCCCTTTCGGGTCCATCATCACCTTGAGAGCGTTAAAGAGTTTCGTCGAGCGCGGGTTTTCACATGAGTCCGGGGGCGTCTTCCACCCTGCATAATAGGCTGCACTGTTGTCGTTTCGGTTCGCCTGATTCATTTTCCAGACGTTCCCGGTATAATCGCCCGTGTAAATACCCGTTTTCCCCGTTGATAATTTCACGGAAGCAGATGCGGAGGCTGTATAGCCGGAAGCGGCAGTGCTGTTGTCGTGAATCATCCACGCTTCCGCAATCGGCCGGTCAATGAAATAAACAAGTGCCGTGTCCGCCGTGGTTTTCCCATTAAGCACCACCCAAATAAAGACCGCCCTGAGAGTCGGATCATAGGAACCGTGAAAATGGGAGATGTAGTCGAGCCGCACGTTTGCCTGAATCCAGTCGTGAATCCAGGAGTCTTTTGTAAGCGATGCCTGTTTGTAGTCGCCGTAATCGGCAACAGCAATCACGCTGTAAATTACGCCGTCTTCAGACATGAGGACCGTATCGTTTGGCGTCGGGATGATAAGCCGCCACGATCCCACGCCACCCTTCCATTGCGCCTCTTCCCATCCCCATTCGGACGTCGTAAGGCTTTCGTCATTGAGCCGCCACGTCCTTTTTTTCCCGTACAGCAGGAGTTCTTTCCCCTGCTCTCCCATTCCGACACATCCATCTCCATCGCCCGTGTCGAGTGGAATATACAGGGCCCCTGTGGCGAATTTTTCAAGATCGCCTGCGGATGAATAGCTGGCCGAAAGGTAGATTCCTGTGGAATTCAGCCCAGCCATCCGTTGAGAGAGCCCGCGCCGGTGAAGCAGAAACTGAAACGGGGGCATCGTCGCCCAGTCCGTTGCCGGTTCGGCAACGTCTGCAATCGTCGCCTCCGTCCATACCTGAGGGGTCCCCACGCCATCGGCGACAAACAACTTGTCCTCGCCCATTGCCATTGAATAAGCGTTAGTGGTTCCCATCCCCGTCTTTATTGTGTCAGCCCCGTTCTTATAGAGGCTTCCGTCGTCCCATGCGGACACGAGGTATTGGTTGCCATTGCGAAAAGTGCAGTCGAAAAGACCCAGGCACCGCGGAGTTCCCGTCATTGCCGCCTCGTAAAGAAGCGCGGTTCCGCCACGTTTCCGTCTGCCGGCCTTTTCAAGCAGCAGGTTGCGTGTCGGCTCAATCATCATGAATGGATCGATGTTGTCCGTGTTCACAACCCCCGTGAGCCCGCCGCGGGCGCATGAGACCATCCTTGTGTCGCCTGTGTAAGCCATGCCTACCCCTGTTTTGCCACGTTCGCCAGCTTCTCCGGATCAAACCCGGCAAGGTCGTCTTTCATTATTCCTATGAGCAATGCCTGATACGCCTGGTTCTCTACGTCGTACCGGTTGTCATCCTCCCCCAGTTTCCAGACATAGACCCCCTGCTCAAGTACCGCCGCCCACCTGCGGAGGATCGTACTGTAAAGGTCAAGCGCCATGTCCAGTTTCATCAGATCGGCGTAATAGTGCCGTTGCAGCCCAAATACCGCGTTCGGGACCGGGTAAAGAGCGAGCTCGCCCACGGTCTGATTCTCAATCTGCGTGAACTTCGCGGGCGTCCCCGCCACACCCGGGTGCTGGTAGAGATTGTAGAGCGCCAGGGGAATTTTCCTGAGCGGCGCGATACTGTTGGCGACCATATACCCGTCGCCCGTTACGCACAGCGTCGCGTAGGCGGCCGCCATTGTCGCCCGTTTCGTGGTGGCGTTGTAGTCGTCGATGATCTGCGCCTGATCTACGCCGGTTCCGGAGGTTATCAGGAGATATTTTCCTTCCGCCTGTGCCTGCGTCACATCCTCATCGGCAGCAAGATCGACAATGGATGTGCTGGTGACGGTGGTCAGCGCTCCCGTGTGGGTTCCGTTCATCAGGCCCACGGTGAAGTCCTGCTCAAAATCTGCCGGGTTTGCGTAACTCGGAACTCCGACCTTCGTAATATCGTAGACGATGCGGAGCAGCGGCTTCCAGGTTTTCCCCAGCGCCATAATGTCGCGCTTTACCTTTTCGAGTCCGTAATCCTCCGCACGAGTGATATCCGCGGCTTCGGGAGTTCCGCCGTTCAAAGCCCTTTTCAGTGCCTCGGTGCAGATCGTTGTTTTTGTCGGTTGGCTTGGAGCGGTCATTTAAAATCCCCAGTTAATCCCGCACGGCATATGAACCGGCGCCTTCTGCCCCTGTTTCTGCACGATCGGGTCCACGACGGATGCAATAAAGTTATCCAATTCGGCTCCTGCCTCCGCTATTCCCTTGTCAAGGATTCGCACCACCAGTTCCCCGATAACGTCGTCGAACACGCCATTGAATGGCAGATATTCGGATACCTTGGTTTTTCTGACTGTCCGTTGCCAGTAATCGCCTCTGATCGTGATGTCCGCACTTGTAGGTGGCGTGACGTAGAAACGGGAGCCCTTGATCTGATACCAGTTCGGCACGCCGGCGGAGGTGTATTTCAGTTTCGTCTCCTGAGAGGGAAGCGGCAACAGGCCATAGGTGTAACCGTCTACATAGGGTTTTTCGTTCTCCACGAGTCCACCGAAGTCGTCCGGCAGATAGCCGTATTCATCGTCTGACGTAATTGTGTAGCTCGATCCCACGGCCTGAGCGACAACCGAATCCTCGGCATGCAGGGTTATGGTTCCTGCGGCAACGGCTGTGATACGGAAAGGACCGGTATTGCCTGTGCAGGTAGTGGTTATCGCCATGCCTGCGGAAAAACCTTCAACAACGAACTGAACTGCCGAATCCGTGATCGTATCGGCAGCATCCGGGCCGCCGTCCACAAAGGCTATTGTCGCCGCCGCATAGGAATCTTCTGCGTAGATCGGTATCGACAGATTGCCCTTGACCAAACCGGAATCCAGTTTGTAGAGTCTCCGGGAGATTGCGCGAATGGCTTGATTCAGGGCGGGAAAGAAGTCGGGGATTTTGTTTTCCGGTATTCTGCCCTGGATTTCGTCCAGAAAGTCGAGTATTTGGGTGGACATGACCTACCTCATCCCATTTTCCCCGCGAGAATCTCTGCCTCGCGCCTTGCCACCAGTCCCGGAAGAATTCTTCCACCGCCCCGCATCCACCGCCTCAGTTCTTTGACCGCCTCCGGCCAATTGCCTTGATTTATCCGCCTTCGTAATGTGGAGGTCTGAAGACGTCCCACGCCCAGGTTGAAACAGAAATCGGCAATGGCCCCCCACTTCTCCGGAGAGGCAACAAGCACGGGACAATATCTCAGCGCCCCGCTGAGTGCCGTTGCCATGTCAGCGTCAAGGATCACGCCCCCCTCTTCTTTTGTCACCGGCGGATGATCCATCGTCGTCCGGTGCCCCCATGCGATTGTGGGGAATCCTGCTGGGCAGAGATAAACGACGGCAGACCATCCCTCGAATGGTTTGGCTATCGCTTTGGCTATTTTCTTTGCGATATCAAGCGCGGTCATTTCGAGAGTACCCTGTTGAGGATCCAGAAATTTGCAATTCCAGACGTGAACGCCTTTTCTTCTGGTCCGAAGGCCTTCAGCATGGCATCGAGCGCCGGGGTCCCGTTCTGGACGGACAGGATAAAGCCTGCCACGATCACCGCAGGATAAAGCAGGATAACCCACTGCAATGCCATGAGGGGCCGAATCAGCTTGTTGAATCCATCGATCCATTTCACCCCAGAAGGTGTCTCCTGCCCTTTGATCGCTTCCGTAAGAGCGGTAATGGCCCCCAAGTCGAACTCAGCCTTGCCCTTTGCCGTGATCTCATCAACCGCCTGATCCCCCTTGAGTTTCTGGAACTGTATCGCCTTGTCCTGCATGGAAAGTTCATGCGCCCGCTCGTTCTTCGCATCCAGGAACTTGAATATCTCAGGAGCCAGCCTGAACAATCCCCCCAACAGACCCCCGATTACTGTCTCGACCATCTTTCGCTTCCTCCTTCTCGATCCTATTCCTGCAACCTTTTGAGCATCCCGGACCGCATCCCGTTCTCACCATCCAGGTAGGGATGTTATATTTCAGTCACCACGGCCATTGGTAGATGATCTGAATCATTTCCTATTCCGTAATGCCGCCACGTCGGTCTTGATATCCTTTAGACTGTCCCTGATCTGCGGGATTGCCTCCTCCAGCTTGATAAGCCGGTCCCGGGCGTCACTGATAACCTGCATCTGCTCGGTGTCCCTGGCATATAGGACGCTCAAAATACCGCCGAAGATCAAAATAAGGAGCGTGATGATCGCCCAGAGCTTAACCCCGACGACAGTCTCTTTGTAGCCCTCTCTGCATTCGCGGGTGGTCATTGCATCTTCTCCCCTTTTTGTGTTATTTCACTTTCGGGCGGGCAGCCGGTTCCCTTTTCCGGTGGACGTTGCGGCGTCCGGCCCGTCCTCTCCCTATTCTTCAATCTCCGGCACTGCGTTTATATCCGTCACCGGTCTATCGTCCAGCGGGTAGCCGGGCGGCACAGTCACTGCCCACTGTTCCTGATATGGGACGGGCAGGCTTACAAAATTCGGGTGGATGTGAATCCGCGCCCATATCTGCACCTTCGCGGCTTCCTGCAGGGCCGCTTCCGCCGTTTCAAAAATAAGTGCGTTCATCATGGCTTAGTTATCGTTATATTAAATGCAACCGCATTCGGGTCAAAACTCCCCACCGTCACGTCGGTCAAGAGAAGGCCAGTGGCGTCGGGGGCAGCGGCTATTTTCAACGAACTGTCGGGAATCGCGTAATTAGTATTGGTGGTATTGTAGAACCCAAATCTTATATGGGTTGCGCTGGTCGCAGTTATATATCCGGTATTCGCCCCAGCGGTTAAGATGGCGAACGAACGCCCTGGGCTGAAATCCCCGCCTCCGGCATCAATGCCTAATGCAGGGATGGGAGCATCCCCGCTATTCAACGTAAGCGTCCCCGTGTATTTAAATAGTTGACCAACGGTGGGGGCAGCAAACTGGTTGGAAATACACCGTCCGTTTCCAGATGAATTGATCGCCGAAGATATATTCAGGGTTGCGACGGTGAAGGTCTCATACACATTTATCAATGCGTTATTCGCTATGGAGGTCAATTTTTGCGCTCCCAACGTCTCCGCCGTCCCCCCCGCGCCGGTCTTGCAGGTCATGACGTTGGTGCCATCGGAAACGGAGAGGGTGAGCGGATACGGCCACACCGTGGGATAGGAGAACAGGCGCATGTCAGTAGAAAAGGCAGTCCCGAACTGCGTGCCCGCAACGGTTGACCATTTGCCGGTAACCGCTGAAAGAGGAAGGCCGGAACCCTTTACGAGACGGATGTAGTTATTCAGTGTACGCGGATCTCCGGTCGCGCCTGGGAGGGAGAAGTACGCGCGAAGCTCCGGCTCGAAAGATCGGTCATAGCTGAAAGGCATCCCAAGCATTGCCAGCCCCTGTTACTTATAGAACTCGGCCGTGACCGTCGGTGTTGATGCCGATATTACGCTGATGGCAGACACTCCTGCGATTTCCCGCGGTTCAACGGTTCCGCCAAAGACAAGAATCGGGCATGTCCCATCATCGGTGTCTCCTGTCGGGATTACCGCCGTTTTGTTGAGATCGGCCCAAAAATCGGCAGTCCCTTTAAGAATGACGAACCTGGCGCTTTTCGGCACGGTGATTGATTCTGCGGTATTGGCGGCCAGCACTCGGCATGAAATGAAGTTCTCGCGGTTGAAGAAAAATCCTTCAAGCGAGCGCCGTATGGTTTGCATACTTCACCCTTCCTTTCCGGATGAAAGAGAGAGGAGGAGGCGGGCCCCCTCTACCCGTTAAACGTCAACTTCTTCCCACATTAAAGAAAAAATGGCCGCTGCGGTATTTGCGGCGAAGCTGTAAACCGCCACATAATACCCGGGAGGAACGATCAGACCACCATTCAAGTCCACCAGAGAAACGCCGTCGAGGACCGTTACGGTGTCCGCCCCTTTGGCCGCATTCCCGCAGACCTTGACCAGAACCGGCGTTCCAGTTAGGGTGCAGCCATTATCAACCGTCGCAACCGATCCGGCGCCGCCCAAATACATATTTTTGGGCGTTATTGCCGCCGCTGCATCCCCGGCATCCAGGCCCACCATGAGCCCGAACACAGTTAAGGCCGTGGGCAGGACAACTGACAAGGACCATCCGAATTCCAGCATCACCAGATCTTTGCCGGAGGTCGCGGGGTTTTCAACCACAAGTCCGGTGTAGGTCGTGGACATGGCCGCGGTCACGGCAACTGCCGCCTGATTTGCGGCACTGAAAACCCTGCCCGCCTTCACTGCTTCGTAGTATTTCCCGTGAGAGTCCAGAACGACTCCCGCGTTCCCGCCCAGCCGAACTGCGCTTCCCTGACCGGCCGCTATCGTTTTCCTTCCGCAGATTCCAAACATAAGATACCCTCCCTTACATTTCGATGAGCGCCTTTCGCAGCGCGTAGATTAACCTCAAATCCTCGTCCCATCCCCCATCGTGAGCGATGTACTGCGCCCCGGTATCAACGATGTGCAAAGTTGATCCGTCTGCCGCCACGGGCGGAAACTGATCGGAAGAGAGGCACTGCAATTCCAGTTTATCCGTCACTGTTTTAAAAGCCATGGGTAGGGCCTCCTTACGTTCCGAAGAACACGCATTTGACAGAATCCAGGGCGGATAGATCGTCTCCATCCACAACCTCAAGCGGCACCGTTCTGACTTCATCGATGCGTCCCCATACTCCCGCGCCCGTACCCGTGACATTCGATTTCACATCAAAGATTGATCCGTAAGAGGTGGTCGCCGTTATTGCGTGGATATGCGTCGATTCGGCGGCGTTGGAACCTGCCGGCGTAGTCGGCGTCAGAAAAAGCGGGGAAAGGATCATCCACGGAATCGACAGGATCGTGATCGCGGTCGTATTGTCGGTCGCTATCGCGTTGGTGGCCGGATTCCATGTGGCGACGCCGTTTGCCGCTGTCCCGCTCGGTCCTTGCCAGACAGCCGCCGCGCGTGCCGCAGCCCCGGTTTCCCCTATGGCCTGCACGCCGAATCCCGGAACAACAAGATTGTTGTAACCGTTCACGAGCGGGTCCCCGGTGAAATTCCACACCTCGGAGCTGAGTGTGATATCGGTATCATCGATGAAGCATCCCGGAGGCAGTTGTGTGAACGGTACATAGGTCACCTTCAGGGCGTTTGCTTCGTCGTCCGCATGACTGTCTATGCTGCTGTTGCCGGTATCATTGATATCGACCGTGCAGAAATGAGTTGCGCTCGGAGCCGTTCCTGGCTGCTCAAAGTCAACAAGAACCCCGTCAGTATCGTCCCAAACGTATTGAACGAGTCCCGCCCTGGCTGCCAGATTTGCCTTTGCGGCTGCTGCCGTTACCGCCTCATCGACCGTCACGCTTGAAAGGAACCCGCTTCCGCGTTTCGGAATATATGTCACCTTTACCGATGACACATTGTCGGTCGCCTTGAATGCCATCGCTCCCGTTGTGAAGGTAACCGCTACCTGCTTTGTGGCAGGGGTTTCGCCCGTGGGAATCACGGAGAAGGCACCCGTCACATCTCCGGCCGTGACTTGAACGGCGATGATGTAAAGCGGCACGTGTGCGAGGGTCCCGGCATTCGTCGTGACGGTTACCGCCTCCTCGCATTTCAGCATCGGAGCTTGAGCGGTTCCCGTAAAAGCATGGTTATGGGAATCCCCGGCTCCGGTAGGCGTTGTCGGCGTACCACGGTTGTTGCCGTTGAAGAAGTCGATGGTGAATTCTCCCGCGCCCGGCGTCGCCGCAAAGTCGATCATCCGTTGCGTCGTCCCGCCGTTTACCGGCAACTGGCCCGCATATCCCCACAGGAGGATGGGCTTCGCAAAGGTATTGAGATAGGGATCGGCTCCGACTTTGGTGGCAGTCTCATCGACAAACGCCCGGTCCGCCAGAAAGCCGCTCGTGGGTTTCTTGATATAGGTGATCTTCGCGGCCTTGGCGTTCTGCGCTGAATGGACGGTAAGTTGATTGAGCGGGGTTCCGAACGCGAGCGCGACTTCACCGGAAGCCGCCGTGTCGTCCTCGTCAATCATCGTCAGGGCCGCAGCCGTGGCGGTGGTCTGGTCAACGTACATGCAGGCCAGAAGTTCGTTTCCCGGAGAGAGTGAGAAATTGTCGAAGTCCGCGCTTGAATTGGCCGCAAGAGCCACAAACCGCAGTCCGCCGTAGGTTTCTGCCGTGAAATCGAATGTCTGTTTTGTGCCGTTGGCGGTGATTGTGGCAATCAGTTGGGAACCCAGCGCATCATAGACCGCCCACGTTCCCGCGATGTTCGCAACATCGAGCGTTAGTCGATAGGCGGTCCCGGGAACAGTCGTACAGGCGGATGCCAGCAGATAGAAGTATTGTCCGATGGCATTTGCGGTTACGGTGATGTCGTTCGTTTCGTTGTACGCATTGACATTTCCGTTGGTCCACGAAGACGCCCCGGACATATCCCGGTTTGCCACGGTCGTAATAACCTCTCCGGGAGTGTTCGCACCCGTAGCCAGGGTAATCGTTTCATCCTGCACAAGATTGTCCCAAACGTCCTTCCATGCCTGGGTGACGTAGGTCACATAGACGGGTTCGGAGAGGTCGTAGACGGTGACCGAATCCAGGGTGAACCGGGACGTATTCGACGGCGTGAAGACAAGGCCGCCCGTTGTGACAGCCGTGATCTCCTGGGTATAGGTCCCGTCTGCCCCGACCGCAGTTCCGGACGTCCCGCCGAGAGTCGACGTCACGGTCCCTACCGACCACCCGGAAATGGTGAACGTGAGGCGGTAGGTCCTCCCGACGACTGCCGCGAAGTTGTCGTGGGTGATCGTTTCCACCCCGTCCTGGTCCTTGTTGAGGGCATCGCTGGCCTCTGTCCAGTCGTTCTTGGAGTCGGAGAAGGTCCAGTTAGTCGCCGCCGTGGTAAAGGCCCCGTCTCCCGCGAGCCGGTCCCAGTCCTTGACGGTGAGTTGGGTTCTTGTCCCGGCCGCCATCTGCGAGACAAGGGAACACTGGTTGTCCGAGAGTGAAGAAACCCCGATCCCGGTGGAGCGGAACACCTTGTTCTGCCCGGAGATTGCCACGTTCATGATGAACGCGGCCGGATATTTCAGCGTGATGATGTCGCTGTTGGGTGTTTGCTTTTCCTCGTAGACAACGGCAGGGGCGTGGGCAAATACCTTGATTTTCTTGTTAGCCGCATCATGCACGAATGAGTAGCCGTTTTTCTGCTCGAACAGAACGGTCTCAATATCATGCAGACCCAACTGCTGATCGTGGTCGAGACTCTCTCCGCCGAACACATAGGAATTGTCGAACGCAAGGTTGGCAAAAACAGCCGCCTTGTCCCCGAACACGCTGAATGTCTTGGAATTGACCGACAAGGCCATGGCTCAGCCCTCCTTTCACCAGCCGAAAGCGATCCACAGACCCGCCGTGTTGGCGGTCGTGATGATCGTGACGGCCGTTCCATCAACTCCGCCCGCAGCGATGGTTTCGCTGACGGTTGGGGAATCGGCCACGATGGAACCCCCAGTCGCAACGGGGATCAGGAGTTCACACTTATGAAGGCCCGTGTTGATGTCCCCGCCCGTGTCGCCGTCGGAGCTTGAAAATGTTCCCCACGTCATGCGGTAATTCCCCATGACGGTTTCACCAAGTTTGGTATCAGTGAAAGCCATGATGTGGCTCCTTTCTTAGTGTTTCTCCCGGGGCCGAAACCCCGGGAGCGTAGAGGGAGACCCCCTTAGTACCCCGGAATCGCCAGGTTAATCAGGCTGTACTCCGTGTTCCCATTGACGCGGAGAACCGTGCCAACGGTGCAAAGTACGGAGTCGGTGGCCTTCGGAGCGACGGCGCCATCGGTCGTGAGAACACACACCGAGTTTCCGAGAACAACAGTTCCGGCGGTTAAGACCGCAGTGGGACCCTTCACCTGGTTCCAGAAGTAGTAGCCTGCCGTAACCGGGATCGGGGGAACGCCTATCGGGCAACCCGTGAGAGTAGCCGCGACTGCGATAACTACCAGCGCCTGCCGGTTCTGAAGCAGCGAGACTTCGGAGGTGGACGCGACGAGAGCTACGCGGATCGGGTCTTTGAGATCGACCTTGACGTCGGCCGTACCCGCCGGATGGTCCTTGACGCGGTACATATGGCCTTCCCCGGTTGCATCGTTCACCCACAGGTAGCCGTCCTTGAAGAAGGAGGCGGTGACTGCGCCGCCGAACGTCATGGTAAGAGATGTGTCGCCGATTGCGGCAGACTGCGTGGAGGACAATGCCTCGTTATGGGCGTTATCGGTGGCAACCGCCGTCTGTGTGACCTTTCCAACGGCAAGATCGGTAGCCCCAGCCAAGGCATAGGCAAAGACGCGGCCCGTGCCATCGTTCAATTCCATGATGGTATCGAGTTCTTCTTTTTGCGTCGCGCTCTGCTGATACCATTTCTGCGCGAAGGTGTTTTTCGTGGTCATGATCTGGTTCTCCTTTCGTTAATTAAGCCAAGCCACGATGCGCGTCCTTAGCTCAGGCTCTTGTGTCCGCAGTGGGCCTTCCGGTTCGACACGACCGAGTTTCCGTCCCAGTAAATCTTCATGGTCTTTCCCGCCGGGCCGTTTGAGGACAGGTTCGCCCACGGCTCGCGCACAAAGTAGCCCTGTGAATGGATCGCAAAGCCGTAGTACTTGGAATTGATCATGTAGTCGTAACCGCCCGTGCAGTAGTCGTCGGCTGCGATAAGCATCCCGTCAAAGACCAGATTGGTAAACCCGGCCTCGGTGGTCTCCTTATTCTCGGTGAACCTCTGCTGCACCTGCAGGATCCCGCTCACGATGTTGAAAAGCGTCTCCGTCATGAGGCAAATATTCGGCTTACCGAACGCGCCGTTGCCGATTTTTGCGGTAGACCGCTGGGTGCGGAGCACGGCAAGACTGATTGCCTCAGCGGTTGTCGTTCCTTTCGCGGCCCAGGGTTTATCCAGATCGGCTGCCACCACGTCGTTTTCGGCAAGTCCGCCGAAGTTTGTGGTCGCTGCCCCGAAGCAACAGGTATTTAAACCCGTGAGTCCCTTTGCCGAGTCGGAGTTCGATGAATACAGGTCGGTCGCAATCTGCTTGCGGATGGTCTTCTGGGCGGCTTCCAGTTTCGTCGTCACCAACTCGACCTCTGCGTACTCCCCGGCGTTCTCGAGTTCGTCCGGACGGTAGACCGTCGCGTTACCGTAGGCGTGTTTCTGTCTGAAATAGGCAGCGTTCACGAGTTCCCGGTCGTCGGAGGAAAGCGCCTCGCCCCTGCTGTAGAAACCGCCCTCCTGGCCATCGTAGGAAAGCGGAATGCGGATCAAACGCCCGCCCGGGTATCTCTTGAAGATGCCCTTCTTCTTGTTCATGAAGTAATCAACGAGAAAGCAGTCGTTGAAATAGATGTCGATCGCTTTCCGGTTGTCGGCCAGAAAGTAATCGTTGGTTACGGATTCCAATTCCTCAAACGTGAGTGCCATTGAACTATCTCCTTTCGACTAAGGAGAAGATGGTCTACCCCGTGCCGGCTTTCCTCTCCCGCGATGCCCGCAGGCGTTCCGCAAGCACGGCTACCGCTCCTCCTGATTTTTTCGTATCTTTGAGCCTTTCGTCTCCGGCGGGTTTGTTACCGCCCCCTCCTCCGGCCTCTCCCGCGGTCGTGGCGGTACGCTTGGCCTTGAAGTTTTTCGTCATCCGCTCTTCCGTTTCCTGGACCGCCTTTTTCACCGCCGCATCAACGGCACTCTGAATGCGCGTATCCAGCGTCAGTTCGCGGTATGCCGAAAACATATTGTGACCGGGGTTTTCCTTGATGAATTTTGCGATGCTCCCGTCCTTCATGAGATTGTCGAAGTCGGGATTGTTCTTGGCGAATGCCGTGATGGCCTCTTTTTGGACCTTTCCCTGGGTCGCCACGGACTCGCGTTGCGCGAGGATGATCCGCGCCTCGTGGAGAAACTGGGCGAACTTGTTGGCCTCGTACCCCTGGGGATCACGCTCGAACCAGTCAATCAGCTCCTCGTTGGACATTTTGGTAATGTCCTTGAAGGGGATGATGGGCTCAACCGTTGCGCCTTTTTCTCCGGCAGTTTCCGCATTGCCCTTCCCCTCCTTGATGGCATCCATCGCGCCTTCGAGCCGGGCGGCCTTCAGGACCGCCTCATCCCGCTCCTGCTTCATGCGCTGCCAGTCAGGGTCCTGATCGTATCGGCCTTTCTGCCCCTTCTCGCCGGTGGCCTTGCCTTTGTCGGCACCCTCGCCATCTTCGTCTTCTTCACCGTGTTTATCATCCTGGCCGTCTTTCTTTCCTGCGGCCTCTGCGGCAATCTTATCCGCGTCTGCCTTGCCGGCAGCATCCCCCTTTGCTCCCTTGTCCGCGTCGCCCTCCACGGTGCTGACGGCACGCGCAGAAGCCGGGGCCTGAATCGAAATACCGTCGGGGCTTGACGAGAGTCCCGCATCCGCGTTCAATACGTCGGATGTTGCGTTAGCGTCTGATACGGTTGTTTCCATGTGGTTCGTTCTCCTTTCGGTTAAAATAAAAAAGCCAACAGCCGGATTTCTCCGAGTGTTGGCTTTTGCTCTCGTGTGGTGCCTTGAGAATTAAGCGCTATATGTGGTTAATTCAAAAGTGTCTGCAACCTCCTTTCAACTCCTTTGAAAAAACGTAAAAACTTAATTATTTCATGCCGTTCCTCATCTGACAGAGCTATCGGCGGTCGATCCGCCTTATTCTTTTCTTGACCATCTACCACAGATTGAGGTATATTACAAGTTTTTTTTTCAGTCACGATCTTACCTCAATCAGACGTCGTTCCCGTGCTTTCTGCAGCACCTCTGTCCGCACCCGCGACATATCAACCTCGGGCGGTTTATGCGCCAGCGGCGGCCCTCCATGCTCGGTATGGTCCAAAGGCCGGATGCCCTCTCCCTTCATCCAGTTCCGATAGGTCTCGCGCGTGGGGTTCTTCACGAACTCCTGAACGTGCCTTGCTGGGTTGCTCTTATCTGCCACTTCGACGACAGATTTCAGCCATGCCGGATTCTCGTTCACCAGCGACGGCCCCGAAGCCGTGATGATCCTCCGGGCCTTCTTCCCACAGGTGGAGCACTTTACCTTTTTCTGTTTGTGATGCGCGAAGACTTCAGTAATGTGCCCGGACGGGCACTCAAAATCGTAAAGGGGCACAATCAATCCTCCTCACAGAAGGTTTTGTAAAGAACTGAGATGGCATTCTTTACGCGACTAAGTTCTTCAAAAGAAGAGGCAAGCTCGGCCTTCCTCGATATTTTTTCGTATTCCGGGATTGGGAGTATAATAAGGTTTCCGTATCCTCTGCACTTATCGCAACGCCCAGTCCTGTCTGCTGTTAATCCCGTTCCTCCACAGGAGTCGCATTTAACATTATTGATCGCCACCGTAATATCCATACTCCCTCCCTATTCTCCTGGTCCTTTCGCGTTCTCGTCATGGAAGCCTTTCATGGCACTCTGCTTCTTCCCCGCCATAGGCTTCATGTCACCGATCTTCAGCACCTGGAACTCGACAGACTGGTTCCGGTTCTCGTCGTACTTGTCGGCGGCTTTGCTCTCGATATTTCTGACCGTGATGGGATCAATCTCCACCATGCACTGGATTGCCTTTCCGGCCGTGAAGTCTGTCGGCTTCATACCCATGGCTTCAAGTTCTGGTTTCTCCATGGTGAAGCGCATGCAGTAGGGGCGCTCCTCTCCTGCTGGCATGCCGATAGATGGAACTGTGTTCTTGGCTTCCTTAACTGGCTTCGGCTTTGGTCTTTTCAGGTCGATCATCTTCATGGGTTGCCTCCTAATCTACCGCATTATCACTTACCGTTCCCTGGTCGTTAAACCCCGGCCTATTCTTCGCCATGGACGCCGCGAAGTCAAGGCCCGCCTTGTGGCCACGTTCAACGGCGCCTGCCGCTTCCCGGTGAATATCGTTCACCAGTTCCGCCCGTTTGAGCTTGAGTTGCTCTTCGTCGAACTTCACGCCTGCCCGCGCTACCTCCTGCCTGACATACTCCGTCATGGTCTGCTCAACAACCAGGTCACGCTTGGCAATGAGCAGTTCCGCCTCTGCTGCGGTCTTTTTCGCCTGCGCATCCGACTCACGGCCCGCGGCATCCTTCACTGGATCGCTTGGCTGCGGCCGGCCGCCCATTTCCGCCATGAGTTGCTTGGCGAACTGCTCAAACGATGGGAACTCGCCCTTCTCGATTGCCTGTTGCAATTTCTTTGGGTCTGCATCGGCAACGGCCTTGATGTACTGCACGATTCCATCCGGCGTCTGTACCGTTCCCAGTTTGTCGAGGGTGGCGGCAAGCGGCCCCTTCTCCATCTGCGCGAGCACGTCGGAGCGGTTGTCATAGTCCAGTTTCCTGAGAAGCTCGGAAAGGGGAATAGCGTTTTTCTCAAAAAGTCCGATTGCCTCCTCGCGTTGCTGGATCTTTGATTGTGGCATCGTGGATCCGGAAACGACGGTAAGTTTCACGGGCGAGATAAGTTCCGTGCCCCTGATTTTCTTTGTAACTGCCTTCCCGTCGGAATCGTTGAAGGTTATCCACCGGTCTTCGGTATAGAAATTCATTACGTGCGACAAATACATCCGCCCGATCTCTCGTATCAGGCGGGAGTAGGACCTACTCTTGCTACGCATGAGCGTCCCAAGCCGTTCCATGAGCGCGGCAATGGCCTTGTACGCGATGACGTCCCTTCCGGCCACCTGGGCCTGGTCGATCTCAAACGTCCCGCCGATCAGGAAGAACAGGTCCTTGAACATCTGGATCGCCTTCTCGAAGTCGAACGTCGTGGACGGCGGCTCCAGATACTTTATTCCCTGCGCTACCCCAGTCGAAGAGGGATTGATAATTCCGGGATAACTGGTGAAGTGCGAGTTTGGAACACCCGAATCAACCGGATTGATGATCTTCGCCCTGGCAAGCCTGTCTTTGTAGAGCACGAACTGGGAAAGCGACTTATTGAGTTCCATATTGATCCATTCGAGAAACTCATAATCGCTGATGCCCCAGGCGTTCGCCGTGTCCTTGATTGAGTTCGCCATTGCGAACGGGAACTTGTCGTACAGGTAGGTTTTCCGCGCCTCTTCGTCAGGCAACGACGGGTTGATATTCGGGTTGCTGCGGTCTTCAAGCACGACGCCCCCGGAACAGACGAGCAGGTATCTGATTTCGCCCGTATACTTCGGCTTTGATGTTTTGACAGTCTCGCCGGTTTCCTCGTCCTGCGTCTCCTCGGTGATCTGCGTCTTGTCCCTTACCCAGACCTCGACTTTGAGCGTTTCCTCGTCCTCGACGTTCCCCTGGCCGGACAGGAAGGTGAGTAGCTCCTTGACCACGCCCGACATCTCGATCAGCGTTCCGCCGGCGCCTTTCTCCTTTGCGTCGGCGATTTCGCGCCGGTCGTCATCCCCCAGCTCCTTGATCGTCTCTTTGTCAGGCTTGATCTCATCCGCCTTTTCTGGATGCTGGCGCTTCAGCACCCGGGTCTGCTCAGGGTAGAAGTAAAAGACCGCTTCGCAGGATTGCAGTTTCCCCGCGTCTTTGAGCTTCGGCGGGTAGAATCCAAAGTGGAACGGATCGACAGGGATAGTCTCGACCTCTCCCAAGCCATACTCGAGGTCTGCGTTGAACCGTTGTTTGACAATGGCTGGGCCGTACTGCTCTCCGTTCATCACCAGCGTCTCGAAAATGTCCTGCTGCTCCTGGTCGTTCCACCAGTGCTCTGTCGCGTGCTGCAAATCTACCAGAACCGCGTCTGTCTGGTCTCCCGGTTCTCCCACGGCCACGATGTTGAACGTCGGGTTGTTGTCAGTCAGGTAGGAAACACTCCGCTGGGTGTGGGGCTGAAAGAGATTCGCCGTGACCAAAGGCACCCCGGTAGGCGCCTGCGCCTTCCAGTGTCTGTTCCGGCGCAACTGGTAGTTTCGCGTCCATCGGTCGTGCAGGCCGGTCTTGATCTTGTCGGCAATTATCTTGGATACGATCTCCAAGACCCGTGTTCCGACCTTCGGATCGCCTTCGGCTGGTATCAACTCATAACTTTTCGGAGCGTCCGCCGATTTCGATCCTGCCGCCCCAGCCCCTTCTTCCATTCCCATGATCTACCCTTTCACTTTACCCGCTGAATGCCGCCGGTCCCAGCAACGCTGGGAATTGCCTGCGCGATAGTGAGCCCGGACACCTGCTCGCGATAGCCGCGGAGCAGCCCCTCGTCCGTAACGTCGTGGATGAGCAGGATATCGTAAACCGTCATCTGCTTTGGCGAGCCGAGAAGTTCCGACAGAAAAACCTGCGGCCGTCCTGCACCGTCCGGTTGCCCCAGTTGTACGCGCCGCGGGGAATCGACGATCACCTTGCCGCCCAACTCAGTAACGGTTCCCATAATCATGATGCCGCCTACCGAAACCGCCTTGATCGTGCTCTCGCTCATTTAGCCTCCTTCGCTTTTTTGGTTTTGACCTCTCCCCGGTGCACGGCCCCGCGTTTGTCGATGCAGACATGGCAATACTGGCCTGCCTGGAGGCCCATATCGTCATTCGGACCATTTACCGTCCTGATCTTGCCGCCCTCGGAGCGGCACGTTTCAAATCCTGCCGGCATGGGCCGCTCTCCTTTCGTGCCCTCTTTCCCGTTTCCACTGACGCCTCTCTTTCTTGGTAGGCTTTACGCCCAGGCGTCGGTAGGTCCCCTTCTCGTCAACTTCATAGGACGCGCGTGAGGTATGGTAAATGCGGGGATTGTGCGAATCCTGCACCGGCAGGAAACACACTTTTGTCCGGTCCGCCTTGCTGCCATCCCGGAGTTCAACCATTGTCGTTTGCTTGCTGTGCATCCTTGCCCCCCTGTGTGGCAATCACGTTTATGAACTCCAGTAGATTTCGCGCCACCTCTGACATTTCGGATCCCGGAACAATGATCGCTTCGATTTGGGAAAACTCCACATCCGTCAAAATGCCCTTTTTATGGAGGAGACGATACGGTGCCAAAAATAGTTCTGCGGGGATTATGGTCACTGTTCCACCTCCTTCGCCGCGTCCTTCCATCCCTGGTGCTTCATCCGCAGGTGTCCAGGCATCTGCTTTGCCGCCCTGTCGGCTGAGAAGGCTTTACCGCATCCGGGAACGGGGCAAACTACCATCGATGCGAGCATCTCAGGCGCGATCTTCGCCGCGTTTGGCTGCTTACCTTCGGCGATAGCCGCCCGCGCGATCTTCGCCGCGTCCTCGTCGCTGATATCCGGCTCCTGCTCCTGATGGTCCTGCTCCGCCCCCATATCGCTAATTCCCTGCATCCCGCTCCTGACTATCTGGCTGGCCATGTCGTCGCTGATCGTGTCCACGGTCCCGACGATGTTTTGCCGCTGCGTGATCGGAGCGCCCCGCTCAACGATCTGTGGTGCGGCGCCGTTGCCGCGTGGCAGGACCACAACGCCCTGATCGGTAAGAATCTGGTTGTCGAGCGCCCAGGGTCGGTGAGTTCTACCCCAGGGACAACGGGCGAATTCCCAGTCAAGCGCTGGAGCGAACGGGTCCGGAACTCCGTGCGCCGGGTCAGGCGAATCGAACATGGCTCCAGTCCAGGGGTAGGATAGCCGCTCGATCTCCGTGTTGGCTATATGCTCGCCGCAGACTTCGCACAGGACTTTCAGCATGGTCTATCCCTCCACCGTTGATACCCGCCCGGCCGGGCCGTACATCGGGCCGGAATAAGGATCGTCCTCCCCTGTCGCCTGCCCCAGGTTCACGCCCTCGACCGCAGGGACCACCGCGGCTGCGCCTCTCTGCCCGGACGCGGCATGGCGCTCAAACGCCATCGCAGTGTCTATCATCCCGTGACGCGCGTAGATCGCGGCAATGTCCCTGTCGTAGCAATCCCGTAAGCGCTCGATTTTCCCCGAAACGGATTTGATCGCCGTAACGTAGGCCCCGGTCATCTGCGCGAATTCCTGCTGTGCCGTGATCTCGCCCAGCTCTCCACGGTTTGGATCGTCCCGATAAACAGGAGCTTCCATGGCGCCGATCTCCCCCTGGAGCGCATCCCGTTCCCACTGGTAGCGCTCCGATCTCTCCGCCGCTTCCTTCCGCGCCTCCGCTTCATCGCGCTGCTTCTTAACCTCTTGGTTTGCCAATTCCACCTGCTTCTCCCGCGCCTCCACGTTGGTTGCCGTCTCACACAGCGTCATCGCATCACCAATGCCCTTGCGGTAAAAATGCGTCACCCTCTGTCCGACATAGAACCCGGACCAGAGTGCCGCGCCGATCAAAAACACCAACGCCAGGAATCCCACGATTATCAGAATCGCCTCACCTGCCATCGACATCGCTGTATGTCCTCCCTCCGTCAATCGGCCTGTCGCCGTAATCGAAATCATCGGGCGGCATGTATCCGTAGTCAGCCCCCGTCCTCCTGCCCTGGTGTTCCCAAAACCTCATGTCCACAATCTGGTCCCGGTACGCCTCTTCCTCGTAACTCCCGCGCATGGTCGGCCGTTCCATCTTGTCGATGTGGGCGTCGGATTGCAGCTTCTTTGGTCGGGGCTCTTCCATGCTCAAGGGTCGCGCCATGCAGATTTGCGCGGCATCGTCGTAGCAGTGGTCCTCCTGCTCCGTGTCGATATCCTCGACGTCCGTTTCATCCACGCAGAGCGACGGAACGGTGCGGATGAAATCGCGGCACCGGGAATAGACCTGCATCATGGGCCTGACGTACTGCAACTGCATCCGCTCCTGCCTGGCCATCTCAACCAGTTTGCGCTCCAGGATGTGATTTCCCGCGCCGTCAATCCAACACGGGCCGAGCAGCTCATGCACATAGGGTCTGAGTCCCAGCATCTTCGCAATCTCGTCGAGATTGAGATATTCAACCTTCAGCCGTTCCCGGAACTGCCGGATCTTCAGGTGCCGCGATGGGTCGGCTTTGATGAGAAAGATTCCATGTCGGGTAAATACTTCCGCCGTGCTGGGGCCCTGACCTCCACCCTCGTAATTCGGCTTTTTGTTCCAGGAGTCGTGCGATCCCAACCGGATGATATTGCGTCCGCTGAATTCGAGCCGTTCCTCGCGGTCCTTAATCCCTTGGGCAATGCGTGAATCCTCGAGACGCAGACCCACGTTGGGCGTGACCCCATCCCAGCCATACCACTCGGCGCAACGGTAAACCCTGCCATCGCCGTCCACCCACCACCAGCCGACAGAGAATGGAGCGCCAAAGCCCCAGTCAAACGTCATGTACATGGGGGCGCCGCGGGGAATCGGCAGAATAGGAACAACATGGTAGTCCTGGGAGAAATCGAACGCCTGACCAATAAACGCATCCCAGTCGCCCAGGAGCCATGCCGCCCGGAGCGCAGGGTCTTTGATAGACTGTAATCGCCGGACATAGCCGGGATCGCGCTGGCACAACACTTTATTGTCTGCCAGTGACGACGGAATGAAAATCGCGGTCGAGCCTTCGGGGGTACGGAACGGTGTGTTGGGTGCCGCTTTTTTGATATATAGCATCTTAACGCTATTGGCCCCTGGGCCCCCGGGATTCCCAGTCATGAACAGGTGGCAGGGTACGCCGTGGGGGGACCTGAGGCAGCCCTTGACCTTGTCGATCAAGGAGGCAATGAATGGGAATGACGGGGCCTCGTCGATGGTAACCTCCGTGTACTGATGGCCCAGGTAGTCGTCGATCTGGATCAGTGTTTTGATCGCGGCCAGGGTGATAATTGCGCCACTCTCAAACCGGATGTGGTTTGTTTGCTGGTCGCCGCCTGTACGGGTAGCTGGCAGGCCAGCGCTGATAAGTTCATCAATCCTGCGCCTGATTTCCGCGAAATCCTTGAACTTACGCCGAATCATCAGCCCATTCCAGGCTGAACCGTAAACCTCAGCGCCGCGTAGTTGACGGCCGATAGCGCAGTCCGATTTCCCCCCGCCCCGCGTCCCCCCGAAAAATATCTCATCTGCCGGGCAGGTGGCTGCATACGTCTGCGGGCCTTCTTGGGGAGCCCATAGGTAGGCGGCGGCGCTCATGGTTCGCCTCCCTCGGAAGGTGCCGGCGCCGCGCTTTGCCGCTCCATGCGCTTACGCTCTGCCTCCTCCATCTGCTGCTGCCATTCATCAATTGATTTTGCTGTGGGGGGGAAATTGGTGATGGGGATCGAGCCGCCGGGGCCAGGGCCAGAGAGTTTTACTTGCTTTGCCGGGTAGAGGTCGAGCAACTTCTGTGCGTCCATGCGGGCGGCCTGGCGGACAGACCAGTTGACCATATCCACGGCGATCACACTGTCGCCCATAAGATTCTTGATCAGGGTGCGATAGCTGCCCTTTTTGGGACGTCCGGTCGGCGTAAGCTCTGGTGCGGGAAGGCCACCCTTGACTTTGATAACTTTGGTTTCATTGGCTTTGAGTTCTTTGGATAGTTCCTTGGCGAGCGACTCTATGGTGATTCCCTCAGCCTGCAGGGCAGTCACAAATGGATGTGCCAACGCCTCGGAAATTTTCTCGCCAATAGATTGTTCCATTGGCTATGTATTTGATATTATTGTTTTAAAAAAGTCAAAGTGACACGATAAGTTGACTCTTGGGGAAGGGACAGGTAAAGTGACACCTATTAAGGACAGAAAAAAATATTTTAATTTTTTTTCTTATTAATATCAACACGTTAAGTCTATACCTTAAAAATTTTTGCCCTCCATCGCCTTCTGTTGAATCCACAACTTCAGCAAAGATGGGAACGCGCAGACAACTTTTCGCTCTCCAGCGCGGCGCTTGCGGTAAAAAATTACCCCCGCTTTCTGCAGCTCATCACGGCGCCGCATCATCGTCCTGGGACACACGGAAAACATTGCTGCTATTTTAGGCCACGTCTCAATTACTCTTTCGTCAATACTCATGTTTCCACCTCATCCCTGATCGTCTGGTATTTGATCTTTTTCCCCGGGTACTCCGCCCGCCACTTTTTTGCCGCCCGCCTCACATCCTCGGCCGATAGCGACGCTGCCACGATCTGCTCCACTTGCCCCAGCCTGATGCTCGCTGTGTGCACAATGATCGTTCTCATGGTGGTCCCGCTCCTTTCGCCGAAATCTGTGCCAGCACACCGCCAAAAGCCTTCAATTCTCCACAATCCATCGGCCCTTTGTGTTGCTTGTTTTTCTGCTCTTCCTCTTCCGCGTTGAACTTCCCTTCGGCGCCCGGCACGTTCTTGCTGCCCTTTAGCGCCGCAGACAGATATTCACCGATGGCGGTAAATTTCTCCCCGCTTTTCATAAGCTTGCGCGTGTTCTCCAGGACGTACAGGATAGCCGCCCTGTTTGCGCGATGGATATTGCTCTCGACAAACAGGATTACCTTCCGCCCCTCGCGGCTGTCGAGCATTGCCGCCATCTCCTTGGCAGTCCTGGCTATCTTTATCGCGACCTCATCGATTTCTCCGATCTCGTCATTTCCCTGGGGTGTGGTCGGTGGTGGAAGTTCTTCTTCTGGTGGTTTTTCCGAAAGATCAGGTGAGGCAGGAACTGAGTTATCAACAGGGGGATTGGTTTCCCCCACACCCCTTTCCTGATTCTGAACAGTATCCAGAACAGGAATCTGAACAGCTTCCAACTTTTTTATTTGTTCCACAGCCGTTACAGGCACGTTGCTTAACGGTGCATTAACGGTTAAGTAACCGTTAAACCCCGGAAGGATACTGTTACGCTCCGTTCTATGTGGGGCCTGATGTTTTAAAAACTCAGGAATATCAATATATTTCTTTTCGTCTACCTGGTAACGGCGGATAAAGACCTTGTTTGGACGGTCGGGAAGGTTTGGGTTTGATAGGAGGTAGAGTAGTTTTTCCACATCTACATCGTCGTATGGAAAAATTTCTGCCTTTAGGTAGCGCGGGCGATCCTCAAGACGCCCTTCGCGGTCGGCGTGGCACCACAGGCCCTCAAAAAACAGCCGCGCCTCGAATGGAAGAAAGGCAAGGTCCTCATCCTTAAAGAAGTCTGGTTTTAATCCTCGTATCCTGGCCACCTATCTCCCCCCTGCCGCATTCGCCTTAATATTCGGTGTCCACGTATCAACCTTCCCGTCCCGATGTTCGTTTACCCACCTGCGGAGATATTCTTGTACATCGGCGAACCACCGCCTTTCGGAATTCGTGCAGAGCTTCATTGATGCGTATTTCGGTTCACCCGCAGCGGTACGCGAATCGGCAAGCGCCATATACTCATGAATTTCTCCAGACAGTCGCACCCGGGGCAGGTATAGCCATGCAGGCTCAAGCACAATGGAGAGCTTGTCGGCTACGCAGAGGCGGGAGAAGCGTTTTCCATCTCGGACTGCTGCGAATCTGCTATGATAAAGACAGAAATCGCGCCATTCGGGGCCGAAAAGATGTCCGCATATCCGGGCTCCGAATTTCGTGTGTTGTTCTCCTTCGGTCCCATCCATATCCGGAGAGCCCCAATATCCCCAATCATGGACAATTAAGGCCACCCACAAACGCACATCCCACGGGAAACCATAGAGCTTCCACCAAGCGAGTGCCACGAATAGCGGATGAATCAGAAATTGATGCGCCCCGAACAGAATGCTTTTCGTTCCGACCTTCACGGTTCATCCCCCTACTCTACGTACTCCATCACCCCGGCCGCCACCTTCTCAGCCGCAACATCAGCCGCATAGGTAAAAATATTATCCCTGTTTGGATCACTCACGAAGCGCACCCGCCGCTTGCCGGTCGGAAAGTTCGGCTTTCCGCTATGCCGGCGATATCCCGTTTCCTCATGGACGGTTTCGTTGTCGCTCATGGTAGGTTTTCCCTCCCAAAAATAATTGAAAATAATTCTTGAAAAACCCAACGATAGGATATAGATTTTAGGCAACAAAACGGGAATGATCCCAAAAATAAAACAGGAGGGTGAGATGGAGACGACAATCAGAGCGAGGGCATTCAGCGGCGAGGGCATAAGGGAGCATCGGGTAATGGTTGATGGGGACGGGACAGTGAGAGTGTATGATTCAGCGGCAAAACATTTCACGCGCTGCCACATCCTGAGCATATCCGCGCAGCAGCGGGCACGGAAGGCTGTAGGTGTGATCTCCGCATCCGCCGCCGCCCTGGGCCGGATCAAAACCGAGAAAAAATCCGCCGCCTCCCGCGAGAACGGGAAGAAGGGCGGACGGCCAAGAAATCTCGACGACGACGGATACTGCGAGAATTGCGGCGGCGAAATCGATTGAAGTAGTCCCATAATTCCTTACCCGGGCGGCCTCGCGCCGCCCTTTGTTTGTTTTCTCGGGGCCTTCACTGGCCTCCTGATATCAAACCTTGCGTCCTGATACTTCTCCGATTCCGAGCTCAACCCGCAGTTCACGCACTTGCCGTAGGTCACTGCCCGGCCGCCCCGGATGACCGTCTCGACGATCCAGTAGCCGCCGCATTTAGGGCAACGATTAGACATTTACCTCCCCGACTTTGCCTGCGAGGTCATTGGTTCTTGCCCTCCTGCTCGGCATCCACCATTGCCTTTATGATCCAATATGCGACTTGCGGGACGATTGAGTTTCCCAATGCCCCAAGTACGCTGCGGTGTAGCCCATCAACCAGGCTGAAAGAGTTGTCAGGCGCACGACGAACTTTTCCGTCAGCGCAAGGCAACCAGATGAATTGATCCCATCGGTCAACACTTCTCCCGGTGTTGGTTCTCTCCCCACTCCAAAAGCACTGCTCCTGTTTGTCTGCACTACTCTCGGTGTCCCGTATGAACCCACCAACGCCCCCAGCGGCGGTGTCGCTACCCCTCCCGCATCCTTCCGCTTCTGCCATGTTTCCATCTCTTCCGATGTCGTCTTGCCTTCGCGGGGCGTCGGCCAGGAGGCTTTCAGTATCGGCTTGAGGTATGCTTTCCCCTTGCCGCCCGCTTCCTCCTTGTCCATCTCTGTTGTGGTCGGCCAACTGGCTTTGAGTGCCCATGAAAGCGGCTTCCCCCTCGCCTCTGCATTCCGCTTGGCCTGATATTCCTCGCTGCATTCCTCGCTCTTCATATCTCTCGCCTGTGCGGTGGGCCACGATCCAATACCGCATGCGGATTTGCGGGGAGCCGACGGCGCAAGCTGGAATACCAATGACCCGCACTTCGTAGTTACAGGCTTCCACGTCAGATAGTATTCCGGAGAGGCCCACATCTCCGATTCCAGGAGGGTTTTCAAACAACGCCCAAGTGGGGTTGACTTCGGCAAGAACCCGGACAGCTTCCGGCCAGAGCCAGCGGTTATCTTCCGCGCCTCTTTGCTTCCCGGCGCGACTGGCCGGCTGGCACGGAACGCCTCCGGTGAGAAGGAAAACAGGTCTGCCTGAATAGTGGAATGTTCGCACATCGTCATGGATTGCTACCCCCGGCCATGCCCTTGAAAGAAAGTCTCTGCATCGCTGATTTATCTCCACGAACTGAACTGTCTCAATTCCGGTCCAGCGGCAGGCAAGAGCAAAGCCGCCGATGCCACTGAAGAGGTCAATCGCTTTCACCCAACAATCCCCTCCCGATCTCCCGGAAGAACCTCCTGCCGGGGAAAAGGCAAAGTTTTTTGCTGTACCGCATTTGTCCCGCAAGAAGTGCCAAAATGAGGAGATTTGAAGAGAAACAAAAAAAGGGCTTCCGTCTGTAAATGACGAAAACCCTTTAAATTCTTGGTGGGCCGTATGGGACTTGAACCCACGACCAACGGATTAAAAGTACTTTGCCGCATTGAATAATCTCGCTAAGTTATGAAAAAACGTACCGCAATTGTACCGCACGGAGAGTAAAAAAATTACTCGAATTTCAGCTTCCGCGCCTCCGTCTGAAGAAGATCGTCCATGACCTTTGCATAAATCTGAGTCGTGGTAATTTGCGCGTGTCCCAGGATCCGCTGAACCATCTCAATGGATACCCCACTCTTAAGTAGGAACGTCGCGCAGGTATGCCGAAGATCGTGCAGCCTGTGGCCGGCGATCCCCTCTTTAACCATCACTGCCTTTAGCCAATGGCTTACCGTGTCGGGATGCCAGTCGGGGAAAACCCGGCCTATATCTTTCTTGATTGCCTTCAGGACGATACGAGGCCGGTCGAGCAGGGGAACAGTGCGCCTTCCCGTCTTGCCCTCAAGAGCAAGTCTGTTTTGTGAGAAATTAACCCCTTGCCATTGCAGATTTAAGACTTCCCGTCGCCGCCCACCGGTCCACAAGAGAACTTCAATGTACCGCCCGAACTCTGAATCAAAATCATATGCGCCCTTAATAACCTTTTTCACTTCATCGGCGGTCAGTATGCGCTCAAGGTATTCGGCTTCCGTCTTGTTCGCCTTCCGGTACATGACGATTTCCGGCAACTTCGGCATATAACCTTCACGCACCGCATATTTCAGAGCCGCTTTGATGTGCCGGAGATACCCGTTGAC
>JAJFVB010000248.1 GCA_021372055.1 Desulfobacteraceae bacterium | reverse complement strand
TTTTGAGTCTGATTTGGCTGCAACGATTGAGCAAAACCGCAGGTGTAGTTGGGCTACGTCGAGGATTTTGCGATTGAGGAGCGGTCGAAGCAGGCAAAAAGCCGGATGCGAGCGCAAAGGTTTTATTTACGGACAAGCCCTTATATGCCTTGATTCCGTATGGCTCCTGCAAAGGATCCGAAGCTGATATTCAGGACGGAGAACATGATGAAATTGACGAAAATCCTCATTCCGCCTCTGTTCCTGGTTGGTATTTGCGGATTTCTCCTGCATTCGGCCTACCAGGAGGTCAAGGAACGAGCCATCGACCAACTCAACAGCCAGCAGATGGTCATGGCCGAAACCGCTTCCAGGGGCATCGAAACCTTTTTCAATCATTACGCCGAGGTCCTGAATCAGCTTTCCAAGATAAAACATATCTCTTCGCTCGACGCGCAGGGCCGGGATTTGATACAGATGATATACCGGGCGCATGGCAGCGAAATCAGGGGCATTAGTCGCGTCGACGCATCCGGACGCATCATCTACACCTACCCCGAGGTCCCCGGCGTGATCGGGGCGGACCTGTCCTCGCAGGGGCATGTCAAGACGTTGCTTGAAACGCATCAGGCCGTAACCAGCGATGTCTTTGACGCCGTGCAGGGGTACATGACCATAGCAATCCATGTCCCCGTTTTCGAAAATGAGGAATTCAAGGGATCCCTTGCGATCCTCATCGCTTTCGATCAGTTGTCACGCAATTTTCTCGAGACGATCAAGGTCGGCAAGGACGGGTACGCATGGATCATCAGCAATAAGGGAACGGAACTCTACTGTCCGGTCCCGGGCCACATAGGGAAGTCGGTTTTTGAGAATTGCGCAGACTTTCCGTCGATCCTTTCGATGGCCCGCGAGATGATAAAAGGAAATCGGGGAACGGCCATCTATCAGTTTGACAGGGTCAGGAACGAAAGTGTCGAGACCCTGGAAAAACAGGCGGTCTATGTTCCGGTCCATGTCGGCAATACCTTCTGGTCTATCGTGGTGGCCACTCCGGCCGAGGAGGTCCTCGATAATATTCAGGGCTTCCAGGACAGATGGTTTCTCGTCATCGCTGTTCTGTTGCTCACGGCAATCTTCTGGACTTCCTACGTATGGAGCACCTTCAAGATTGTAGAGGAAGCGGAAAGACGCAGACGTGCGGAAACGGCGCTCAAGGAGAGCGAGGAAAAATACCGCGATCTGGTCGAAAGCGCCAACAGCATCATCCTCAGAATCGATGTCTCCGGGAAGGTGATCTTTCTCAATGAATTCGCTCAACGATTCTTCGGCTACAACGACCGGGAGATGGCCGGCAGGGACGTGATCGGTACGATTTTTCCTGCTTCCGAATCCTCCGGGCCGACTTTCCCGCCCGTGGGACACGACACGGCCGTCAACCCGAACGGCCATGGAAGCACAATCTTCGAAACTATGCTGCGCAACGGCGAGCAGGCGTGGGTGGCATGGACCAGCAGGCCGATCCTCGATAGCGACGGCAAAGTCGTTGAAGTCCTGTGCATAGGCAACGACATTACCGACCGTAAAAGGGCAGAGGAAGCTCTTCGGGAAAGCGAGGCAAAATTCCGGAGGCTCGTTACACGTGCACCGCTCCCCCTGTGCTTTCTGAATAAGGCCGGATATCTCACTTACATCAACGACCGCTTTGTCCAGGCGTTCGGGTATGCGCATGACGACATTCCCACAATGCAGACGTGGTGGCAACTGGCCTTCCCCGATGAGAGCTACCGGAAGTTGGTGGCGGATTCCTGGCAAAACGCCGTCAGGAGGGCAACAGAGGACGAAACGGATATCGAACCCATCGAATGCCGGATTACCTGCAAAGACGGCCGGGTTCGCATCATTGAAATGGCGGGCATCGCGATCGGGGAGGACTTTGTGGCCAACTTCGTCGACATCACCGAGCGAAAAAGGGCCGAGAGGGAACGCAGAAACCTGGAGGAGCGCCTGCAAAGAGTCGAGAAGATGGAGGCGCTCGGGACCCTTGCCGGCGGCGTTGCCCACGACCTCAATAACGTCCTGGGCATTATAGTCGGGTATTCCGAGCTGTTTCTCTACGAACTGGACAATTCGCATCCGCACAGGCACCTGGCCTCGCAGATTCTGAAGGGCGGGCAGAGGGCTGCCGCCATCGTCCAGGACCTGCTGACTCTGGCGCGAAGAGGAGTCCCCAGCCGCAGTGTCGTGAACCTGAATACCATCATAGTCGATTGTCTCGCTTCGGCGGAATTCGAAAAACTCTGTTCCTTCCACCCGGAGGTGGAGATCAGGAGGGATCTCGAACCGGACCTCCTCAACCAGATGGGTTCGGCCGATCACCTCGGCAAGTCCTTTATGAACCTCCTTTCGAATGCGGCCGAGGCCATGCCGCAGGGGGGCGTCCTTACCGTCAGGACATCCAATTGTTACCTGGATAAACCCATTATCGGCTATGACGACGTACGGGAGGGAGACTACATCGTGCTGTCCGTATCGGACACGGGCGGAGGCATTGCGGCAGCGGATCTCAAGCGCATCTTCGAGCCCTTCTACACAAAGAAGGCCATGGGACGCAGCGGCACGGGACTGGGGCTTGCCGTCGTCTGGGGCACCGTCAAGGACCATTCCGGCTACATCAATGTGGAGAGCCGCGAGTCCGAGGGCACCACGTTCACGCTTTACTTCCCGGTAACGAGGGAAGAACTGGTCAAGGGGCAGGATTGCCCATCCTCCGTCGCCGCCTTCACGGGCAACGGGGAATCCGTCCTGGTTGTGGACGACGTACGGGAGCAGCGGGAGCTTGCGGAAATGATACTCAAAAGGCTGAATTACTCCGTCGAGTGTGTTCCCAGCGGTGAAGAGGCAGTCGAGTATCTCAGATCGAATAAAGCCGACCTCGTGATTCTGGACATGATCATG
>JAJFVB010000247.1 GCA_021372055.1 Desulfobacteraceae bacterium | reverse complement strand
TGAAACGGCGGCTTTCCCCACTCCGCATCCTGCGTGTGGATGGACGTGCTCCGCCCCCCGCTCATGAAGGTTATGATTTCACGGACGACCGGTCTTTCGACCGGCGCCTCTTCCCAGAACTCCGGAATGATCCGGTTCAGCGCATGGGAATACATCCGGCCGCCGAACATGTTCTTTGCGCCCGGAGCGGCCCCCTTCTCTATAAGGAGGACCTCATGGCCCTCCCTGGCGAGCAGATAGGCCGCAGTGCTCCCGGCCGGACCGGCCCCAACGATTATCGCGGTAAACTTATCCTCCGACATGGCTCACCATCAGGCCTTGAGGGCCGCTTTGAATTCATCGATAAGTTTGGGAACAACCTGGTAGAGGTCTCCGACAATGCCGAAATCCGCAGCCTCGAAAATCGGCGCGTTCTCGTCGCGATTGATCGCAAATATCACCCGGCTGTCGCGTATCCCCGTCACGTGCTGGATCTGCCCCGATACACCGACCCCGACGTAGAGTTCGGGCTTGACCCTCTTACCCGAAATCCCGAGATACACGTCTTCGGGCAGCCACTGCAGTTCCTCGGCGATCGGCCTCGAACAGGCTACCTCGGCCCCCAGAACGTCGGCGAGATCACGCGCCAAAGTGATATCTTCCGCCTTCTCCACGCCCCTTCCAACACACACGATCGCCTTGGCCCGGGTGACGTCGACGGCGCCCCGCTGCCGCGGCAGCCGGTCGAGTACCTTGACGCCCGATTCGGGAACTACCGGAAGCTCCGAGACTTTACCCGACCTTCCCTCCTGTTCGGGAGCGGGAGCGAAGGTCCGGGGAGCGATGGTCGCCATCTGCGGACGCGTTTCGCAGACAACCGTCTGAATGCCCGCGCCGCCGTAAACCATTCTCTCCATCCGGAGAAGCTTGTCCCCCTCATCGTAGACAAAACCGCTGCAGCAGCTGCAAAGACCCGTTTTGAGACGCGAGGCGAGTCTCGCCGCAATGGTCTTGCCGCGCGCGGTGGCTCCGATGAAAATCACGTCCGGATCGCCGGCGGAAACAGCGTCGGCCAGCACCGGCACGCATGCCTCGAGCGGTTCGTCCTCGCCGAGCACCGGGAGCACGAACACCTCATCGGCCCCGCACGCGATATATTCCTTGGATGCCGAAGCACCCTGCGCAAACACCCCGAGAGTTGTCCCCATTCTGTCGGCCAACTCCCTCCCGGCGCCCAAAAGCTCCCGGGTGTGCTCGCGGCTTTCCGCAAAAACCCAAATTCCTGCCATGATCTGAGCACTCCTTAGGCTATGGCGACCTCTTTGAGAAGAGCGCCAACCGCTGCGCGAATTCCCTCCGCGTCCGCCGCGAACCTGATCTTTTTCCTGTCCATGACCGCGGCCTGAATCCCGACGGTCTTGAGGCACGGGTCTCCGGCCGGACCAAGCGAGTCGAGGGTGACGTTCAGGGCGGGCTTTTTCGCGGCTCCGAGGACCTGTTTCAGGGTGGGAATCCTGGGCGTGTTAATGTCCGGAAGAATTGTTACGAGCGCCGGCAGCGCCGCCGAGACAACCTCGATTCCGTCCTCGAGTTTTCGCTCCGCGGTGATCCTCCGGTCCGATTCGGAATAGGTGAGCTTATTTACGTAGGTGATGCAGGGAATTCCGAGTGTTTCCGCCAGGGCGGGCCCAACCTGCTGCGTGTAGAGATCCCCCGATCCCTCCCCGCAGATTATCAGGTCGAACTCGATTCCCGCCTTGATCCCGGCGGCCAGGATGGACACGGTCTGAGCCGGGGCCAGATCCGCAAAAGATGGATCGTTTATGTAGCACGCGTTGTCGGGACCGCGCGAAAGAGCGTCCTTGAGGCACGCCTTCGCGCTCGACGGTGCCACCGTGACCGCGCAAACCGTCCCGCCGTGTTTTTCCTGCAACAGGACGGCTTCCTCGATTGCGTTGCGGTCATAGGCGCTGATCTTGTACCCGGCGCGGTCCAGGACGAGTTTCCTCGTCCCGGCGTCGATCCTGATATCAGCATCGTCTATTACCCATTTAAAGCAAGCGATTGTCTTAAGCATCTGGCCCCTCTCAGGTTACCTCAGGACACTGCCGGAAATGACCATCCGCATGACTTCCGAGGTCCCTTCGTAGATTTCCGTGATCTTGGCGTCGCGGTAGAGCCGTTCCACCTTGTGGCCCTTTATGAAGCCGATGCCGCCGTGGACCTGTACGGCGCGGTTGGTCTGGCGGGCAGCGGTTTCGGAGGCGAAAAGCTTCGCCATGGCGGCTTCCTTGCTGTAGGGAAGGCCCTGGTCATAGTTCCACGCCGCTTTGTAGGTAAGGAATCTGGAAGCTTCGATTTCGGTCGCCATATTGGCGATCATCCACTGGATTGCCTGAAGGGCTGCGATGGGCTTGCCGAACTGGACTCTTTCCTTGGAATAATGGATCGATTCGTCCAACGCCGCCTGCGCGATGCCGAGGGCCTGGGCGGCGATGCCGATCCGGCCGCCGTCGAGCGTCATCATGGCGATCTTGAAGCCCTGGTTTTCCTGGCCCAGCAGGTTTTCCGCGGGAACGCGGCAGTCCTTGAACAGCACTTCGGAAGTAAGAGAGCCGCGGATGCCCATCTTGTTCAGGTGCTTGCCGATGATGAGGCCCGGGGTCCCCTGCGGCACGATGAAGGCGCTCAGGCCCTTGGTGCCCTTGGACTTGTCGGTCAGAGCGAAAGCGATGATCACGCCCGCAACCGGAGCGTTGGAGATAAAGATCTTGCTGCCGTTCAGCACATAGTGGTCGCCGTCCTTGACTGCAACGGTGGAGGCCGCGCCGGCGTCGGTCCCCGCGCCCGGCTCCGTCAGAGCGAATGCTCCGAGCATTTCGCCTTTGCACAGCGGAACAAGGTACTTCTTCTTCTGTTCCTCGGTGCCGAACTTGAAGAGCGGAAAGGATGCCAGAGAGCTGTGGACCTCCAGGGTGAACCCGGTGGTTGCGCAAGCGCGCGAAAGCTCTTCAATGACGATGATGTAGCTCAGGTAGTCCGACCCGGCCCCGCCGTACTCGGTCGGATAGGGAATGCCGAGCAGGTCCTGTTCGGCGAGCTTTTTCACCGTCTCCATCGGGAACTTCGGTTCCGCGTCGGTCTGCTCGGCGATGGGATCCACAAACTTTTCACAAAATTCCCGAACGTTTGCCCGTATCAATTTATGTTCTTCTGTCAAATTGAAATCCATGATATTCCTTTCCGGTAAACTGGTGCATCCAGGGTTTAAAAGGGTGTGCCAGGCCGACGAGGCGGAGCGGTCGAGTCCCCCCCGAGATCCTACCGCTCCGGCCCGCCAGGCTTTCGGTGTTATTTCTTTTTCTTTTCCGGCTCGGGGATTTCTTCCGTTATACCGGCGATCTTGCGGGCATATTCCGCGAACTTGTCAACGGGCGTGAGCGCGCGAACCACCAGCTTGGCGCCGTCCGGAGATCCTCCGCCATGCATGCAGCCGGGAACGCCACCGCCCAGGGTCAACCATTCCGAAAGCCGTGCCGCCCTTGCGCGGGATTCTGCGGTGTACTTTTCACAAGCCTTTACCGCCTTTTCCACCAGCGGACCGTATTCGGGATTCTTGAAATCTTCGTATGACGGGAAGCAACCCGTTTCCACGATGCCGCCGCCGATGTCCTGGCACAGACGCTTGGTTTCATAGGGAAGCGTTGCCACGTGGACCTTGTTTGCATGCGCCTGGAGGGAATCCGACACCCACATTCCGCCCGGTCCCTTCTTGCCCAGCGCCATGGCGCCGATACCCATCGCATAGGTGGTCTCGTTGTTGACCGCCATCTCGACCATCTTGCCCGCGAAGGTGCTCGCTGCCAATCCGTTTACACGGGCCATGAGCGCGCCCGCGCCGATCATTACGTCGCCCTGGCCCGCCACGCAGGCGCCGATGCAAGCCCGGTAGTTTGCCGTGAAGTACTCGATGATCTTTCCCGTGTACTTGAATTCCTTGCACATGAAAACGCGGTCGTTGGGCACGAAGCAGTCCTGGAAGATCAGGTATGCCTGGGTGATGCCCGTCTCGGGGATGTCCCAGCCCTTTTCGAGTTCTCTGGAATCGCTCGGGCGGCGGGTTTCAACTATCGTAAGTCCTTCGATGTCCCTGGGAACAACGCAGGTCAGAGCGTAATCCTGGTCCTCTTCCTTGTAGCCGCTGCCGGGAAGGAGGAAGATCTCGTTCGACGCCGCTACGCCGCAGATCATGGCCTTCACGCCGCTGATCACGATGCCGTCGGGCCTTACTTCCTTTATTCTCAGATTGGCGTCGGGATTTGTCTGCTGCGAGGGACGCATGCTGCGATCACCCTTGGCGTCGGTGAGAGCGCCGGCAACCACGAGACCCTTTTCCTGCGACTTGATTATCCAGTTCTTGAG
>JAJFVB010000190.1 GCA_021372055.1 Desulfobacteraceae bacterium | reverse complement strand
GTCATCTACAACCTTTTCAGTGAATTCCAGATCCAGCAGAAGTCGATTGATTTCGTTCTCGGGACTGCCGCAACCGACGTTCGCGGCAAGTGCATGGAACTGCTTCGCCATATCGAGCTGAACCTCATGGGCGAAACCTTGACCGGCGTGCGGTGCATGGTGAGCCCTGAGTTTTTCGATAAGCTGACCAGCCACGCCAACGTCAAGGCAGCCTACCAGAACTACTACGCAGCCCAGAACATGCTGGGAGGCGATCTCAGGAAAGGCTTCCTCTTTGGCGGCATCACCTGGGAAGAGTACCTGGGCAGAGCCTCGGATATCGAGGGCAACGTCCACAAGTTCATTTCCGCGGGCGAGGGCATCTCGTTTCCCGAAGGGACGATGGACACCTTCCGGACGGTCTGCGCTCCCGCGGATTTTCTGGAAACCGTAGGCACTATCGGGCAGCCCTACTACGCGAAGATGAAGGTGCGGGACTTCGAGCGCGGAGTCGATCTGCACACGCAGAGTAACATTCTCCCGATGTGTGCGCGGCCATCGCTTCTCGTTCGCGTCTGGTCTTCCAATTAGGAGGATAGGACCTTGGCTGGAGAGCTTTCGCGCCTCACCGCGGCTGTAATGGCCGCATTCGGCAAGCCCATAACCTACATGCCGGCGGATATGGCAATTCCGGCATTCCCATGCCGCGCGGATTTTAACATCGGACCGGAACTCCTAGACGAGCTGGAAGCCCATGCCGTTTCCGACAGGTGCAAGTGCCGCATAGCGCACGCAAGCCTTACGGACCACGGTCTGCCGGGTCCGGTGGATCGGTATGAGCGCCAGCCTGGAGACCGAATCACAAAGCAGGATTTCAACGGCAACGAAGAAGTTTGGGACGTGGTCGAAAAAGAACCGGAAGATGGCGGGACTTGGCTCTTAACCCTCGAGCGGAACACAAGGCTCGCTCTGTAGAGGACAAAACATGTCGGTTATCTCAGCACTCTTACCTAATGCGGCACGCGAGGCCGGAACGTATTTTAGCGCCGGTCTTTCCATCCCTGAGAGTGCAAGAGGAACCATGGAAGTGATGTTGAGCCTTTCTGGGAACGATCTGCGAGATCCGGAAACGTCCATAGTGTTCGGGATCGAGGTTTTCAGAGACGGGGAATGGCGGCAGGACGCGGGGGCGGAGTTCGCGGGAGGCCCAGCCAACACAGAGCAGCCGGGCTTCTACGTGAACGCTTCCGAGTATGCGGGCAAAACGATCCGGGCCCGGCTCACGACCGGATCGAAGCTCTCGGCTGCAAGTCTCACAGTGGAGCTCTAGCAAGTGTCTATCGCACACGTACAATCGGCGACCAACAGGACGGGATCCAATGTAGCGTCCCTTTCCAAAGCGTTTTCAGGTAACGTTTCGCTTGGAAACCTGATCGTCGTTTGTGTGGGTACAAAGACGGGCGCTCTGCCGAGCAACGGCTGTTCGGATAATTTGGGGAACACATACAGCCAGGCTATCGTTGCCTCCAACGACCAAGGATCAAACGTCCGGTATGCGGCGATCTACTATGCCATAGTCGCATATGCGGGTGCATGTACGATAACTGTTACGCCTTCTGCAAGCTGCCCGATAGCCATGTCCATATCGGAGTTTTCCGGGTGCGCGGGCAGTTCACCCCTGGATACGACCAATTCCGGCACGGACAACACGAACGCGCCGAGTTCCGGCAGCGTGACGCCGAACGGGTCGGATCTTCTTGTCGGAGCGATGACCTTTGAGGGGTCCGCCGCAGGCATAACCTCGGATTCGGATTACACAGAGATCTACGCTTACGGTAACGCCAGCCCCTTCCTCGGAAGTGAGTACCGGCTGAATAGGTCTTCATCGGATACGGCGGACTGGACTCTGCAATACACCCGGCAATGGGTCGCGGTAATTGCTGCTTTCAAGCCTTCGGGAACTGTCCACGCGGTTTCGGCCTCGGACGGGGTCAAATCAGGCGAAACCAATTCGGCGGCTTGCAATTTTTCAGGCTCGGTATCGGACGGCATCACGGGCGGTGAGAGTATGGCCCCTTCCTGTAGCTATCCGGTATCGGGCGAGGATGGGGTCGCTTTTTCCGACCTCGTCTCGGTTTCACTGGCAATCGCTTTGACGGCAGCAGACGGCGAGCGAAGCTCGCGGACGGCTCATTCGCTCAATTCGATTTCGCTCCCTCGGTATTCGAGAACCTTTCCCTCGCCGATGCGATTTCGGTCGCCTGCATCCTGAACGCGGGAGCGGTGGACGGTTTCACAGCCGGGGGTATCTGCGGGCCGGGGAATCTCTACACCGTAACAGCCGATGACGGGATCGAGGCTGGGGAGATCCTTTCGGCAATCCTTCAGTATGCGGCGACGGTAAACGCGGGGATCGCAGCGGGCGAGATAGCTTCGGCGGCATGCCGTTTCGAGGTTTCGGTTTCGGACGTTTCCAGACTTGCCGATGTGGTCGCGGCGGTGTGCGGGTTTGCTCTTGCCGTTACGGATTGCTGCAGGCTCGGCGATGTTTCGATCGTTCCGCTCGGGGGAACAATCGGCGGGGTGCGGATCAGCTTCAGCGCGTCGGCTAAAACGTTCGTTTTTGAGGTAAGGCCAAAGACTTTCGACTTTTCAGCCAAACAGGCGTGAAAGGGGGGGATCGATATGCACGGATTGCTAAAGCGCCTCGTGTCCAGGGCGTTACGCGCGGCGGGAATCCCGATACTCGACGGATTGAAGGCGGGCGGGGTGTTCACCGTCGAGTGCTTTGATGCTGCAGGGAATCTCAAATGGCGCGATACGGCCGAAAATCTCGTTGTGAATGCCGGGCTAAATCACCTGCTCGATGTGGTCTTTCACGCCGCGACTCAAATCACGACTTGGTACGTCGGCCTTGTCGGAGCATCCCCGACCTATGCGGCGGGGGATATCTTAGCGAGTCATTCCGGCTGGACGGAGTTCCCAAGCTATACAGGGAACCGTCAGGAGTTCAATGAGGGCGCCGCATCGAGTCAGCAAATATCCAACTCCGGGAATGCGGCTTCATTTGCGATCACAGGGAGCGGGACCGTTGCCGGGGCATTTATCTGCTCGGTGAACACGGGGACCTCAGGAACGCTTTTCTGTGCGGCGAGTTTCAGCCAGGGCGCAAAAAGCGTTTCAAACGGCGACACGGTAAACGTGACCTACACCTTAAGCGCGGCGGATGACGGGGCTTAAAAGCGATGGCTGATGATTTCGAGGGCCGCGAGATCGTAAAGGTTCGGCCCAACACAAAGGACTATCCGGTCGGCATGAGCTTTTCGATCTGTTCGTCCGAGACTGCAAACGACGGCGCGATTCCCTTTGGAACCACGATGTCAAGCGCGGTTGTCAAAGCATACGGCCCGACCGGCGCGGATGTGACTGCAATCCTTGTGACTATCCCCGCCACAGTCCAAGGAAACACCGTCAAATGCGGGGTTTCCTGGCACGAGAAGATCGTGCCGGGTCTTCACACTCTCACGGCCGTTTTGACCTTTGCGAGCGGCCACATTTACGAATTTGATCTCAAACGCGTCCTGGTGGAGGCGCACTGATGGAATTTGGAAGCGAGATTCGGACTCTTCGGAATGCCTTGATTGAAAAGATTAAGGCTGCTCTTGGCCCTCACGTTCTGGTCGACCGGTATGCGGGAGAGGAACGGGCCAAGGAATCGGCCTGCCCATCGGTTTATATCCAGTATGTCGGCGGGATCGCGCGGGAGAGCGAGGAAATCGGCGCTGTCACATACCAGTTCTCGCCATTGCAACTCTTTTTGGGGGCTATTTCAAACACTGAGGGGGAATCCATAATGACACGCAAGATTAAGGTTCTTCTTGTTCTGACAATGATAGTCGCGATGATTTCGGCATGTGCAACCTATCAGGTCTCGCAGGACCCGAGCGCAACCTCAGCTGACAAGAAAGCGGCGCTTTGCATGGATGCTCAGAACAGCCTCGCCATGGCTGACGCAGGCCTGTCCGCAGCGCAGCCGGGAAGCGACGGGGCAAGATACTGGACCGCCTTCAGGACCGGAGCGCAGATCGGGATCAATGCCTATTGCGGGACAAAAGTCCCGGTGCCGATGGAGTGATCAGAATGCGGATCGTCCGGTCGGGATGAAGTCGAGATCTGCCCGGACGATGCGCTCATTTACCTTCATTTCGAATGGAGATTTTGAGCAATGAACGAAGCT
>JAJFVB010000191.1 GCA_021372055.1 Desulfobacteraceae bacterium | reverse complement strand
GGGAAATCATTTCCCCCGCTCTTTTCCATCAGTTTTATCTTGATAGTACATTAAGATTGGCTCGACCTTTCGGCCATTGTGTTTTCCGGCCGATGGCCGCCAAAGATCGCAAGGATCGACAAGCCATGCTTGTAAGCGCCGCATTGATAGCATCCGGGAAAAGGCTTTTTATCGCCCAGCGCCCGCCCTGGAAGAAGTTCGGGTATTTCTGGGAGTTTCCGGGGGGCAAGGTGGAACCGGGAGAGAGCCTCGAGGAATCTCTCGTTCGCGAGATACGTGAGGAATTGTGTCTGGATATCTCCGTGCATGAGTTCTTCGGGTCCATATCGCATGAGTATGACGATTTCTCGATCGAACTTCATGCGTTCTGGTGCGGAATCTCGGGCGGCAGCCTTTGTTTGAAGGAGCACGTCGCATATCGATGGGTCGAAGTCGCCGAACTGGAGGAATATCGCCTGACGGAGGCCGATCGGCTACTGATCCGATCCATGAAGGATTTCTCGGTTTTTCCCGGGACCTGAGCGATGTTTTGGGCCTCCCTCCCTACTTTTGCGGGAAATGCGCGCGGTTGGTTCCGGGGCGGGATCTTCGCGCGAACCGCTTAATGCTGTTGCAGGAGAGCCTGTCTTATGATTTATTAAAAAATTTAGCGACGGATCTTGCATCGACGAAGAACCTTCTCCATCCGTATTGCCTCCAGGAATGATAAAGGTTATGTATTTCCGACCAAATCTCAATGAATTCGGAAGGTTTGCCTAGATGTCCCAGGATGACGGCTTTATCGCCAAGATTCTCTCCATACTGGCTTCCCTGAAGCTCACGTTGTTCGTTTTCTTTGCCCTTGCGGGTGCCTCGGTGATCGGTACCCTATTGCCGCAGGGAATGGGTTCCGCCGAATTGGAAAGCCAATTCAGTCCGACCATGGCTCTGATCATAGACAGGCTTTCGCTGAATAACCTCTATCATTCCGGGTGGTTCCGGGTCCTTCTTCTCCTGCTCTGCATGAATCTGCTGGCCTGCACTCTGGACCGCCTCCCCAAGACCGTGCGATTGCTCAAAAGGGAGGACGACTCTTTCACTGCCGAAAAAATCGCCCGATTCAGCCACAGCAGGACCTTTGTGACGGAAATGAAAGTCGATCAGGCCGCGCCGATGCTTCGTTTCGCCGTGGAAGAGGTTTTCGGGCCGATCCGCGTGTTGAAGGATTCGGATACCTTCTGCGCGGTGAGCGAAAAAGGCAGGTGGAGCAGGCTCATGGTCTACGGCGTCCACCTGAGCGTCCTCGTGGTTCTTGCGGGTGCCATCATGGGGTCTGTTTTCGGCTTCAAGGGCTTTATGAACCTGCCCGAGGGCGAAAGCGCAGACGAGGTTATCCTCGGCGGGGGCGGCGGACATTTCATCCTGCTGCCTTTCAAAATCCGCTGCGACAAGTTCGACGTTTCCTTCTACGACACGGGCCTTCCCAAGGACTACCGCTCGGATCTTTCGATTCTGGAGGACAACAGGGAAGTCCTGAAGGAATCGATCCGGGTGAACGATCCGCTCACCTACAAGGGCGTGACATTTTACCAGGCCAGCTACGGAAATATGCTGAAGACGGCCGAGCTTGTGCTCACGGACCGCGAATCGGGCAAAACGATGAGTATGATCGTCCCCTTCCAGCAGGTGAGAAACATTCCGGGGACCGACGATGTGCTGCGGATTTCCGAATACCAGGAAAGTTTCATGAACTTCGGCCCTGCCCTCGGTATCGTTGTCGGCAAGGGAGGGCCGGAAAACGTTGCGGGATCGTGGATACTGGTGAACCGGCCGGATTTCCACGGCAACAAGGTACACAATTACCAGATTCGGGTGATGGGCACGGAGCGGGTTTCCTACACCGGGCTTCAGGTTAAAAAGGACCCGGGGGTCGTGCTCGTCTGGGTTGGATTCTCCCTGATGATCATCGGCATAGGACTCACTTTCTATTCCAGCCACAAAAAGATCTGGGTTTGCGTCGAAAGCAACGGTGAGCGGGGGGGCAGCCTCGTCGCGATTGCGGGCAGGGCAAGCCGTGATGTCCAGGGCTTCGAGGAAAAGTTCGCAGAGCTTTCGAAGCATCTCGAAGACCGGCTGCCAACGTAAAAAGGCATAATGAAGGAATCCGATGACCAGTTCTTTTCTCCTCAGCATTACGACGTTTGCCTATCTGGCGTGTACGGTTGTTTATCTGTCCGGGACCGTTTTCCGGGCGAAGCATCTGCTGAAGCTTGGCACTATCCTGGGTGTTGCCACCCTGCTGATACAAACGGCGGGTATCTGCCTTCGGTGGGTGGAATCGTATCAAATGGGCTATGGACACGCGCCCCTGTCTAATCTCTATGAGTCCCTGGTATTTGCGGCTTGGGCAATAATGCTGACATATCTGGTGTTCGAGGCGCGCGTGAAGCAAAGGGCGCTGGGGGTGTTTCCCGCGCTTTTCGCTTTCCTGGCCATGGCCTACGCGTCGTTTTCCAAAGACATGGATTCCAGGATCCAGCCGCTTCTGCCCGCGCTCAAGAGCAACTGGCTTATAGCGCACGTGATCACCTGCTTTCTGGGTTACGCGGCTTTTGCCGTCTCCTTCGGAATCAGCGTTCTCTACCTCTACAGGAAGCGCTCCAATCCGGGCAATCCGAACCCGGGGCCGAAGGGGGCATTCGCCATTCTGCCCGATGCGCTCCACCTGGAAGTGTTCAATTACCAGATGATTCTTTTCGGCTTCCTGTGGCTTTCGGTAGGCATCATAACGGGATCGGTCTGGGCCAATTCCGCCTGGGGCACCTACTGGAGTTGGGATCCCAAGGAAACCTGGTCTCTCATAACCTGGCTCATTTACGCGGCTTTGCTCCATGCGCGGACCATGAAGGGGTGGAAGGGAGAAAGAGTGGCCTGGTTGTCAATGTTGGGCTTTGGTTGTGTCCTATTTACCTATTTTGGGGTAAACTTCCTGGCAACGGGCTTGCACAGATACGCAAGATAATAAACCTGGAGGGCTGATAATGTTAAATCCAACTGAGATGATCCTTTTGCTTGTCGGCGTTGTGATATTGGTGGGAGGCAAGAAGCTCCCCGAGTTGGGCAGCGGCCTTGGCAAAGGGATCAGCGAATTCAAAAAGGCCATAACCGGCGGCTCCGAAGAAGAGCAGGGGAAAAAGCAGGGTGGCGAAGGCGAGGCGAAAAGCGGCGAATCCAAACCCGGTGAGCCTCCCCGCTGAGCAATTGCTTCTCCTCGTTTGCTCTGTTCCTGCCGGCTGCGGTTTTGACGATTGCCGTCCGGGGGCTGGTTCGAGGTCTGGGCCCGTCGTGGCGGAGTTGGGGAAAATTCGAGGAGACGGAGTAATCGAACATGTTTGGAATAGAGTTTTCTCAATTCCTCGTAATATTGGCTGTGGCTCTCATTGTCGTCGGGCCCAAGAAACTGCCCGATGTCGCGAGGGCGCTCGGACGCGGTTACGCCGAGTTCCGCAGGACGATGGACGATCTGAAGAGCACCCTCGACCAGGACGAGACGGTCCGGGGGCTTCGGGAGGAATTCCGGTCCGCTCAGCGGGAAATCGCTGTAGGCCAGCAGTTCAAGAAGAACATCCTGATGGACCAGGGGACGGCTATAAAGTCCGCTTTTGAAGAGCCGAAGCAGGCGTTGACGGAGGCTATGGAACTCGGGAAGGCCGCTGCGGTCGAATCGGGGGCGGTCAATGCTCCGATGAACGCCAGTCCGGATGCGTACGTTTCCGACACGCCTTCGGCAGAACCCGTCGACGAGCCAAAGAGCAATCAGGGCGCCGAGCCCGCCAAGGCGGCCGACACCGCGAAGTCATAAGCAGTACAGGAAAAGCACGATGTCCGAAGACGAAGGCAAAATGCCCCTTTATCAGCACCTTGAAGAGCTGCGGTCCCGGCTTCTGATATGTTTCCTCGCCGTTGGGGTCGGCTTCATCATATCGTATGTCTTCAGCGCGAAGCTTTTCGAGCTCCTCATGAGGCCATGGCTCGAAGCCATGCCCGCGGGGCAGCACGCCACTCTCATCTACACGGCGCCGCACGAGGCGTTCTTTGTTTATATGAAAGTGTCCCTCATTGCCGGGACGCTGCTGGCCGTTCCCGTAATCCTCTGGCAGATCTGGAAATTCATTGCGCCGGGCCTGTACGCCAACGAGAAAAAGTACATGCTCCCGGTCATATTCTGTACGAGCTTCTGTTTCGTGGGTGGGGGGCTTTTCGGTTATTTCGTTGTATTCCCGGCGGGTTTTAAGTTCTTCGCATCGTTTGCCTCGGAAAATATCACGCCGATGATGCGGACAAGCGAGTATCTCTCCTTCGCCAACAAGATGCTGCTCTGTTTCGGCCTCGCCTTCGAGCTTCCCGTTTTTGCATTCTTCCTGGCGAAGCTCGGGATTCTCAGTTCGGATTACCTGAAGCGGAAGCGCAAGGTGGCCATAATACTGATCTTCATCGCGGCCGCGCTGCTGACGCCGAGCCCCGACGTAATTTCCCAGCTTCTGATGGCCGGACCGCTTCTTGTCCTTTACGAAATTAGCATCTGGGTCGTGCATTTTTTTGCGTCCAAGCAGTTCAAGACGGATGAAGAGGCGCCGCACACAACGGCCTAGTATTGGGATGGTTAAGGAGCAAGATGGAAAACTTCGTTCTGGTCCTTGCGACCAAAAACCGAGGCAAGTCTTCTGAAATAAGGGAATTTTTGAAGGGATTTCCGGTGGATCTGAAGGACCTGAACGATTTTGGCCCCATCCCGGAAGTCGTTGAAGACGGAATGAGCTTCGAGGAAAACGCCTACAAGAAGGCGAGTTTCACCGCAAAGGTTCTTGGCCTTCCGGCTCTGGCCGATGATTCCGGACTCGAGGTGGAAGCCCTTGGGGGAGCCCCGGGCGTTCACTCGGCAAGATATGCGGGCGAAAACGCTTCCGACCCGCAGAATAACGCAAAGCTCCTCGATGCCCTGAATGGAACCGGCAACCGCAATGCGCGTTTCTGCTGCGTTCTTTCGCTCGCTGTTCCGGCTGGTCCCGCTCTCACCTACGAGGCGGCCTGCGAAGGGGTGATCCTCGATGCGCCGAGAGGGGAAAACGGGTTCGGATACGATCCGCTTTTTTACTATCCCGGCGCCGGAAAGACTTTCGCGGAAATGACCCAGGCGGAAAAACTCAGGGTCAGCCACCGTGGACGCGCTCTGGCCGACTTGAGAAAAGAGTTTTCCAGAGTGCTTGTCTGGCTTGCGCGGCGGCAGGAAGAAGAAGACATAAGGCGTGGCGCAAACGACATCTGCATGGGGCCCGACCGCAAGCAGAGCAAGTAGCGTCCGTTTGGAGATACCATGACTGAACGCGAAAAAAAACCTTTCTCCCTTGATTGCGCGAAAGAGGCGCAGCAGGGTGCGGGCAACGGTTCGTGCTCCATGCCCGCGCCGCTATCCGCCGCCGTATCCCCGTCCGGATGCTGAGCGAAGCCCCAAACGGCCCGGGCGGGCCTGCCGAGACTTGATCAGCCGTTTGTCACGGGATCTATTGCGACACCCTCCGGACCGGCTCCGCGCGTGAGTTCCGCTCTCCTGCTTCAGGACAGGTTGGGGACTTTCCGGGTTCGCTGCGGTATCGGCCGCATGGACTATAAAGTGGACCCCGGCCTGTATGCGATCGGTAATCCCGAACCTGATTCGCCCGTGCTTCTTTCCGCCAACTACAAGATGAGTTTCGACAGACTCAGGGAGTCGCTTCCCGGTCGGGACGCCTGGATACTGGTCCTGGATACCGATGGGATAAATGTCTGGTGCGCGGCTGGAAAGGGGACTTTCGGGACGGAGGAAGTGGTCGGCAGGGTTGCTTCCAGCGGATTGTCCCGGATCGTTGAACATCGCAGGCTGATAGCGCCTCAGCTCGGAGCCCCCGGCATTGCGGCGCACGAAGTGAAACGGCGTTCGGGGTTCAATGTGGTCTACGGGCCGGTGGAGGCGGGCGATCTGCCTCGGTTTCTCGATTCGGGCTGCCGGGCCGAGCCTGACATGCGGATAAAGAAATTCGGCGTTTCCGAAAGGCTTGCGGTCATTCCCGTTGAATTGGCGCACACAATAGCTCCGCTTCTCGCAATCCTGCCGGTTCTTTTCCTGTTGAGCGGGTTCGGGAGCGCAGAGGGCGGATTTTGGGAAAAGCTGCTCCGGCTGGGTCCGGTCAATGCGGCTGGATTCCTTGCCGCCGTGTTTTCCGGTTGCATTGCCGCGCCCGCGCTCCTGCCGTGGCTTCCGGGCAGAGCCTTCGCGCTCAAGGGCGGGATCGCCGGGATTGTCTTCGCTCTTCTTTACCTGTTTTTCCGAAACGTCTCCGGTGCTCAGGCCGCAACGGGTCCGCTGGAAACGTTGGCATGGCTGCTGATTATACCGGCTGTCTCGGCCTATCTGGCGATGAATTTCACCGGCTGTTCCACCTTTACCTCACTTTCCGGGGTTAAAAAGGAAATGCGCTGGGCCGTTCCAATGGAGGCGGGCGCCGGGATCGCAGGGGCCCTCATCTGGATCGTTTCACGTTTCGCATGAGACCGACTATGGGCAAACTCGTATACCTGAAAGATGTTGTGACGCTGGAACTCAGCTCCGATGCGTGCACCGGGTGCGGCATGTGCGCGATTGTATGCCCCAGGGGTGTGTTTGAAGTCTCAGCCAGAAAAGCCGCCATCCTTGACAGGGACTCCTGCATGGAATGCGGTGCGTGCGCGCGGAACTGCGCTTTTGGCGCTATCCGCGTGAAAACGGGCGTGGGCTGTGCGACGGCTGTCCTAAACAGCATGCTTCGACGTCAAAACACGTCCTGCTGCTGCACTTTGGACCAGTACCAAACCGATTCAGGGAGTCCGTCCCTATCGGGAAAAGAATCCCGCTGAGTGAAATCCGAGAGTATCAGTCCCCGATTTTCCTAAACCATTCTCAATCGATTCGCGTTTGGCAACGCTATGGCGCTTGCGGCCCGGCCAACGGCCCGCCGCAAGCGCCGAAATGAGCAGCGCAGCTGCGTGTGGGGTGTGGGGAGCCGGCTCCCCACGGTCTGAAAGCTCGGTATCATCTTGAAAGCTCGTTGGTATCAAAAGCGTTTTCCGGCACATTTTTCCGGTTTCATGACTTAGGTCAATGCGCCGCGGGGCCACAGGTATTAAATACCAGTCGCTGGATGGTAATTTGCGAACAGTCAACGGACAGGAACCGAAGGGAGATTGAGATGAAAGTTGTTGATTTGTATGCTGAAAACGGGTTTTCAGAGGAGAAGTTCCGGACTTTCCTGGTGCATGATTCGCCTTACTTCAAGATTCTGAACTTCAATTTCAAAGCGGGCCAGGAACTTCCGATCCACTCGCACGACATCGAAGGTCAGGTTTGCATAGCCGTTCTCGAAGGGGAAGGCGAATTCCTCGGGGAAAAAGGCGCTTCGATTCCGGCAAAAACCGGGAGCGTTCTAATCGCGAATATCGCGGAGCCTCACGGAATTCGGGCAAAGACGGATATGCGGGTCCTGGTGACCATAGCGCCGCCTATCTGATTTTGGGCAGGCACGATAATTCGGGCAGGGCGGAAAGTCTTTCGTTTCGAGCCGGGGCGATCAGAAGCCCCGCATCCATTCGGGCTTGAGAGGAGCGTTGCTCTCGAGGGCGGAGTCAATCGATTCGAGCGCTTTTGCCTTGTCCGCGGGCATTTTGACCCTGAGCGGCAGGTAATTCGATGCGTGGTTTGCAAAGAAAAGACCGCGGGTCATATTGGTGTGAAACAGCATTTCGCGAAGTTCCTGCAGCATTTCCCGAGGGGAGAGCAGCTTGAATTCGCCTGCCTGGACGCGGTTCGTCACCTCGGTGTTCGGGTAGAGCATCAGGGTAAGCACGCCCACATAGTTCGGGTCGATTGCCGTGAGTGCTTCTCCGGTTGCTTTTGCGTGTTCCAGCGACCTCCGCCCCGGTCCGGCAAGGCCCAGGATCACCATGACCGAGAGTTTCATGTCCGCTTCGCGGATGCGTCTGCCGGCTTCGATCATGCGTTCGGGGGTATGGCCTTTTTTCATATCCCGGAGCACTTCGGCGTCTCCGCTTTCCAGGCCGAAATAGACGATGCCGAGTCCGAGGTCGCGAAGGACGGCGAGCTCTTCGGGGGTCTTTCGAAGAATTCCCTTGGCGTTTGCGTAAATGCCGATCCGCTGCACCCTGGGCATTTTCTCGCGGATGCGTTCAAGAATCCGCACAAGCCTTGGCTGGGGGATGATCAGGGCGTCGCCGTCGATGAGAAAGACCCGGCGCATGAAGGGAAGATTCTTCGAGGCGTAATCGATATCGGCGTCGATGGTCGAGTCATCTTTGATCGCGAAGCGCTTTTCCTTGTATGCGCCGCAAAACGCGCACTTGTTATGGGAGCAGCCGAGCGTGACCTGGAGCAGGATGCTGTCGGCCTCGCTGGGCGGGCGTATGATCATTCCTTCGTAGTGCATTCCGTCCATTCCACATCTCCATCATGTTTGTTATTATGCCGGCCCGCGCGGAGATTTCCGCCAAATCCGAACCGGGGCGCGTTTCCGCGCGAAAACAGTATAGCCTCAATTTGAAAAATCGAATACGATCAATCTTTCTGGAAATCCCCCAAAATCGATCAGAGCACAGGTACTGAATGGAAAACGTCATACCCAAATTGCCGGAAGAAGCGAAATGCAAGAAGTGCAGGGCACGGGGCGTGATTCGGTTGCCCAGCCACAACACGATCTTTTGCCGCGAATGCTTTATCGCGTTTTGCGAAAACGGGGTTGCCCGCGCCATGAAGAAGTTCGACATTCCGAAGGGAACCGAGCTTCTCGTTGCCGTCTCGGGAGGCAAGGACTCGCTTGCTCTTTGGGATCTTCTGAACAGGCTTGGCTATGCGACGAGGGGCATCCACCTGGATCTGGGGATAGAAGTTTTTTCCGAGGCATCCTGCGATGCCGTGTCCGATTTTGCCGCATTGCGGGGTCTTTCCTGGACGCGGTACTCCCTCAAGGAGAACTTCGGTTGGAATATCGAAGAAATTCGATTCAGAATCAGGCGCGCCATCTGTTCGATTTGCGGCACGATCAAGCGCCAGATGCTCAATCGCCTGGCTATGAAAGAGGGCTGCGAATTCCTCGTCTCGGGTCACAACCTCGATGACGAGGCGGGCAGGCTGCTCGGGAACACGCTGCGGCACCGCACGCAATATATCGAAAAGCAGTATCCGTTCCTACCCGCGGTCCCCGGGATGATGCCCGCCAAGGCAAAGCCCCTCTACCGGCTGGAATCGCACGAACTGCGCGCCTACTGCTGTTTCGCCTCCATACGGCCGCATGGGGAGCGTTGCCCGCTGTCGCGCGGCGCAACGAGTCATATCGTAAAGGATGCTCTGGACGTCCTCGAGCAGAAAATGCCCGGCACGAAAAGGGATTTCTACTTCACCTATCTCAAGAACCGGCAAGCGCCCCGGTCGGAGGAGCGGGAGATCGCCATCTGCAAAACGTGCGGCGAACCTGCCTACATGGAAACCTGCAGCGTCTGCACGATCAGGGCGCAGCTCCTGGCCGGCAGGGACGGCGGACGGGTGGAGGGGGAAGATGCCTGATGCCTAGCGCGCCGCTCTCCGTTGCGATCATTACGAAAAACGAGGAGCAGAACCTTCCCGATTGCCTCGGAAGCGTTGCCTTCGCCGACGAGATCGTAGTTCTCGATTCCGGGAGCACGGACAGGACCGGCGAGATCGCGCGCGATGCCGGGGCCATGTGGTTCTGTGAGCCCTGGAAAGGCTACGGAGCACAGAAAAACAGCGCCCTCCAAAAATGCTCGCACGATTGGGTGCTCGTAGTCGACGCCGATGAGCGCGTGCCGGTTCAAACGGCCGGGACGATCAGGGAGATCCTCGCCGGGGGCGAGCTAGCGAGCGCCTATGCCTTCAGGCGGAAGAATTATTTCCATGGACGATGGATCAAGGGCGCCGATTGGTGGCCCGACTACGTCGTGCGGTTGAAAAGGCGGAGCCGGGGGCGTTATGAAGGATCGACTCACGAGAAGTGGACAACCGACGGAGAAGTGAAACGGCTGGATTGCTCTATCGAGCATTTCAGTTTCCATTCCTACTCGGATCTTTTCCGGGCGCTCAACGATTATTCCACGCAACTGGCCGAACAGATGTACTCGCGGGGGAAGCGGGGCGGTCCGCTGGACGCGTTTTCCCACGGGCTGTGGACGTTTTTGCGGAGCTATTTCCTGAAGCTGGGTTTTTCGGAAGGGTTCGACGGACTGATGATATCCCTCACCCAGGCCGGCGGGACATTCCTCAAGTATTCGAAGCTCTATGAAATGGACAGATTCGGCGGGGCGCTGGAAGACAATCGGCGGCTTTGATAGAGACCGGGCATCCTCCATGTGCTTCATCGCGTTTTCTTAAAGGGATTTCCTTACGGGTGAGCCGGGAGTCGGATCGGAAGGATTGGGGCGGTCCGGCCGGTTTGAGAGCGGGCCGGACCGACAAAAGGTTCATTCCTGGATTTCTTCCACAGCCTTTACGTCGATCATATCGCCTTTTTCACTCTCGGTGATGATGCCGGTTACCTCTACGAGCTTCCCGACCATTTTTGAGAGATCCTTCCCCTTGGCAATGTAGTCTCCTTCATCGGACTCGATGATGTATCCCTTGCCGGATTTGACCACTGTGCCGACGATAGTCTCTTCCTGGGCCGCGTAAGCAGTGCAGGCAATAAAGAGCGGTGAAAGAAGTGCCAAAAACAATGCTGCGATGAAAATCTTTGAAGTAACTGATGCCATGCTTCCTCCCTGTCCATCGGCCAACGGAGCCGGAACACCGCCAGCCCTCCCATTTTTCGGGCTTCTTGATATCAGAATCATTGTTCAAAGTACACCAAGAATTGTCTCCTTCAAAGCGTCTTTCGAAGGTCCCGGCGAAAACGCTTTATGGTAATATTCCTTTAGATTTATGTTGAATCTGCGCATTTCTTGAGATTAGAATCCGGATCACTCCGCAATCCATTCACAGGCTTCGATGCCTGAATGGTACCACATGCGCGATGCAATTTTTCTGAAATGGCGTATTCTGATCTCCCTGTGGCTGTTGGTAGTCCTCGGCATAATGGCACCGATTCGGCGGAATCATTGATCAGGAATATATATTCGTTGCGAGGAAGATCAACCTCACGGGTTCACCACCGCGAGGTCAACGGACCGTTAAGCCGTGTGAGGAGCGGCTTCCTGCCTCTCCCCGGCGTTATTTTTTTGCGACTCTCATCATAGGCCGGTCTCTGCTCCGCAGGCTGCGCGTTCCGGTTTCCAAATGACTGCGGCCGCCGAAAGATCGGATCGGACGATAATCGCCGTCCGCATAGCCGAAAACGTGATTTTTCTTGTCAAGGGAGTCAATATCAAGCATCACTGTCAGGAATGGCATCACCCGAATTTCAGCTTTGGAGGGCTCAAAAATGAAAAAGCTTATCTTTCCGATTCTGGCCGTCCTTCTTTTCTGCAGCGCCGTGTGCTGGGCTGCGAACGAAGAAGTCACCCTGAAACAGACCAAGCCCGGCGAGTGGACGATCATCAGGCCGAGCGGGGAAATGGCCGGGACCCTGAAACGTGTGGAAAACGGCGCATACAGCATACAGCTTGCCAACGGGCAGTATTTCGGCATTATCCTGAAAACGGGCGAGCTTCAGTCAAACAGGCGCCATGCGCTGTTCACGCCCGACGAGGCCCAATTGTACCTGGATGCGCTCAAGGCCATAAGGAATATGAAATAATCCGGGCACTTCCGCTCATATTGAGACACCGCCGGATCGTCCGAGCGGATTTTGGCCACGGGTTTTAAATGCGCCTTCTGAGAGGGCCGGGAGGCTTTCAGCGTCGGCATCCGTGGTGGAGTGTCCTTTTTGTTCTTCGTTAGTTTCCCCTTTTGCGGTATAAGATTATCGTTCATGTGAAAGTTCCTGTCTGTCCAGTCTATTGCTCCAATATCATCTTTATTCCAACTTCTTGTGTATTTGGATCGAAATAGGCAACCGCACATCACCAAGACGGTGTTTAACGGAAAAGGGCTTGGATTATGGATTCAGAGCCTGTTGCCGAATCCCGCGAGGGGCCTCGGATTGCATCGGAAGACCCTGGAACGGAGGAGAGCCTCCTGTTCTTCAGGGATTTTTTCGGTGAATTTCCGGAACCCGTCTTCGTAACGGATTCCCTCTTCCGGATCGTCTTCCTCAATAAGCTCGCGCAAAGCCTCACCGGCCGCAACGTTGATTCCGGCCCCATCCCCGTTTCCGAAATTCTGCAAAAAGACGTCGACGGCGGGCGTATTCCCCTCTTCCAGAACCTGCCCGACAGGGCGGTGCTCGATCACATTACCGTGAAGCTCAACTGCAGGGGCAGATGGAGACCTTTTTCGCTGTCCGCACAGGCCGCCGTCGGGAAGGCAAAGGCCCCGCGGGGTTATGTCGCGATGCTGCGGGACGTCTCGCCGGGCGGCAACGGCGAGGGGCCGGGCTTATTCGAATGTATGTTCCCGAGCATCATTGATCATTTCCCGATGCCCTTCCTGACGGTCGATACCGACCTCAACGTGACTTTCATGAACCGTCAGCTCGAACACCTGACCGGCTACCGCGCCGCGGAGGTCGTAAACAAGATGAGCTGCGCGGAATTGTTCCGCGCCGCCCAGTGCGGCACTCCGGATTGCACGGTCAGGCAGGCGATGCGGAGCAAGTCTTCCGTTTCGGGAGTTCGTAAGATCATACTGGATCGCGAGGGGCGCAGGATTCCGGTTTCCGCCCACGCGACCATCATAACGGATTCGGAACAGCGCGTAATAGGCGGTTTCGTGGCCCTTCGGGACATCACTCCGGTAAGCGAAGCCGAAGAAAAAATCCGGATGCTTATCGATATCACCCAGGAAGGCATCCTGATGATCGAAGAGGACCACCGGGTCGCGTACGCAAACGCCCAGATGGCCGAAATCCTGGATCGTCCCCGCGAAGAGATCATCGGAAAGGACGTGCGGAGCTTTCTGCCCGCCCAGCTGCTGAACATTACCCGTGACCTCGCGGCCCAGGTCGATCCGGAGCACCCGAAGCTTCTGCGTTTCTGCAGCACGATTCAAAGCTCGGAGACCCTGCAGCAGGAGTTCCGGGCCTTCGAAACCTGCGTGGTCGTATCCAGGGTCGGCAAGACGATGGTCACCGGGATGTACTTTCACGACCTGACGAAGCACATCGAAATCGAGCGCCAGCTCTTCAACACGAACAGCTTTCTTCACAGCATCATCATGGGATCGGCGGACGGGATCGTGGTGGCGGGCATAGACGGCACCGTGATGATGTTCAACGAAGCCGCCGAGAGGATCCTGGGCTATAGGGCCGATGAGGTGATCGGGATTCCGCACGCGCTCGCCAAGGTTTGCAGTCCCGAAATGCCGCGCGAGATAATGCGGCGGATGCGAAATGACAAGGACGGCAAGCTGACATCGACCCGCGTGAAGCTGATCAGCAAGGACGGCGAGGAGATTCCGGTGAGTTTTTCGGCCGCCATTATCAAGAAAGAGGGTCGGGAGATTGCAAGCGTGGGCGTCTTCTCTGATCTGCGGGAGCGGCTTCGGATACGGCGCGAACTGGAGGAGGCCAAGATGCAGCTCATGCAGGCCGAAAAGATCGCGTCCATCGGACGTCTTGCAGCCGGTGTGGCTCACGAAATCAACAACCCCCTGGCGGGCATTTGATATATGCCGACATTCTTGCCAAGGAACTTGCCGACAACAAGCAATGCAGCGAGGACCTGCAGGCGATCATCGACCAGACTCTGCGGTGCAAGGAAATCGTCACCCGGCTGCTCAATTTCAGCCGCCAGTCTGTGAACCAAAGGCTTTCCCTCGACATCAACACCGTTATCCGGCGATCCATCGAAATGCTGGCGCGACAGGCGCTTTTCCACGACATCCAATTTATCGAGGAGCTTCAGGGAAACATTCCGCCCATGACGGGCGATCCGGGGCAGCTCCAGCAGGTTTTTACGAACCTCATTATAAATGCCGGTACCGCGATGAACGGCAAGGGAAAGATCACGATAGCGAGCGGGTTCGATGCCGCGGCGGGACATGTGGTCCTGCAGTTCGGCGACACGGGCCCGGGGATTCCGCCGGAAGCGATGGACAAGATTTTCGAACCTTTTTTCACCACGAAGGGACCGGGAGAGGGGACGGGGTTGGGCTTATCGGTTGCCTACGGGATCATCCAGCAGCACGGAGGCTCCCTGGGGGCGCGAAACGCCCGCGGAGGAGGCGCTCTGTTTACCATTGTGCTTCCGCTGGAGTGTCCTGAAAGCAATATCGAGTTTACCTGATGACGCGGACGGGTAGTGCCCGCCGACGCGCAAGACGGCTGGATATCGGCAAATGTACACGGTTTTGCTGGCTGACGATGAAAAGGTGATCAGGGACGGCTGCAGTCGCCTGCTCCGATCCGAGGGATACAACGTCCTGACGGCCGTTGACGGCCGCGAGGCGCTGAGTCTCATCGAATCCGAACCTGTTGACGTGGTCCTCTGCGACCTCGTGATGCCGGTGATGGGAGCATTCGAGGTGCTGGACGGAATCAAGGCATCTTCTCCCGAATTGCCGCTCATCGTGATTACGGGACACGGGACCGTTTCCACGGCCGTTGAAGCAATGAAAAAGGGCGCCTACGATTTCATTACGAAACCCTTCCGGTCCGATCACCTTACCCTGATCGTGCAAAGGGCGCTCGAAAAACAGGTGCTGGAGCGGCGCGCGCGGGAACTCCAGGAGGAGCAGGCCCGCAATCTCTATGATTTGACCATGGAAAAGAGCCGGATCAGGACCATTGTCAACTGCATGGCGGATGGCGTGCTGGTGACGAACCGCGAGTTGGAAGTCGTGCTGCACAACCCGGCGGTTATGAGCCTGATGGGCATCTCGATCCCGCTTTCGGAACCGTCCTCGCTGAGAGATTATATCGACGACGAGTCGCTGGCGGGGGACCTGAGGTCCATCCTGTCGGCCTCGGAGGGTGTCGCCGGGGTGCTGTCCCGTGACCTGAGGAAGGGAGACAAATTCCTTCACGCGGTATGCGCGCCGGTTCTCTGGCTCGATGGCCAGGTGCTGGGCACCGTGACGGTATTTCAGGACATTACTTTTCTTAAGCAATTAGACCAGTTGAAGTCCGATTTCGTACAGATGGTCTCCCATGAGCTGCGGTCGCCGCTGGCCGCCATCAAGCAACTCCTGTCCGTTGTCCTGGACGGTCTTGCCGGAGAACTGGCGGCAAGGCAGCGGGATTTGCTGGAACGTGCCCGGGTAAAGATTCAGAGCCAGCTCGAGCTGATAAACGACCTTCTGGACATTGCCAAAATCGAGAGCCGCCAGAGCTTTCAACAACAGATTCCCCTCGACCTTGCGGAGGTGCTCCGCCGCACGATTGAGCTGATGCAGCCTAGGGCGCAGAGCCAGAATGTCTCGCTTATGCTCCAGGCACCGGACAAACTGCCGCTGGTGCAGGCTGACTTGAGATGCATGGAGGAACTTTTTTCGAACCTCGTGAGCAACGCCATCAATTATTCTCCCGACGGCGGGGACGTGGTCGTTCTGGCTTCGACGTCCGGGGAGATGGTGGATATCTTTGTCAGCGACACGGGAATCGGCATGGATGCCGCGGAGGTGCCGAAAATATTCGATAAGTTCTACAGGATCAAGCACCCGAAAACGAGGCAGGTTGTCGGGACGGGTCTTGGACTTTCCATTGTCAAAGGAATAATCGACTCTCACCGGGGGTCCATTGAGGTCGACAGCCGACCGGGGCTCGGAACGACCTTTCGCGTTCTGCTGCCAGTTCTGCAGCCGGCATCGATGTGAAGCACGCTTCCCCGGTCGAAAGGTGCAATCTAAATTATCAGTAGGAGGTCAGAATGGAAAAGAAGTACGTGCTTGTTGTCGATGATGATCCGGATATCGTGGAAACAGTCGGAATGATGCTCGAAAAAAACGGCTACGAAGTCGGAAAAGCCTATGACGGCATTGAGGGGGAGGAGGCCATAAAGAAGCGGCGTCCCGATCTGCTCGTTTTGGACGTGATGATGCCCAGGAAGAACGGCTACGTTCTATGCGCGGAACTCAAAAAAAACAAGGCTACAAGGGATATTCCCGTGATCCTGCTCACCGCGGTCGGAGAAGCCGTTCCCACAACATCCTTTTCTCACGCCAACGGGATGGCAACAGAGGCCGAGGACTATATTCCGAAACCCGTCGATTCCCAGACTCTCCTGAAAAGTGTTGAAAGCCTTTTCGCCTAGGCGCTGAATTCCTCCTGAAAAGATGGTACGAATCATGTCGGAGTCCGCACGGAAGCGGGATGTCCGGCATCACTTCCGCAATGTCGGAAATGGAACCATCCGCCACGACCGAGACCCCGGTGCAAGCCGGGGTTTTTCAATATGGGGCGGGTTTGATTCAAAGCCCGAATGTTTGGGGCTGTGGGTTTTGATTGCGAGCGGAGAATTGATTTTCATTTTGCCTTGGACGTATATTGAATTGCTTTCCATCTCATAAGATGATACCTGCACCCGGTACAATCGGTTTTGGATGGATATTGCACGGCAATTCGCTTTGTGGGGCGTTTTGATCCCACCTGCCGGTTTATTAGTGATTGCGGACAGAAATTTCCCATGTTATGAATGTACACTTTTAAAACTGGGCTCGAAAGGAGATGTTCAGAGCATGTTTCTCGATCGGATTCTTGGGCTGTTCTCAAATGATCTTGCAATCGACCTCGGGACTGCGAATACACTTGTGTATGTCCGGGGCAAAGGCATAGTTCTTACCGAACCGTCTGTGGTTGCGGTTCGCAAAGATGACCGTGGGGCCAACCGGGTCGTTGCCGTCGGCAAAGACGCAAAGAATATGCTCGGCAAGACCCCTGGGAATATTACGGCTATTCGACCTATGAAAGACGGTGTCATTGCCGATTTTGAAGTTGCCGAGGCGATGCTGAGGTATTTTATCCGCAAGGTGCACAACCGGCGCGCCCTGATCCGGCCCCGGGTGATCATCTGCATTCCGTCGGGCATTACGCAGGTGGAAAAAAGGGCCGTGCGGGAATCGGCGGAATCCGCGGGCGCTCATGAGGTTTACCTGATCGAAGAACCCATGGCCGCCGCTATCGGAGCGGGACTGCCCATCACCGAGCCTATCTGCAACATGGTTGTCGATATCGGAGGGGGGACGACGGAAGTCGCCGTGATCTCCCTTGCGGGAATCGTCTACAGCCGGTCGGTGCGGGTGGGCGGTGACAAGATGGATCTTTCGGTCCTTCACCACATAAAGCGCAAGTACAATCTCCTCATCGGAGAGAGAACAGCCGAACTCATCAAAACTACGATCGGGAACGCCTATGCTCTGGGAGAGACCGAGACCATGGCTATCAAGGGGCGTGATCTCGTAACGGGAATACCCAAGACTGTCGAAGTAAATTCCGACGAAATTCGGGAATCCATTCAGGAACAGATCGATGCGATCCTTGAGACTGTCAAGGTTGCCCTGGAGCAGACCCCGCCGGAACTGGCGGGCGACATTGTCGACCGCGGGATCGTTCTGACCGGCGGTGGAGCGCTGCTGAAAAATCTCGATCATTTCCTGAGGCTAAATACGGGTCTGCCCATTATGCTCACCGAAGACCCCCTTTCGACCGTTGTGCTTGGCTCAGGGAAGGCTTTAGAATCACTGGAGATTCTCAGAGACGTGCTGTCCTGATGAGGGGGCCGGCTTGACCGGTCCCGCTTATTCGGGTGAGGCCGAATACGGATTCTTGGTTATCTGGATCGAAGTGCCGGAATTATGAGATTTTTTAGCGCAGGCGTTTGGCTCCGCCGCTTCCGCGGCGCGGTCCTGATCCTCGTCTTCATAAGTGTATTCCTCTATATTTTTTCGCTAAACTTCCGAACCCCGAGCAAGATGGACTTTCTGCAACGCTCCGTGACGGAGACCGTGAGTCCGCCCCTGCAATTTTTCGGCAGGATTTTTTCCGCGATAGAAGAGGTGCTGAAAGACTACATCTGGCTCAAGAACCTTCGGCAGGAAAACGAGACTCTCAAAAGAGAAGTGGCGGAGCTGGAGGGCAAGGTTACAACGTACCATGAAGCTTATGTCGAAAACCTTCGGCTGCGGCGGCTTCTCGACTTCAAGTCCACGCTCAAGGCTGAGACGGTGGCGGCCCAGGTGACGATGCACGATCTCACCGGGTGGTTCCAGACTCTCATGGTGGACAAGGGGTTCCGGGAAGGCATTGCCCCGGATATGGCCGTCGTGAACGACGAAGGAGTCATCGGCCGCGTGCTCGATGTTTCCGACCGGAACTGCCGCGTGCTGCTGATAACCGATCCCGCAAGCTCTGTTGATGCGATCATTCAGCGCAACCGCGTCCGGGGCGTTCTGTCGGGCAAGGATGCAAACGGGTGCCTCCTGAAATACGTACGCGGCAACCTCGACATACAGGTGGGCGATTTGTTGATCAGCTCGGGGAAAGACGGCGTGTATCCCAAGGGGCTCCGACTCGGCGTTGTTCAGGCCGCCTACAAGGACCCCGTCGATCTTTTTCAGAGAATTGATGTAAAGCCCCTTGTGAGACTGAGCGCGCTCGAAGAAGTTCTGATAATTAAGCGCGGTGGGCCGGAACTCGACCTCGACGAGGAGAGCGGGCAGCAACAGCAACAGCCGCAGCCTCAGCCTCAACCCCAGGTACAGCAAAGGCCTCAACAACAGCAGCAAAAACCCCCGGCCGTGCGTCCGGGCCAGGCCCA
>JAJFVB010000141.1 GCA_021372055.1 Desulfobacteraceae bacterium | reverse complement strand
AGGAGAGCCTCAAGAAAGCGGCGCTTTGGGAGGAAGTCCGGGACAGGCTTTTCAATTCGGCCCTCGATCTTTCCGGAGGCCAACAACAAAGGCTCTGCATTGCCCGCGCGCTTGCGGTCGAACCGGCCGTGTTGCTCATGGACGAACCGGCATCGGCTCTCGATCCGATTGCCTCCGGCAAGATAGAGGAACTCATCGGATCGCTTAAAACTCAGTATACGATCGTCATAGTGACGCACAATCTGCAGCAGGCCGCGAGGGTTGCCGATTACACGGCGTTTTTCTTCATGGGCAGGCTCGTTGAAATGAACGCCACGGAAATCCTGTTTACGAGGCCCGCTGAAAAGCAGACGGAAGACTACATCACGGGAAGGTTCGGGTAGCCCCGCCGGACATCAGGGAGCGGGGAAACGATTCCCCCGGCGGATAGTATCCGTCCGGATACGTGCGACACTTGAGGAGTGCTTTTGCATGGAAATGGTTCAATCTTGCGAAGGGCGATGCGCACCCAGTTCCTCCAGGCTGTTCCTGGCCTTTCTGCGGATGGGGATTACCGGCTTTGGCGGCCCCGCCATGATCGCTTATTTTCGTAAAATGGCGGTGGGAGAGAAAAAATGGATCGAGAGCGAACCGTTCCGGGATGGCGTGGCGCTGTGTCAGACGATTCCCGGCGCAACTGCAATGCAGATGGCCGCCTACATAGGCCTCCGGGTTCGGGGAGTGCGGGGCGCGATTTGCTGCTATGCGGGGTTCGGCTTGCCCGCGTTTGTCCTCATGCTGGCGCTTTCCGCCGCATACTCGGAGGCCCATGCGCTGCCAGCCGTGGTGTCGGTCTTCAGCGGACTTCAGGCGGTTATCGTATCCGTTGTCGCCAATGCGACCATATCCTTCGGGAAGTCGACGCTCAAGGACTGGAGGCGGGTTCTGATCGCCCTTGTCGCCGCGGGTTTATTCTGGCTCATGACAAACCCGACTCTCATCATCCTTGCGGCGGCTCTTCTCGGGATGTTGCTAAACGCCAGACAGCCGGTCCCCCCCGGTGTCCGGCGCTCAGACGATCTAAGGCTCACGACCGTCCCGCTGCTGCTTTTTGCCTTTGGTTTCGCCTGTGTGCTCGTCCTCCTCTTCTTTTTGCGCAATGATCTATTCGACCTCGCCCTGCTCATGTCCAAGGTGGATGTCATGGCTTTCGGGGGAGGCTTTGCCTCGGTTCCTCTCCTTTTCCATGAAGTTGTCGAAATTAGATCCTGGATGGACGCGTCGACGTTTCTTAACGGCATTGTCCTCGGCCAGTTCACTCCGGGGCCCATCGTCATCACGGCTACTTTTATCGGCTATATGGCGCATGGTCCGGTTGGCGCGCTCGTCGCCACAATCGCCATTTTTCTTCCTTCCTTTCTCATCCTCATAGGCACGGCCCCCTGGTTTGATCGCGCGCGTTCGTCTCCGTGGGTCACCAGGGCTGTTGCCGGGATCTTGTGTTCCTTTGTCGGCCTTCTTCTGACGGTCACCGTCCGGTTTGCCCTGAACGTCCAGCATGATTGGTCCCATTTCGCACTGGCTGCCGCTTCTCTCGCGGCCCTGCTGTTCAAGGTGGACATCCTCTGGGTGGTCCTCGCGGGAACCGCGGTTTCGGTGTTGGCGTTTTAGGAAGGAAGCAAACCGCGGTCATTCCCGTGGGGGAGGTCGCCCGGGTTCATGGCGGGGATTTGCGCCGGATCTTGAGGCGGATTTGGTCGCGAAGATTGAGCAAAACCGCAGGCGTAGTTGGACTACGTCGAGGATTTTGCGATTGATGAGCGGCCCGAAGCAGGCCAAAAGCCGGATGTGAGCGCAAAGATTGATTTACGGGCAAGCCCTTATCTTTTGGCGAGGGAGAGGCGCTTTTCCGCGATCACCGCAAAAAGCCTGCGCAGTACGGACGATTTATCGAAGTCATCCACGGCGATCATCCGCAGGACTACGTCCGTAAGGGCTATCGCATTCGCTTCCCATCGCTTTCCCTTGGAAAAGGAAGACGAGCCGCCAAAAACATCCCCTTCGGAGAGCTGGTTTATCGGATGTCCTTTTTCATCTTCAATCCCGACCTTGCCTCTTGCCAGGTAGTACAGCCGGTTGGGTTCCTCGCCCGTTCGGATGATCGCCTCGCCCTTCTTCACCCAGACTATCCGGAAATATTTTTCCCAGCGCGTATCTTCAACCAGGGCGTTGTAGATCTCATTATCGATGGCCCTGAACAGTTCCTGCGGAAGCCTCAGAAGCCTGATGCCCGT
>JAJFVB010000100.1 GCA_021372055.1 Desulfobacteraceae bacterium | reverse complement strand
CGGGCCGTTTTCGCAACAAGATATTCCCTCCGCCCAGGTGTGTTTCGATGTACACATCGTGCGCCGGCATCAGATTGATTATCTGCTGGTAGACTCCACTGCCGCCTTTGCCGCCCTCGTAGTTCATAGGGGAATCCTCATCTGTCGGCGCAGCTCGGCGCCTAAATGTTCCATGCAATTTGCCCTCACGAGTGCTTCCGCTATCGGGGGACAGACCGAATTGCCGCAAAGCCGCACCTGGTCACTTTTGCTGATTTGGCGGCCATTAATTCCGATGTAGATTTGGTATGAGTGATCAAATCCCTGTGCTCGGAACTGCTCCCATGGCGTAAGCATCCTCATTCCAATATCGACAATCACATAAGGTTCACCCTGGACCATCACTATTACAAGTCCCATGCGGTCCTTACCGGTCAGGGTGTGCGTCGGGTAGCCAAGATCTTGTCCGATAGCGGTACCGAAATATTTGACGAGGAAGGCGCGAACCTCCCCATAGTGCTGGCCGGTCTGAATCGTGTGCAGCGGTTCACCGACCGATTGCCCGGCTTTTGAGGTACCCTTGTACTTTACGATATTGCTCGTAACAAGTTGTTGCTGCGTGCACCTATGAGTGAGCGTTGAAACCGGCTCGGTAATTTCGTGACCGACAACCCAGCCGTTATGCTGAGCCATAAATGCGGTAACAAGTGCAGTTTTGCCTCCGAATCCGGCCGTGATGGTTCCTACGGGTTCATCGGCTCCATTGCCGACTGATTGACCGAATTGGCGCTGAAGATGGGGTACGACGAGGGCCTTCTCGCCGCGATGAGCGCAGGTGATTGTGTTCAACGGATCGTCGGCTCTTTCGACTCTGCCGCCGTGGGTGAGGTTGAGAAGGGTCGGCGTAACAAGCCCAAACCGATTTTCAGTGCTCTGAGTGGGTATCGGCTCATCGACACCTCGGCCGCGGAATTCTCCTTCTCGTTTCGGGCCGTAATAGGTCACAATGAACGGCTCCGAGGCCTCCAGGACATACCGCCTGATGCCTTCCGCGATACGTTTCAGGGTATTCTCGGCAAGCGATTTCTTTCGCTCGAAAATGGATAGACATGGTATCGACCAGTCAATAATCTCGGCGGCGGTCCGCCACGGTAGAAGCTGACCGCTGCGAACCTCATACGATCGAGGATCGCCATACGTAGGGGCCGGCCAAACGATCGGCAGCCCGTCACACCGGGCCACCATGAATAACCGCTTGCGCGATGTTGGCGTACCATAATCGCAGGCGCGGAGGCATTGGAATTCAACAGCGTACCCGAGGCGGCGCAGGCGCTTGACCCAACTGCGAAATGTAGTCCCCTTCTGGGAGTCGATGATCTTTCCGGATTCGTCCAGGGGTCCCCAGGTTTTAAATTCCTCGACGTTTTCGAGGCATATCACCCGGGGCCGCACTTCCTCGGCCCATCGAACAACAACCCACGCAAGATCACGCCGCCTGACGTCTCTGATCGGCGGCCCACCTTTTGCGCGGCTGAAGTGGGTGCAGTCCGGAGAGGCCCACAAGAGATCAACGGGTTGCCCCTTGGTCGCCTGGCGCGGGAGTACAGACCAAACGTCCTGCTGATAGTGGCAGGTATCCGGGTGATTCGCGCGATGCATGGCCACGGCCACCGCATCGTGGTTGATCGCAATATCCGGATCGCGGCCGAGCGCTGCACGGATACCGCACGATGCACCGCCCCCGCCGGCGAAAAGGTCCACTATGAGGCCGGTCATACACAATCTCCCTTGGGCATCGCAGTAACCGCCAACCGGTAGTAGTCGGGATCGTCCTTGATTTGCTCGGCACAACCCTTGTGCATAATTCGCGGATGGCCATCAACTACCCTCTCTACGTGTTGATTGCCCCGGAGTTTTCTCAGGCAAACCCAACAAATGTGATGACGCGGTTTCTGACTCACTCCACACACTCCCCGGCCTTCGGAAGGTCCGCCCAGGATTTGATTCCATCCCATTCATCGCCCGAAACGCTATACCAACGCGGTCCGCCGCTTGCGTATTCGTCGTACCAGCCCTCCATCACGAGATTGCCATCACAGCACAGAACTGTCCTGTCATCGTCGGGCGGCTCGCTAGCGGGGTGGAATGTCAGGGTTACGATTTTGGGGGCGGGATGCTCATCGTGACATTCCTTGCAAACTTGCCTGTTGATTTGAGATGTCCAATCAACTTTTCCGTCGCGCATCGGGAGACCGTAAATTTCAGCCGGGGCTTGTCCGCACAAGTTGCAATGCTTCACGTTGTTGCTCCAATAAAAATTGCCATGCGGACAGACATCTTTCCCACAAAGAGGACAACTGTTATCGCTCATATCTCCACCTCAAACAGTCCCTGCCGGCCGCGACAGGGGATAGGGGTTTCCAGTTTGATCATGTTGAGAATTTCCCATGCGAACCGCCCCGGAGTGTAGTCTCCGAAAAGTTCTTCGAGACGCGGAAGATAGGAGATGTACTGCACTCCAATTTTCGTGCATTTGCCCAACTCACACACTCCCACTATCGCCCCCACCGGAAGCCCGAATGGATTGATCCCCAACTCTTTGAGCGTGTCCTGAAACTCGGGGTCATCAGGGATAAATACGCGCTTTGCCGCATGGATCGCCAGAGGCCCACGGTAATTCGTAGGCCAACTGCGAGTTTCGATGGTCTTGTGTCCCAGGGCCATCAGCGAGGCCCAGGGCTGCCAAAGAGAGATTGCTTTCATATTTTTGCTTTCTGAGTAGTGTAAAACTGCACCAAAGCAACGTGCCGGCACATTTTGAGGTGACGAGTCTTATCAAGTGTCAATCCAGCAAGTTTTGCAGTGGCAAAAACATTAATGCCCATTCCCTCGGGACACGTTGAGAAAATAACCTTCTGATCTTCGGGAATGGATTCAAGGATACGGTCAACCAGTTGTTTTCTTGATCGGGATTGCCAATAGAGGACGCATCTGCATTGTCTATCCGTCCATTCGGGGTGTTTGGTCTTCATAGCTTCAGTATGTGTTTGAAGGTCAAACTCTGAATGAACAAGATAAAAAGGCAGTTCCATGTCGAAAAAATAATGAAGTTTTCTGGCATTCGGTGGACAGCGGTCAGACTTGTTATAATTGGGGCATCCTCTCGGATGTCCTGGATAGGGAAGGCGACACCAAAGCCCGACTTTCTTATTGATAACAAGCTTTTTTACTGGATATATATAATCTTTCACGCCTACTTCCTCCTCACCGCAAATCGACTCGTAACCACGAGAAATCCGTCCTCGAATTCAACCAGACACGAATTCCCGGCCCGCGTCCGGATTAACACCCGGCAGCGCTGTCCCTTACGCTCGGGAAGGCGGCAGCGCCAGTACCATGTGTGGTCGAAGGGGTTCATGCTGGATTACCCGAACGATATTTCTTCGGTATCCGCTGTGTGCGCGGGATCATGCTCCATTCCACGCTAAAGCGGCCTTGTTCGGTGTATCTCCCATGTAGCATTTTGACATGCGTGTAACCGAGTGCATGAGCGCGACGGTACATGGCCGCTTCGGTCCAATGCACTGTTTTGGGTTCTGATTCCAGCCGCATCCCGCCTTCGTGCCAGTAGCAGGTTATTGTTTTAGTGAGCATTCGCCATCCCCCTCACGCCGGCTGATATTCGGCGGCAAACCCGTCCATGGTTATGGGAGGCATGCGTTCAGCCGGTTTCTCAAACGTCCGCACCATGAACTTACCGCCTTCCAGCCGGATCGCTCGGTTACAGCCCCAATACAGGCACATCCAGCCGTGCGGCGGATCAGTGCTGACAACGTGATCGATTCCATGCCGAGGGCAGGCTGGAAGAAGGCACGTCATCTCGCGCTTACCGTTCACAATCTTCCCGGACATTCTCATGAGCCCGTGATTCGGGCAGCGGTAGTTTCCCCAAAACCATTCAGGCCGGATCGTTTCACGGCCATCTACCGTTAATTTGGATAGACAAATTGGGCATCGGTCCATGTGATTATCCTTTCAGCCACTTCCCCAAGTTCGAATACCGGGTTGTGGAATCAAGCGTTCTGATTGCCAAAGTTACAGCCTTCATGCTCCCGACCAAAATCACCAGCTTCTTCCCGCGCGTGATGCCGGTATAGATAAGATTTCTGCGCAACATCATGTAATTGGTCGTATGGATAGGGATGACGACAACGGGAAACTCGGAACCCTGGCTCTTGTGGATCGTAAGCGCATACGCAAGCTTCAGGCTTCCCGTTTCGGTACGAGGATAGGAGACGGTCTTTTTTCCCTTCAGGTCGTCGAATTGGATGAATAAGTACTCTTCGTCGGAGTCTTCCACGATTCCGATGTCGCCGTTGAAGATTTCCAGTTTGTAATCGTTCGTCATCTGTATGACGCGATCACCGCTTATGAACTGAGTACCCGGTAATTTCTTTCCAATCGGGTTCAGGATCGGACGAAGCACTTCGTTCAGGTAGTCGGTACCTATCGGTCCACGTTTCTGAGGGCACAGCACCTGAATGTCGTTCATGGAAAGTAATTTGATACTGTTCGGGTCGGGAATGGGATCTCCTTCCCTCGCCATTTCAAGCGTTCCATCCTCGAGGTAAAAATTCCTAGGGACCTTCTGAATGATTTGGACTATTTGACCGGGGATACGATTCGGATCTTCCTCGGATACAAACCAGAAATCATTCCGCATGCTCTGAAGTTCAAGTCGATGGCCGTGATTGATACGCTGCGCGTTGATATTGATCAAACTCTCGCCCGCCTGCCGGTGCAGGGTCTGAAGACGGGAGACGGGGATAACGCTGGACTCGATCATATCGGCGAGTACTCGCCCGGCGCCGACGCTCGGGAGCTGGTCAACGTCGCCGACGAAGATCACCTGAGTTTTGGTTGTGATGGCCTCCAGCAGGTGACACATGAGCGAAACGTCGATCATGGACGTTTCATCGATGATCAGCGTTTCGCAATCGAGCGGATTGTATTTGTTGCACAGGAATCCGCCGTCCATCGGGGAATACATCAACAGGCGGTGGATGGTGCGCGCCTCGCGGCCGGTCATCTCGCTCATGCGTTTCGCGGCTTTCCCAGTCGGTGCAGCCAGCTCTATTGTTCGATCGCCCAGGGCACGGATGATCCGGTTGATCACATACGTCTTTCCAACACCAGGGCCTCCGGTGATCACCATGATCTTGCTCGACAACGCCAACTCGAGCGCCTTCTGTTGGTCCGGGTCCAGCTCCTTGATCTCTTCGGCTGTCAAATCCGACATGATCTGAGCGTGGTGTGATCCGGCCAGCACCCGGAGTTTTACTGCTATCTGCATTTCAGCCTCGTAAAGCTCTGCGTTGTAGATCTGCCGGGTCCCGTCCGCGTCTACCGCGATCATCTTTTCCGACTTCAGACAATCTTCCACAGCGCGTTCGACGAGACTCTGTTCACAGACCAGGAACGAGCAGCATCGCTCGATCAATTCCGGCTCGGGAAGAAAACAATGCCCCTCGTTCGCAGCTTCATGAAGCACCCACCGAAGACACGCGCCGGCGCGCACGGAAGAGTCCCGGGCGATACCAATCGAGAGCGCGATAGCATCCGCCTTCTTGAACCCTATTCCCCACACTTCATCGGAGAGTACATAGGGATTCGATTCGATAGTCTTGATAACGTCCGCCTTGGAGCCGTACACGTCCACCAGGCGGTTGCGCATATTGAGCGTTATGTGATGGCGGGAAAACCACAGATCATCTTCACGGTCGCACTTGACCTTCAGATATTCCTCGTGGATCTCCATGGCGCGCTTCGGGGTAATGCCGGGGATGGCCGCCAGTTCTTGCGGGTATTTTTCCATCACATCAAAGAGGCGGTCCCCGAACTTTTCCACGAGCTTCCCGGCCAGCACCGGCCCGATCCATGAAAAGGACCGGTCCAGGTAATCGCGCAGCGCGCCCTCTTCCCGAGGAACTTCGATGACGGCGTTTGCCGCGGCAAACTGCTTTCCATATTTCGGGTGCGATTTCCACAGGCCCTGAAACGTTGCGACGTCTCCAGCTTGAAAATCCTTGAGGAGCCCGACGACAGATACAGAATCCTTGGGTTTATTGCCGTTGCCGTG
>JAJFVB010000090.1 GCA_021372055.1 Desulfobacteraceae bacterium | reverse complement strand
GTAAAGAAACTCACCCCCAGGATCTATGTGGGCGGGAAGTGGGTTTCGGATCTCATGGGAAATCCCGTGACGCGTTCGATGGTGCTGGCAAACGCCGCCGTCTACGACCTGGCACAGGAAAAAGGCTGCGAGGCGGTGATGGTCGCCGACTCGCATCTTTCCGGGAACCCGGTCAACCGCAACGTCCATGTCTGCAGGAGCCGGCACGATCTCGACATGCGCCAGGAGATGGCGCTATTGACCAGTCAGACCCTCGGAACATGCAATTATCGATGCGTCGGCTGCGATGCGATAAACGGTCTTGCCTCCACGACCTGGGAAATGGATCGCGCCCTTGGAACGGCCTACAATGCAAGGTTCAACAAGTGGCTGGCCGGAGTGCAGGACGGGGATCTCGCCGTTTCGGGAGCCATAACCGACGCCAAGGGAGACAGGAAGAAGCGCCCGTCGCAGCAGGACGACCCCGACGTCTACGTGCATGTCACGCAAAAAAGGCCGGACGGAATCGTGGTCAGGGGCGCAAAGGTCAGCCAGAGCGGGGCGATCGGAGCGCACGAAACGCTGGTCCTGCCCGGAGGAGCGCTCAAGGAGGGAGAAGAGGATTTCGCGGTTGCCTTTGCCGTTCCGAACGGCTCCGCCGGACTGACGTACATCTGCCAGTACAACGCGTACTCGGTGGAACGGGAGGCGGCGGAAAACGTCTCGGAACTCGGAAATCCCGTGTTCGGGCAGCGCGAAACCTCCACGATGGTCTTCGACAACGTTTTCATCCCCTGGGACAGGGTCTTCATGTGCGGCGAGACCAGGTACTGCGGAAAGCTGATCACGCGCTTTGCCAAAACACACCGCATGAACTGCGGAGGGGCATGCAAGGTCGGGTTTGCGGATTTGATCATCGGAGCCACGGCGCTTGCCGCGGAGTACAATGGCGTGGACAAGATCCCCCACATACAGGACAAGCTTGTCGAGATGGTCCGTCTGAGCGAGACCTCCCACGCGTGCGCCATCGCCGCGGCCGTAAAAGGCGGCGAGGAACCGGCCGGCTCGGGCGTGTTCATGCCCGACGATCTGTTCGGGAACGTGGCGAAACTGAGCATCGCGCACGGATTCTGGGAAATCATGAAATATGCCGCGGACGTTGGCGGGGGGCTGATTGTGACCATGCCCGGCCTCAAGGACCTCGAGCATCCCGAGGTCGGGCCGCTGATCAGGAAATTCTTCCAGAGCGCGGCCCCGGCGGGCAAGCGTCTGCGTGTGGCCAAGTTCCTCCAGCACTGGACCTCGGGACTTCACGGCGCCGGAACCTGGCACGGCGCGGGCGCCCCACAGGCGCAGCGGGTTATGATCGGCTATCTGACCGACTTCGAATCCAAAAAAAACATGGCGCGAAAGCTCATGGGCATGGAGGCGGAGTAGCCGAAATCCGGGATGAGGCGGCTTGCATCCGATCGAACCACCCCGGGCGGGATCATGACCGCGCCCCGCTCAGGGCCAGAACACCCTGAACCTGTTCAGAATGAGGTGGTATTCATAGAGATATTGTTTTGCAACGGCGGGGTTTGAGAGGACGACGATGAGGTCGTGGGAGAAGACGGATGTATTATACCAGTTGAAGCTGCCGTCCAGAACGATCCGCTCGTCGATTACGCAGAACTTGGAATGGAGCGGCGAGTAGGGAACGGGATAATCCGCAAGGCCGTAAGCGAGTCCGAAAGAGACGCCCTCCTCTTTCAGGCGCGATATGGCGGGCAGAAGCGGGGTTTCCAGCTCACGGCGCATGGTATGGGCCTCGGCCGGGTTGCAGGCCCTGGCCATATGGCCGTTGAACAGAATCTGCACATCAACTCCCCGTCTTTTGGCCTGCGCGAGCGCGTCCACGACCGAATCCCCGTGATCGCCCCGCAACTCCCCGAGCAGGAACAGCCCGGCCCGTATCGATTGGTTTGCCCGGTGGATTTCCGAGATGATGGCATGATGGGGCCGGTAATTCCTTCCGTTCAGCATGGTATGCCTGCCGAAGGTATAGAGCAGATTGAACCCCGAGTAGGGATCGATCCCATACCGTTGGATGGTCCCTCCCCTCATGCTCTGGAAGATATTGTCCAGAAGACGGCACACTCCGTGGGAACGGAACGTCATGCCCGATTCCCAGTTGGACCACCAGCGTTCGAACGTAATGTTGAACGAGCCGATGATGCATTCCTCGTCCCCAAATATGATGAATTTGTTGTGCATGTCGGGAGCGACTTCGATCAGGTGGTGTTTCGGGGTGCAGAAGACCCCGAGAAGTTCGATGGACGAGCGTTTGAGGCGGGCATAGTTGTCGCTGTTGGTAAGAGCCGCCTTCCGCCAGTCGACGACGCACTG
>JAJFVB010000049.1 GCA_021372055.1 Desulfobacteraceae bacterium | reverse complement strand
GGCTGTCGAACCGGACCTCGATCCCGAGTTTTCTCCAGGCGACGGGCATGAAGTCCTTGCTGCCCTTCCCCATTCCTCCCGTCGTGAGCACGAGATCGGCCCCGGTGCTCTCCAGCCGGGATGCGATGATGCAGGGGTCGTCCGGTACTATTCCGAGCAGCTCCGGTTCTCCTCCCGCAACCTCAACCAGGCTCGCGAGAAGCTGCACATTATTGCCGAAGATCACCGGCCCTTCCGCAAGCAGTCCGGCGTCCACGAGTTCGCTGCCGGTGGCGAGCACTCCGACCCTGGGCCGTCGGACCACCTCGACGATGCCTCTCCCGGTTGCGGCGGCTATGGCGATCCGTGTGGGCGTAAGTATATCGCCCTTCTCCAGCATGATCTCGCCCCGGCGCGCATCACTTCCGGCCAGCACCACGCCCGACCCGCCCGCAAGCGGTTCTTCCAGGCAGAGCCTTCCCTCCCGGAGCCGGGCATCCTCCAGGCGAATCACGGCATCGGCGCCCCTGGGCAGGACCGCTCCCGTCATAATCCTGTAGCAGGCCCCCCTGACGGCATCGGCGGGCGACTCCCGCCCCGCGACAACATCACCGGGAAGGAGATCGAGACAAGCCGGGTTTGCCTCCCCCGCGCCAAGGCTGTCCCGGCTCGAGAACGCAAAGCCGTCCCACTTCGAGCGGCTTTCGCCGGGGATGTCGCGGCCGCTCCGGAGATCCGCGGCCAGTACGCGCCCCAGTGCCCTTTGCAGCGCGACTTCCTCCGTATCGAGAGTCGACGCAAGTTCGGCCGAAAGCTTCTTAGCTTCGTTCAAATCCATCGATTGCAGCCAGGTCGGAGGGCGTGTTCACATTTTTGAAACTGAGGCCCTCGGGGTCCACTTGACGCCATCGAGCCTCATCGACGGCGCAGACGCGGTTTTTCTTGTAAAAGGTGATTATCTGGCGCTCTTCCGGCTGTTCTATCTGCCGGACCAGCGGAGGTATGCACCGGCGGCTGTAGAGGGCGCACAACGGTTCATAATACCCCCCAAGCACCGGGACAACAATATCGAATCCTTCCCTCAGGCTGAGGAGAAGGGACGCAAGTTCCGGCACCAGGAAAGGCATATCCGTCGCCTTCACGAACACCCATTCGCGGGAACTGAAGAGCAGCGCGGAATAGATTCCCCCAACCGGCCCCTGCCTCGGAACAATATCCCGCACCAGGCATGTACCGACACCGATGTAGGTTTCCAGATCGTTTGCGATCACCATCACGGGATCGCAAAAGGACTGCAGCGATTCCACGGCGCGGTCTATCAGCCGCTTGCCGCCAAGTGGTTGCAGGGCTTTATTCTTCCCGAAACGGATGCTCTTCCCCCCGGCCAGGACCGCTCCAGCTGTCAATCATCTTCCTCCAGGCGGATGTGAACGGTGATAGTCTTCGGTTTTTCCCAGCCCCGAAGGCTCGATAGCATCCCTTCAATCCCGCCGATCACGAAATCCTCGACAAAATCCTTCATGGGCAGTTGCTTGCCGTCAAGCTGAACGAGTGCGCGCCTTTTCCTCCGGCCGCGCAGAAAACGTTCCTCGATAAAGTCGGCCACCCCTGTGATATCGGCGAAAGAAAACCTCGGCACGTCCACCTCTAGGGGGTCGTCCGTTACCAGCGCCGCGAGATTGTCCGCGGGGCCACAGATAGGTTCGGGTTCGATTGCCGAGCGGAAGATCTCGACTTTCGGAAAACGCGCCCTTTTGAATCCCTCGGTAATGAGGATGTCCTCGCTCCAGAAATACCGGGCGGCAATTTCATCCAGGCCGAGTTCCCCTTCCGTCTCCCTGATCGATCCGATCCGCGATGGCGAGGATATCGAGACGGTCTGGGCTCCGGCCTTCTTGAGCTTCCAGGTGTCCTTGCCCTCGCGGTCCATCTCGAAGCCGTGCACGTCGTGCTTGATCGCGCCAACGCGGTAACCCCGCCCGACAAGCTCCGGAATCAGCTTTTCAAGGAAAGTCGTCTTGCCCGAATTGGATGCTCCCACAATCGACACTATCGGCACCATGGAGTACCCTCCCAAATGTGATCAGGAAAAGGAAAAACGGAGGTCGGTTAAGTTCAAGGGCCGGGCTGACCCGGCCGGCCGAGCACATCGGGAGCAAGCCCGAAAATCGCAGCACATCTGTTTCCGCTTGTACGGGAGACTATCGCACACCTTGGATTTGCTGTCAAATTCAGGCCCCGGACCGGCCAAGCAGGTCGAGTATCCGCTTGAACCCATCGTTTTGCCGGATCGTCCCGGCCGCGATTTCCTCCAGTATGCTTCCCGCTCCCTCCTGCCCGGCTGCCCGGGCCCGGTCCGCCCACTCCCTGTATGAGCGAGCGTGCTCCTCGTTGTGGCCTATCCAGTGTTCGACCATTTTGCGCAGCTTCGCCTCGTCCGAGAGCGTTTCGGCCGGTTTTGCGCCATGGTCGTGGCGGCGGCGGTCTGAGTGATCGTGCATGATTGGACTCCGTGTGCAATTGACCCCTGATGGTCAGTATGATAGCCTTCCCTTCCCTAAGGAGGAAGTCCGCAATGATACCCTACCCGAATATAAACCCCGACCTGTTCACTATAGGTCCGATCCGCGTGAGATGGTACGGGGTAATGTATGTTCTTGGCTTCGTGGCATCGTATTTTCTCATCCAGAAACAGGAAAGAGCGAAGCAGATCGGGCTTGTCGGAACCGTCGCCCAGGATCTCGTGTTCTACTTGGCCATAGGGTTGGTCGTCGGGGGCAGGCTCGGCTACATTCTGTTCTATGAATATAACGATCTTATGCCCTATATCGAAAACCCTCTCGAAATCATAGCAACCTGGCACGGGGGAATGTCCTTTCACGGGGGGCTCATCGGGTGCCTATTTGCAAGCTGGATTTTTTCGAAACGGCGGAAGATGCCCATGGCGGCGCTTGCGGACTGCACCATTGTGACCGCCCCGATCGGACTTGGACTCGGGAGGCTCGGAAATTTCATCAACGCCGAACTGCTCGGCCGTCCCTCCGATTTGCCCTGGGCAATGATCTTTCCCGGCGGAGGGCCCGTCCCGAGGCATCCCACGCAGCTCTACGAAGCGCTGGCCGAGGGGGCGATCCTTTTTTGCCTCCTCTGGTACCTGCGCAAGAAGCCTTTCCGCGATGGGACGATGATCGTATTTTTTCTGCTCTTCTACGGAATTTTCCGGTTTATAATTGAGTTTTTCAAGGAACCCGATCCGCAGATTGGTTTTTTGCTGACCTATCTCACCATGGGGCAGATTCTCTGCATTCTGATGATCCTGGCCGCAGGGCTTCTGGCACTTTACCTTTACCGGTACCGGGGGAGATCCGCTCCCACGACCTGAGGGCCGCGGAAAGCACCGGGGTGAGCGAACGCGCAATCCGCGCCGAGTTCTCAACGGACCGTCTCGAGGCTGAAGATGAAGCATTCCGCGATCAGGAAAAATGGACCTCCGGCTCCCGCGGTCTTCGTACGCGAATGGCGTTCCCTCTACGAGAGCCGGAAAAAAACGGCCGAAAAGGCGCTCCGCGTCATCCGAAGCGGATACCGGGTTTTTATCGGATCGGGATGCAGCGAACCGCAGTTCCTGGCGCAACACCTCGAAGAGATCATACCCTTCCTCGCCGATCTTGAAATCCTGCACATCCTGAGTGTGGGCAAGACGCGCTACACGGAGGCAGGCTTCGACCGCTGCCGCCTCAAGTCTTTCTTCGTCGCTGCGGCAAGCCGCGAAGCCGTCGCCGAGGGGCGCGCCGACTACACTCCGGTCAATCTCGTCGACATTCCCGGCCTGTTCCGGTCCGGGGCCATGCCGATCGATGTCGCGCTGATCCAGGTTTCTCCACCGGACGACCACGGGTTCTGCAGCTACGGCATCGCGGTGGATATCGTGAAGTCCGCCGCCGAGAACTCCCGTCACGTCATCGCGCAGGTAAACCCCCGAATGCCGCGCACTCTCGGGGACTCTTTCATTCACGTGAGCCATATCGACGCCTTTGTCGAGCATGAAGAGCCGCTTCTCGAAGTCGAACTTCCCTTCATGAATTCCATCGCGATCGACATCGGGAATCATGTGGCAGGACTGGTCGAAGACGGGGCAACCATACGGGTCGGCGTGGGCAGCGTTTCAACCGCCACTCTGTACGCGCTCGAAAACAAGAACGACCTTGGCGTCCACGCCGATATGCTTACCGACGCCTATCTCCACCTCGTCAAGCGCGGCGTCATCACCAATTCCAGGAAGACACTCCACCCCGGGAAGATCGTGACGAGTTTCTGCCTCGGTTCAAGGGAACTCTACGATTTCGTCGACAACAATCCCATGGTGGCCTTCCACCCGATAGACTACACAAACGATTACCTGGTCATCTCCGAAAACGACATGATGATTTCCATCAACTCCGGCCTGGAGGTCGACCTCTCCGGTCAGGTATGCTCGGATTCGCTTGGCTACGAGATCTACAGCGGGGTGGGCGGGGCGATCGATTTCCTGCGGGGGGCGCGCGGCTCCCGCAGGGGCAAGGCCGTAATGGTGATCCCCTCGACGACCTTCGACGGCAGCAGGTCGAGAATTGTACCGGCCCTCACCGAGGGAGCCGGGGTGGTCATGACCCGCGGGGGCGTGCAATATGTGGTCACGGAGTACGGAGTTGCGCTCCTGCACGGCAAGAGCATACGGGAACGGGCCCTGGCGCTCATATCCATCGCCCATCCGGACTTCCGCGACGAACTCATGGAGGCGGCCCATGCACTCCACTACGTGGAAAAGGACACTCGGCGCCTTGCCGTGGCGCGCGCCATCTATCCCTATGAATGGGAGGCGACCCGCTCGTTCGGTTCGCACCGCGTATTTCTCCGGCCCGCCAAGCCGACGGACGAACGCGCGCTCAAGGAGTTTTTCTACTCCCTGCCCAAGGAAGGATCTTACGTCCGGTTTTTGTCCCTGATGAAAGTCTTTCCGCACTACGACGTGAAGGCGATGGTGCACATCGATTACCGCGCGGAGATGACCCTGCTCGGGTTCGCGGGGGAGATGGGCTCGGAGCGCATCGTTGCGATCGTCCGCTGCCAGCTCGACGAAGAGACCATGGACGCCGAAGTCGACTTTGCGGTGCACCCGGACTATTCGCGCCACGGCATCGCCGCTTTCATGATTCTTCACATGGCCGAGATGGGGAAAAAAAGGGGCATAAGAACCCTTGTGGCATACATTTCACTCGGGAACGAACGCGTTTACGGGGTTTTTCAGAAACTGAACTACGTCGTCGAAAGTTCTCTGGTGGGCGGGGTCTACGAAATCCGGGTCCGGCTGGATCAGCCCACGCACACATGCCAGCTCTGATGCCAGGGCTTTCAGACCGTGGGGAGCCGGCTCCCCACACCCCGCACGCAGCTGCGCTGCTCATTTCGGCGCTTGCGGCGGGCCTTTGGCCAGGCCGCAAGCGCCGGAGCGCCCGGCCTTACGCGCGCGCGGGACATCCCTCGTAACAGACTCTCAAGCCACGCCAGATCCCGGGTTCTTCAGGACGAACGCTCGCTATGGACCGATTCGAAAGGCTCGAAAAACAAATCGAAGAGTTGCGGGGGCACATGGCCGCCCTGGCAAAAGCGTTCGAATCCATTCCCCCGCTCGTCGCGCAAAACCGCCATCCCGTCGAAAGCCTGCTCCACCAATACGGGTTTCCCGTCATCGATCATAATGGAAAAACCCAGCTCCTTTTCCCTTCCGATATCCCGGAAAAGGCGCTTGATCTTTTCTACCTGCTCATGCGGCGATATTCCTTCAGGCTCTTCCTGCGGGACCTTATCCGTTTGCCGCAGGCCGACCGGCCGGATGCTCTCACCCGTTATTGCTCGCTCAGGACCGTGAAGTCCTATCTTGCCACGCTCGAATCTTTGGGGATGGTTTCCTGCGACGGAATGCGGTATTCTCTGCTCAAGCGGGTGCCGAGCTTCGGCCCGACCCTGGAGTGGTTCGTCTGCGAGATATTCCGGCGCGAGTTCCTGTCTCCCGCCCTGTTTAACGTACGTCTGAGGAATACCCGTTACGGCGGCGACTACGACGTTATTTCCACAATAGCGGGGAAGCTCGTCTATGTGGAAGTCAAATCATCGCCGCCCCGAGGCGTGGAGCTCCAGGCGGTGAATGCTTTTCTGGAGCGGCTCGAAGATTTGCGTCCGCATCTGGCCGTTCTCCTCGTCGATACGGAGCTGCGCATGCGGGATAAGCTCGTCCCGCTTCTGGCCGAAGGATTGGCAAGAGGAGGCGGGCGAGGACCCGCCCGGACGGTCGTGCGGCTTGCCGGCGAAATATTCCACGTCGACCACTCGATCTATGTGACAAACAGCCGTAAAGGCATCTACACCAATTTGCGGACCTGCTGCCGTGATTTTCTTCTCCGGCAAAGGGCCGGACCGTGCCCGCCCAGCCGATCCGAACCGGAAGGGGAAGCGGGTCCCTCGAAATCCGAAACGCAATGAAAGGACGAGGAGAATGCTGTCGGAAGCCGATGTGGAGGAAAGGGCCAGGTATTGTTATTGCGTTCTCATGCAGTTGAGCTGGCTCTACAGCAATGACAACATTGAGCCGTCCCAGTACCTGGAGTGGCTGAAGACCTCTTCGCTCGGACTCGGGACCGACGAATTCATCACGTTGACGGTTGAAGATGCTCTCCTGCAGAGCCGCGAGGACGGCGGCCTGCTGACGCTCATCTCCCTCTACGAGGGTTTCGCCCACGCTTTTTGCCAGGTTCTCGAACGGGAACTGGACGACGTAAAGGCCGAAATCGATCCCGGCATGCTCCGGCAGCTTGCGGGAGAAATGGGAGTAGAGCTGGAAAATCTTTAGGGCTTGTCCGTAAATAAAACCTTTCGATTTGCATTGATTCGTGTGCGCGAAGCGCATCGTTATTATTGGCGAAGC
>JAJFVB010000040.1 GCA_021372055.1 Desulfobacteraceae bacterium | reverse complement strand
GTTTGCTGTTTGTGGGGCACATGGGTACCCGCAACGAAAAATTCTCGGCCAGGACCTCGTAATGGCGCAGTCGTTCTTGTGCGTTCTTGTCGCCCAGGTCGGCCTTATCCTTGAAGCTGGGACAATGCGCATGAAGGATCTGGTAACAGATGTTTTGGGTTTTCCAGAGATTGACCTCGAACGGCAGGGTCCGGACCAGTTGTGCAGCCTTGTTCAACTTCTCCAGGCGAGAAAGGTCCTCGGGTTCTTCGAGAAGCTGTTCGGCAAGACTCTCGATGTTGCCCGCCAGCAACAAGCCCAGCGCAGTCGCATCAAGAGTCGCGCCGGCCAGACGAGCTTCTTCCAGCAGAGGTTTTACGACCTCGGAGTCCAGCCCCTCCCCTTGAAGCACCCTGCGAAGCTTGGCATTCAAGCAGAAGTCGGCGGCAACCGACAGAAGCTGGGGCCGTGGCATGCCGGACCCGGCTAGAAAGCGCATCAGGGGGGCATGGTGCTCGTAGATCGAACTATAGGCGGCTTCAGCCTCTCCCAGAGTCGGTCCCATGATGATGTCAAGGACTTTCCTGCGTGCATCGGCAAAGAGCGAGGTCAGAGAGTACGTGGACGTCCCGAAGTATTTGCCCAGCAAAAGTATGGTCTTGGGGAAATCGGCTCCGGCGAAGGCATCTGAAAGCTCTTTGACAAGCGCTTCATACTTTTTCGCTCCTTGATAATCCCCCGTGCCGCAGGAGATACTGTGATCGCCAAGATGCAGAACGCCAAAGCACAAGCTGGAGGAGATGCGCGTCACCTGTGAAGTGACCTTTGCCCGCCCGATTACGAGTTTGGTGCCGCCTGCCTGAAAGCTTCGGTAGTCCTCCATGGCGGCGGAATACGCATAGATTGATTTTCGATCGCCGTTGACATGAAACAGCGAGCTAATTGCATAGTGGGCACCCACCGCAGTCAAGCCGAGCATGGCGGGCCTGACGAATTTCTCATAAATTGCTCGGCCGCTGCCGTGTTCGGGAAGGTTGCTCCTGGCAAGTTCAAGACGTTCGAGAAAGCCGGGTTCGAAGGCCTCGCTAAAGATCTGGTCGGCCAGTTGGAGAACCCTGCCGGCGTATTGAATGATCTGAACCGTTTCGATCCCGGAAAGCTCGTCGAAAAACCAGCCGCAGCTTGTGTACATGAGCATGGCGTGGCGCTGGAGTTCCATAAGCTTCAGGACCGTGACCTCCTCATCGGAGTTCAGGGGACGGATTGCGTGGCGGTTCAAAAACGCATTGACCCGGTCCGGCGATCGATCCACGATGATTTCGATGTAGTCGTCTCGAGCCGCCCAGGGATCGGTGAGAAACCGTCCGGCCAGTCGTTCAAAAACCGGGTTGACGGTATCGCGGAGCCAGTCGAGGGCCGCGCGCAAGGGGGCTCGCCAACCCTGGTTCCAACCCGGGTGCCCGCCGCTGTTGCACCCGCAATCCGACCGCCAGCGTTCTATGCCGTGAGCGCAGCTCCACGAGCTGTTTTCAAAGATTTCCACTTCGTTTTCCGGTGGATGGTCCTCCAGGTACCGGCCATAGTTCGTCAACTGCGCAAGGTTGTTGGATTCGATGTAATTGAGTGCGTGAGCGAGCGCCATGTCGCCACCGCGATGGTGATGCCCGTAGCTTTCGCCATCCGTTGCGATGTGGACGAGGCGAGGCGAGGACTGGTCCTCGGGAAACGCGGCCAGCAGCCTGTTGGCGAAAGTCTCTCCATTGTTGAGCAATCCTTCAAATGCCAGGGCCTGCGAAATGGGGCCGTCATAAAAGAACAGGCTCATGGATCGTCCCGACGGAAGCGACATCCGATAGGACACGCCGGGGTCGATTTTTCCACCGCTTACGTCCTGCCATTCATTGCCATCAATGGGCCGAACCCGGCTTGCCTGACTGGGGGAAAATATGGCAGATCCGATGCCGTGCTGTGCCATGATGTCCAGGCTCTCAAGATCTACTGCCGCCTCCGGGAGCCACAATCCTTCGGGCTTGCGTCCAAAGCGATACTCAAAATCCTTTATCCCCCAGATAATCTGAGTGTTCTTGTCACGGCTGTTGGCCAGTGGCAGGATCATGTGATTGTAGGCTTGGGCCAAAGCATTTCCATGACCGGAGAATTTCTCCACGCTTTGCCTGTCGGCCTCCAGAATTGCCTCATAAGCTTCGGTGGCGTACTTTTGCATCCAGAGCAGGACCGTCGGGCCGAAGTTGAAGCTTATGCTGGCGTAATTGTTCACCAGTTGGGCGATCCGTCCTTCCGTATCCCAGATTCTCGACACGGCGTTTGCCGCATAGCATTCTGCGGCGATCCGCTCGTTCCAGTCGTGGTAAGGGAACGCCGAATCCTGGATCTCAATGGCCTCAAGCCAGGGGCTTTCTCTAGGGGGCTGATAAAAATGCCCATGGATACAAACAAATCGATCCATCGGTTAGACTCCTTCCCACAGTATCATGCCGTAATTACCCAGCAGCGCAGCACCTCCGCCACACTCCAAGCCTGCGCCACGCAACCGCGCGGCGTGTACGGCGGTTCGGCATCGAATACCTCGCTGACCGAACCGATGCAGGCATCGTCCAGGTGCGCCACCAAGCCTGCCAGGAAGCGCCGCGCCTCCGCCGCCTTGCCCGGATTCAGCTTGAGCCACGCTTCCACATAAGGCCCGATGAGCCATGCCCACACTGTGCCCTGATGGTATGCCGCATCGCGGGAGCGTAGGTCGCCGTAGTATCTCGTCTTGTAGTCCGGATGCCCGGGTGCGAGGGAACGCAGCCCAACGGGCGTGAGCAGGCGATCGGTCACAACGTCCATTAACGGTTTCCATCGAACTTCGTCGAGCACCGGGTGATCGAGCGAGATCGCAAAAATCTGGTTCGGACGACAGGCATCGTCGTTGCCGCCGCTTTCTGCGTCCACCACATCGTAGAGACAACTCCCCTGTTCATACCAGAATCGCCGGTTGAAAGACTCCCGCACACGATCGGCCATCTCGCTCATGACCACGGCGGCCTCCTGGTTATCTTCCTTCAGCCACCCCTCCATCAACCGTAGCGCGTTGTACCAGAGCGCGTTGATCTCCACCGCTTTGCCCCGCCGCGGCGTTACCACCCAGTCTCCGACCTTGGCGTCCATCCAGGTGAGCTGGAAGCCTTGCCGCCCCTGGCGCAGCAACGCGTCCTCCGGGTCCATACCGATGCCGAACCGCGTTCCGTTCCTGTGATGTTCGATGATTTCCACCAGCTTGGGCAGAATCAGGTTCAGCGTTGCACGATCGTTCGTGATCCGCACATATCGGTGGATTGCGTGGAAAAACCACAGCGTAGCATCGGCGGTATGATAGAGGCCGTCCCTCTCGCCTTCGGGGAACATATTGGGGATGAGTCCATCGCGCACGTAGTGGGCAAAGGTCCGCAGTATCCGGCCCGCCTCGTTCCTGCGGCCGGTCATCAGGGTGAGTCCTTCCAGACTGATCATGGTGTCGCGACCCCAGTCCGTGAACCATGGGTACCCCGCAATAACGGTCCGAATCTCATCGCCGGAGCCCCTCTCAAGCGCGTCTTCGTGGCGTCCGACGGGCGTGATCAGGAATTGATCGGCGGCGAGCACCAGTTCCGCGGCCGGTCCCGTTTTTGCCTGAGGCGGGGCGGCCTCCAGCAGCAGCTTGCGGCGATCCAGCTCCGCACGGAAGACCCCCTCCGGTGAAAGCGCCCGAATCGTGGTCCACTCCTCGGTCGATGCCACGAGTGTCGTCCGGTCGCCCTCGCCCATATCGGAGCGGAAGTAACCGGGACTCCAGAGTGAACCCTGCCACTCGTATCCGCGGTCGCGCTCGGTGCGGTAGGGAATCAAGGAGGTTTCCTTACGGTCGAACGTAAATGCCGTCGACGGACCGTGGACGATGAGCCGCAGCGCTGGCAGGTCCGCTGCGCCTGTGATCTCGAACTGGTCCTCATACACGGCCAGTCTGTAATACGCCGAGCGCGTTTGGCTGACGGGCGCATCGTGCGAACGGAAATGCATCGCCGGCCTGAGTCCCAACCGCAACTTGCCTTTCCCGGAGAGCAGAAGATATGTCACGTGCACAGTGTTCTGACGGTACGGAAGAATAAGGCGTTTTTCGAGCACGAAGCCGTTCAGTTCGTAGCGCCACACCGGCAGTCCTGCTTCCAGCCGAAATTCACTAAGTGCAAGGGTCGCCTCCGGTGTGATGCCCGCGAGTTCCTCCGCACCCGTGTACACCACTTGGTGGTCCGGCAGGCGTAAGCGCTCGGAGAGTCCGTTCAGCATCATCATGCGACCCAGCGGATTGGGCAGAGCGGCGATCAACAGTCCGTGATAGCGACGGGTGATGGCACCGGTCACGGTTCCCGACGCATATCCGCCGAGCCCGTTGGTTACCAGCCACTCCTCCATCATGTTGGGGTCCGGTTGCGGAGCGCCAAACTCGCGCGGGCGAAGAACTCGAATCAGATCAGCCATGCCGTGATTTCTCCGTTGCTATTGGACGCAATGCCACCGCGGCATGTCCCGGGATCCGCCAGTTGTCGTCGGAATCGAGCGGGGGCGTCCCCGTACCGCCGTACCGGGGATCCTCGCTCGACCACAAGGTCTGCCATGTCATTCCCTCCGGCGGTGCGAGCAGGGGCTCCGGCGCAGGGTCCAGATGCAGATCACGACCAAGGTTCACCAGCAGCAGGCGGTCGTCGCCCACGTTACCGAAGAATCGCAGCATCAGGCACTCTTCGGCGAGCACGGCCCCATCCACTTCTCCGTGCTTCTGGGCACCGAAGACGGGATCTCGGCGGCGCAAGCGGAGCAGGTCCTTATGCAGATCGTAGATGTCCCGGTTGCGTTTGCGCTCGCTGAAATCAAGCTTGCACCGCTCGAAGGTGGAGGGATGAGCCGGGTCGGCCACGTACGGAAGCATCTCTCTCGTGGCCAGATTGCGGAATTGGGCCAGGAATTTCGTTCGCCCTTCTTTCATCAGCCTGGCGAGCTCAGGCCCGAGGTCCGCAAAGAAATGAAACGGGCTGGACGATCCGAACTCCTGCCCCTGGAAAAGCATGGGAGTTCCAGGCATGAGAAGCATGAGCGAAGTCATTGCTCTCAGCCGCCCGGGGCTTGTCATGAACTGTATACGCTCGCCCCGGCCGGAATTGGCTATTTGGTCGTGATTCTGGATATACGTTACGAATTTCGCCGGAGGCAGCCGGAGGTCGGGCGTGCCTCTGCGCTTCTTCTGCCACTTGTACCGCTGTCCCTGGTAGAGATAGCCGTACTTCACCATCGATATGAACTCCTGCGGCTTGCCCAGGTAGTCAGAGTAGTAGGCTTCGTTGCGTCCGGTCATCGCGACCATGCCACTGTGATGGAAGTCGTCATTCCAGAGAGCGTCCACCCCGTAGCCACCGTTCTCGATCGGCCGGACCAGCTTCGTAAGTTGCGGCTCGTTCTCCGCCACGATAATCGTCTTGCGTCCTCGCGCCGCTTCCCGCACGCGTTTCCCGATGGCCGCGACAATGTATTCCGGCGAACCGTCGAAAATCCCCTGCGTGGCATCCAGCCGCAATCCGTCAATGTGAAACTCCTCGATCCAGTACGCAGCGTTCGCGAGGTAGAATTCGCGCACCGGACCTGACTTCTCGCCATCGAAGTTGATGGGCTCCCCCCATTCGCCCTTGTACTTGTCGGTGAAATAGTCGGGCGAAAACTGCTTCAGATAATTCCCGTCCGGGCCGAAATGGTTGTACACCACGTCGAGAATCACCCCCAGGCCGACGCGATGAGCCTCGTTCACGAAACGGCGGAAATCATCCGGCTCGCCATACAGCCGAACCGGAGCGAACTGCCCTACGCCGTCGTAGCCCCATCCGAAGCGACCGTGAAAATCAGCCACAGGCATCACTTCGAGCACGGTGATTCCACAGTCGGCCAACTCGGCGAGTTCCCGCTGTGCGGCCTGCCACGTCCCTTCTCGTGTGAAAGTCCCGATGTGCATTTCGTAAATGACTTGGCCCTCGATCCCGGCACCCTGCCATCCACTGTCGGTCCACTTAAAACACGAAGGATCTATCACCCGAGACGCTCCGTGGGGTCCGTCTGGCTGATACCGCGAAACCGGATCAGGAAAGCAACCGGCCTCATCCAGCCGGAAGCGATAGCGAGTGCCCTCCGCAGCTTGCGGGACCAGCCCCGCATAGTATCCATCCTCCTCCTGTTTCAGTTGTATGGTCGCCGGAGCACCGGGACCAGCCTCCAGCAGCACCTCCACTTTCTTCGGACGGGGCGCCCAGACGCGAAAATGCGTGCCCCCGTTCGGCTGTAATTCGGCACCGACGGGATATCGTCGTCGCAGTTTCATGCACGTTTTCCTCTGTAAAAGTCCACCCCTTATATCGGCGAACGCCTTATCCAGGCCGCTTTTGAGAATTCCTGGTTCCGCAGGAATGACCTGAAAGGCTTCCTCGTTGATTGTGATCCTCTGGCCTGATAGCTCATCGGGCTACCTTCGATAAGGCGGTCGCTATACGCCACGTAAACCAGCACATTGCGTCCGGGGCGACTGAATATCCACCATCCGAAGAGGGCAATGATCAGGAGAATCCCCCGCCGAAAATGATTCCGAACTTCTTCATGATGGTTTGCCTTCTTTGAATGAATTCGCACGTAACCGCCGGAGCATTGGGGGATTAGGCGGTTGAGGAGACAATGATTAGAGGTCGCACACTATTCGAGGAATAGGACATTGGAGATCGCGGTCACATCGTCACTCTTCCTGCAGCTGTCTACACTGGGGAAAAGATAGTGCTTCGACCGCCTTTCTGCTCATCGGAAATATCTCTTCTCCCTCGTCAAGGAAGAAAAAATTGTTTGTATCCTTTCCGAGTGTTCCTTCTCATCCCGGTTCTTTCGGAGCGCCCGGATTGCAATTGGAGCGATTGTCTTGTTGCCATTTTGGCGTATCTGATTCCGATCTGCCGTTTCCTGCCCGCATAAACCAGGAGCGCACAACCACCCGCTATTGCCCCCACTTCGGCCCAGAGAGGGATGTTGACCGTCTGCTCTTCGACTACCGACATCTCGACCGGGCCCGGCTTGACGTCGCGAGTCTCCGTTGTGTAGCCGAACTTGCCGTACAGAAATACCCCGATGCTTGCCACGATCAGCGCGATCGCCATGATCTTAACGGTGCGCATCTCGTTTTCTCCTTCGGAAGAATCCGTGAGCCTCCGGCGCTGGCGGTCCACCGGGGAGATAGCACCACAAGAGGGACGGCAAGCAACCGGAGGACAATCAGAAAGCTCAATATGTGCAGCTCCTCACAATAAAGGGTGCGTTCCTACAGGGAGCCATCCATTTCCCTCTCCGCCGACGAAGTGGGGGAGAGGGTAGTGCGGACAGTCTCCACGCCTTTCACTGATTCAGTTGATCTTCAATAACCCGAGCCTACCATCTGCCCTGATCGTGCTCGCCGACGATGTAGCCCACGCCCGCACCGGCAGCACCACCGACAGCCGCTCCGACAGCGGGATTACCGCCGATAACGGCGCCAAGTACTGCTCCGCCGGCAGCGCCGATCGCTCCGCCGCTCAGGGTTGTCTGCTGTGTGTGGGACATTCCAGCACACCCAAATGTGGTGGCAAAGGCAAGGATAACCAAAGCGTACATTATGCGTTTCATGTCATTTCTCCTGTTTACTGTGATGTTTTCACAGGGGGGTTCGTCAGCGGCCGGCCGGCGATGCCCGTTTTGATATTGGGTTTGATCATTGTATCCCAGATCACTTTGGTCACAGGCTCTTTAAGCTGATCCGGATTCTCGCCGTAAAACTTGTCCACCCTGGCGACCACCTCATTCATGGGTATATTGGCCATGCCTTCAACAACTTTGGGAACATAGCTGTCTCTTTTGAGTTCAGGATATTTTTCCATCAGGTACTGTTCAATCGTCACCACATGACCAAATCCCCAGATAAAAGCCACCTTCGAATCGTGCGTCATCTTCTGCCACAAATCTCCTGTCAGGACCGGCATCCCAAGGCTATCCTGCAGTCCTTTTTCCATGGCTTTTCGACCGGCTTTCTGATTGGGACTCTTCTCCGCGGCCAAGACGTCAAACGAGCAGGCCGTGAACCCGACAAAAAGCGCGACCACGAGGTAAATCCCGACTATTCTCAGTCTGTTCATTAAGATTCCTTTCCCGTTGTTTTTTCAACGCGTCCCTTTCTGCAGTCAATAAATCGGCCCAATGGCACCGTGAAAGAGCCTCCTCAACTAGAATCCTACCTCCCTATATGAATTGTCGATAGCGAACCTATGACCCCGAAAACACTCAACAACCATAGAATCACGACAATCACGACGACGACATTGAGAATACTTTTGATTTTCCTATCCATCGGGATGTAGTTGTTAATCAGCCAAAGGATGACTCCAACCACAACCAGAATGACAATCAAGTTTATTAAAGGCATCGGCTTCTCCTTTCACGTTTTAGCCCACCGGCCGGCGAATCCTGACGGCAACCGGAACCACTCGGCTTCGGAACCATTGCTGTTGAAGTTCTTCCCGCTCCAGGTGCCCTCACGACTCTCAAATGCGACCAAGCAACAGAAGCACGACCACGATCAAAAGGATCAGCCCCATGCCGCTGCTGGGATAATATCCCCACCTGCGGCTGTGTGGCCAGGCAGGGAGTGCGCCAACGAGCATAAGCACCAGTAAAATAAGGAGAATCGTTCCTAACATTTCTTCTTTCCTTCCTGCCGTAAGCTCGGCGTGTGTTTGCCTTCATCTGTTGCCCCTTAGCAAGTGCGGCATCGTCATAGAGGAGATCCGGGATAGAGGCTTAATAAGCCAGGCTGTATTATTTTAAAGGCAAATTCCATGCCCTGTGGAACGAGAACCGTTGTGTGCTGAATTTAGGCAATAGATATCATCGCTTATGGCAGGCAAAAAGGAATCGAGGGTAGTAGAATGAAGCATACAAAGTGTTACATGCAACAGATATGTTGCAGTGTGTAAATGTCACATGCAACATTTGCAATATATGGTTAACCTAAAAAAAGCGAGCGATGATTCCCCCGCTCCCCCCATGTTGCGGCTACACGCGCAAGCGCGTGAGGCCGATTACCCGGCACCATCTGCGGTTGTTCCCGCTTCGCTGCCGAGTATCCGGCAGGAACTGCGCAAGGAACAAAATCAGTAGACAAAAATACTCCGATTTCTTTCGACCTTATCAAGGATGGCAGAGACCGCGTACTGCAGTGCGATCCTGGCGCCCTCCTCCGGCGTCGATGCAAACCATTTTCCGGTGCTGGACTCGGTCGAAGCAGGCAAAAAGCCGGATGCGAGCGCAAAGGTTTATTTACGGACAAGCCCTTAATGAGCGCTCCGGGGATTGAGCGCCGCATGTCCGCCGGGCATGGATGGCGTAATCTTGTGGCGGCAAACCAAAAGACACTGCCGTACTAAAGATGCCCCTGATGTTGAAGTGTTGCACGCCGCCATGAAATCATGCAACACTTCTGTTGCATGCAACGCCTCTTGTCTTGCCGGCTATTCCCCAGCATGCCGCCAATTCAACGTCAACTATACGTTATACCTTAATAATATTATAAGCTCGGTCACTTGTCCGTCCGGCACAGATCTTGAAAATTGCAAACCGCAACAGAGTCATCGTGCACCGTTCTCTTCCGTTCACCATTTGCAGGAATCGGTGTGCGGCAGCGATTGACGTTTCCAAGGAAAACGCGAGTACTGCCGAGGCCCTTCTAAAATAGGGAAGCCTTTCATTCAGAACGCATGCAAACGGGCATACCAAACTGGGAAATACGTCGATGATGGCCGCGACTCAGAGAGGTTACAAAAGGAGAAGGATATGGCGAATCGAGGATGGGAAGTGTCCGAACCAATCAGTCTGGAAGATCATCTGTCATTGGACGAGATAAGGACGAAGATGCAAACAAGGCCAGGCTTTTTAGCGATGCAAAAATGGCTTGTGATCTACAACTTCATAGTGCACCCAAGATCCTTAGCGCTAATTGCCATGCATACGGGTTTGTCGGAATCGACTGTTTATAGAATAGTCTCTGATTACAATCGGTTTGGACCCAAGGCTTTCGACATTGACCGAGGGGAATCTTCCTGCGCGGCTTCCTCATGAATCTGTGGTCCGTATATTCCGAGAAACGAATGATTTCCTCAAGCGAACTGGTACAGAGGCCGTCGAATATCAGGGACACCTATCTTCTCCCGGGCTCCGACAGCCGGGGCACGTCGCGTTGACGTTTACCCGGCCCAAGGATGGGCTTTGGCAAAATTGCAGCCTATCGACAGCGACATGTTTGACTGAGTGTTGAGAAGGTGGAGAAGGATTGCTTTTTTTCAGCTTATGAATATTTTCAATATATTAATATGCCTTCGTATATTCGTGGAGATATGGGAGTCTGTGATCCACTTCGAGAAGGTTTCCCGACATCCGGCAGTGAAATCAGTCCCCGAACTCTCCAGGCTCCTCTACTCAACGGCCGTCCTTCTAACCGTTGCGTTGGCCAACTTTCCGACCGGCTGCAATTTGAAGTCAAGTGTGAATGCCATGAAACACAGGCAACATGGCGGAGCCAACGAGAATAAGGCGCAATCTGGAGGCCCCGGCGTCATTGGACACGGAAGGAAGAGTGCATGAACGACACGGAAGGGAACAAACACGACGCTTCCAATCAGCTTTCCAAGTCCCCTACAGGGATACTGGGCTTTGACGAAATAACAAACGGAGGGCTTCCACAGGGAAGGCCGACCCTCGTTTGCGGCTCCGCCGGATCGGGGAAAACCCTTTTTGCCATGGAATTCCTTGTACGCGGAGCCATCGAGTATAACGAACCGGGGGTTTTCATTTCCTTTGAAGAGACCGAGGAGGAACTTAAGCAAAACGTCTCATCCCTTGGTTTTCACCTTGAAGACCTGGTTGCCCGTCAAAAGTTGTTCATGGATTATGTCTCCATTGAACCGAGCGATATCGAGGAAACCGGAGAGTTCGACCTTGATGGGCTTTTCATCCGCATCGGAGATGCCATCGATACCGTGGGGGCAAAGCGGGTGGTGCTCGATACTTTGGAGGCACTGTTTGCCGGGCTTCCCAACCCCACCATTCTTCGGGCGGAGATCCGGCGTCTCTTCCGCTATCTCAAAAGCAAGGGGGTTACAGCCGTTGTAACGGCTGAGCAGGGAAAAGGGAGCTTGACCCACCACGGCTTTGAAGAATATGTTTCGGATTGCGTCGTCCAGCTCGACAACCGCGTGCACGAGCAGACGGCCATCCGGCGTCTTCGCGTTGTGAAGTATCGCGGGTCGCGGCACGGCACCAACGAGTATCCGTTTCTTATCGAACAGGACGGTATTTCCGTTCTTCCCATCACTTCCATGGGCCTGGACTACGAAGCCCCGTCAGAGCAAATTCCATCGGGGGTCCCTCGTCTGGATGCCATGCTGGGAGGAGGCTTCTATCGCGGGGGCAGCGTTCTGGTCTCGGGGACTGCCGGCACGGGAAAGACAAGCATTGCGGCCCACTTTGCAGACGTGACCTGCAGGCGTGGCGAACGCTGCCTCTATTTTGCTTTCGAGGAATCGAGAAAGCAGATTATGCGGAACATGCGCTCCATAGGCGTTGATCTCGCCCAATGGGAGCAGAAAGGTCTTCTGCGCTTCCACAATGTGCGCCCGAGCGCATACGTCCTTGAGATGCACCTTGTCATGATGCATAAGCTCATCAAGGAGTTCAGGCCGGGCGTTGTTGTCATCGACCCGATATCCAACCTCCTTACCATCGGCAACCCGCCGGAGGTGAAGTCGGTCCTGACCCGCCTCATTGATTTCATGAAGATGGATGGCATAACGGCCCTTTTCGCAAGCCTTCTCGCAGGAGACAGGATCGATGATACCGCGATCGGCGTCTCCTCTCTTATGGATACCTGGATCATGCTCCGGGATATCGAGACGAATGGGGAGCGCAACCGGGGGCTCTATATCCTCAAGTCTCGCGGTACGGTTCATTCGAACCAGGTGCGCGAGTTCCTGCTGACAAGCAGTGGGATTGAACTTCTGGATGTCTACACCGGAGCGGACGGAGTGATGACCGGGGCATTGCGGGCTGCGCAGGAGGCCAAGGAAATGGCGCAAGCCCTTGAACGTGAGCAGGAAGTCCAGCGGATGCAACGAGAGCTTGCACGGGAGCGGAAGGCGCTTGAGGCGAAGATTTCTCTTCTGCGATCCGAGTTCGAGGGAAGAGAGGATAGCCTTAAGCGAGCCATTGCACAGGCGGAATCCCGCGAAGATGCGCTTGCCAAAGGGCGCATGGAAATCGCCCGGCTCCGAAAGGCCGACGAGCCAACCCCTCCAACACAAGAGCTATAGGAGAGCGCTCCAGTGTGCGACCCGAGTGAATATTTCATACTGAGACTCTATGTGGCCGGGCATACCGCCAAGGCCATGGCAGCCATTGCCAATCTGAACACAATCTGCGAGGAACAGCTCAAGGGAAGATACGAGATAGAAGTCATCGACCTTCTGGAGGATCCGAAACTTGCCAGGGAGGATCAGATCGTCGCCCTTCCAACCCTGGTGAGAAAGCTTCCTCTGCCGCTCCGGAAAATTATAGGCGATCTTTCCGACACCGAGCGAGTGCTCATCGGGCTCAATCTGTTGCCTCGTCCCAGAGCGTAGGCCTTCAGGGGTTGTATTATGGAAGACAACAGCACCGACAACGCGGCGAAAGGACCTGAGCGGGCCGCCGGGGAGATACGAGCGGGGACATATGTTTTTCAACTGTATGTGTCAGGCATTACTCCCAAGTCGCTTCAAGCCATTGAAAACATCAAGGCTCTTTGCGAGGAGCATCTCAGGGGGCGCTATGAGCTTCAAATCATAGATGTGTACCGGAATCCCGAGCAGACCAGAGATGCCCGGATAGTTGCGGCGCCTACCCTCATAAAGCAGCTGCCTGCTCCTCTGCGCAGATTCGTCGGCAATCTCGCGGACAAGGAGCATATCCTCTTCAAGCTCGACCTCATACCCCATGATTCTTCGAGCGAGCTTCCATGAAGATCGCGAGGTGAGTGGAGAATTTGCCATGGCAACACACCAGGTACACAAGCAGGTACACAAGGAAGAACTTTTGATCAAAGAGAATGACGAACTCCGGGAGCGGCTCGAAGAATCGGAGGCGGTCATCGATGCCATTCGCAAGGGAACCGTTGACGCCGTTGTTGTCTACCATCCCAGCGAACAGGTTTATACACTCAAGGGAGCCGATTACAGCTACCGCGTACTCATCGAAGCCATAAGCGAAGGCGCATTGGTGATCTCTGCGGGCGGACTGATTGCCTACTGCAACTCCCGGTTCGCCGAGATGCTCAATACAACAGCCCGGGACCTCACGGGATCTTCCCTTTCCCATTGTATGGGACCGGGAGATCTGAGCGTCTTTGAAAAATTGCTCCATTCGGGCATCGCCGGCGGCGCCAAGGGGGAGATTACGCTTCGAACGGAAAGCGGCAATCTGCTTCCGACTCATTTTTCCATCTCTCCTTTGCTCATGGGGGATTTCCGGGGAGCTTGCGCCGTGGTGACCGACTTGACTGAGCAGAAGCTCATTGAGGAGGAGCTTAGAAGGCACCGCTCGGAACTTGAGCTGTTGGTCGACGAGCGCACGGAAGAGCTTCGCAAGGCCAATGATGAATTGGAGCGTCGCGTCAGTGAACGAACCTCCGAACTGGTGCTGGCAAACGCGCAACTGAATCGGGAAATTCTGGAGCGGCAACAGAGCCAGGCCGCTCTTCAAATGGAACGAGATAACTTCAGAAAGCTCTCACAGGAATTCCATGCTCTTCTGAATGCGATAAGTGACACTTTGGTCCTGCTCTCTCCCGGCATGGAAGTATTGTGGACAAACCGTGGGAATGCGCACCAGTTTTATGACCCTCTATCGGAGACGGTAAAACAATACTGTTACGAATTACTGGACGACCTTTCCGCTCCTGCTGCGGACTCTCCGGTGAGAAGATGCTTCGATACGGGGGAAAAGGAGGTTGCGGTGGTTACCCGCAATGGTGCCGTACTGGACCTGAGGGCTTTTCCAATCAAAGAGGATGGCAGAGTCAGCAGAGCGCTCCTGCTGGTCAGTGATATTACCGAAAAGATGGCACTGCAGGCGGAGGCGATGCAGGCATGTCATTTGGCCACATTAGGGGAACTGGCCGCCGGCATTGCTCACGAGATCAATAATCCCATCATGGGCATCATAAACTATGGTCAAATATTGATAAACGAGTGCGGCGCCGAGAGCATGGAAAATGACATCGGCAAGCGCATAGTGAAGGAAGGGGAACGGATTGGCCGCATCGTCAAGACTCTGCTCTCCTACGCTCGCGATGATGAGCGCGAGAAAAAGCGAGCGGCGTTCATTTCCGCAATACTTGAAGAATCAATCATCCTAACCCAGGCGCAAATGCGAAAGGAGGGCGTCGATCTGAAGATCAAGCTTCTTGACAGCCTTCCTGAAGTGGATGTCAACTTTCAGCAGATCCAGCAGATTTTTATAAATATTATCAGCAACGCGCGTTATGCGTTAAACGAGAAGTATCCGGGTAGGCATAGGAATAAACTCCTTGAAATCACCGGCGAAAAGGTGATCATCGGTGATCGGCCGTATGTGCGGATCGTATTCCACGATCAGGGAGTCGGAATTTCACCCCATGAGCTAACCATGCTAACGAAGGCATTCTTTTCCACAAAACCTTTTGGGAAAGGAACCGGCCTGGGGTTGAACATCACCGAAAAGATTATCACGGATCATGGGGGATTCCTCAGTTTTGAGAGTATTCAAGGGGAATTTACCAAGGTGATGGTTGACCTGCCTGTTAAGGTGAACGATGAATGCCAGGATTCTTGTAATTGACGATGAAGAATCGATCAGGTTTACCTTCGAAAGGTTCCTCAAGACCGAGGGACACGCCGTAGCGACAGCTGCAAGCTGCAGCGAAGCCTGGACTCGATTAGGCGAGATGAGCTTTGACCTCGTATTTGCGGACATCATCATGGAGGATGGAACCGGAATCGATGTCTTGCGTGAGATCAGGCAAAGAGGACTGAGTTGTCCGGTGGTCATGATCACGGGAAATCCGAGTATCGAAACCGCTGCCGACTCGATGCGCCTGGGCGCCTTCGATTACATCCCAAAGCCCGTCAACCAGGAAGCCTTGCTGCATGCTACCCACACGGCCTTGAAATATAAGGCCGCAAATGAGGAAAAGGAAAGATACCGTACAAATATCGAGGCGATTTTCAGAAGTGTCAAGGACGCCATCATCACTGTAAATGAAGAGCTGGTCGTCATCGAGTTTAATGAAGCGGCCGCTGCCATGTGTGGATATTCTCGTGATGACATCGGAATGTCGTTTGCCTCTCTGCCCGTGGTGTGCGGCGGAAGACTCGTGGAGATTCTCGAGGAGGCGATCAAGAGTGGAAAACCTGTTGAGGTGGACCGTATCGAGTGCCAGTCCGACCATCGTGCCGGTAAGGTCATCAGCGTAAGGACCTATCCCCTGCTGAGCCTCCAGGGCACGCTCTCCGGGGTCGTTATGGTGTTGCGGGACGATACGCATGTGGCCGACCTCGAAAGGGAACTCAAAGAGCATCGGCAGTTCCACCGTATTGTGGGCAGAAGCAAAGAGATGCAGAAGGTCTACTCGCTTATAACAGCTCTGGCCGGCGTTCAAACTACGGTTCTCATCACGGGAGAAAGCGGGACAGGCAAAGAACTGGTAGCCGAGGCGCTGCATCGTGCCGGAGAGCGCAGCCATAAGCCGCTCGTCAAGGTGAACTGTTCGGCATTGCCTGAAAATCTCCTCGAAAGCGAACTCTTCGGCCATGTGAAAGGGGCGTTCACAGGGGCAATCAGAGACAACGTGGGGCGATTCCATAGAGCGGATGGCGGCACCATCTTCCTGGATGAGGTTGGCGACATATCGTCGCTGATACAACTCAAGCTCTTGCGCGTCCTTGAAGAGCGGCAATTCGAGCGAGTCGGAAGCTCCACTCCAATCAAGGTGGACGTTCGGCTGATCGCCGCGACCAACAAGAATCTCCTGGAAAAGGTCAGCCTCGGAGAATTGAGAGAAGACCTCTATTACCGGTTGAAGGTGGTGGAGATCAGGTTGCCGCCCTTAAGAGACAGGCGCGAAGACATCCCTCTTCTCATTGATCACTTTCGCAATGGGTTCAACGTTAAATTCAAGAAACCCATTGAGGCGATATCCTCCGATGTCTTGAAAGCCTTCCTCAAGTACCCCTGGCCCGGCAATGTGCGGGAGCTCGAACACATATTAGAGCATGCCTTCGTCCTCTGCAGCCAGAACACCATCACCTTCGATCATCTACCGCCCGACTTCATGAGTACACCGGGAATCGAGCGCCGCTCTCCCGATGAGACGCAGGCGGTCGATTCCAGCGCAATTCTCAAGGCTCTGGATGAGACTGACTGGAACAAAGCGAAAGCAGCCCGGTTGCTGGGCATTGATCGCGTCACCCTCTACCGGAAAATCAAAAGATACGGTCTTGCCAAAGATCCCCTCTGATGTTGTTGTGTTGCACATGACACAGGAATCATGCAACGCTTCTGTTGCACGCCACGCTTCTTCCGCCCGAGCCTGCCTGCCTGCGTGTTGCCAGTAATGCCATAAGTATCTATATCTATTATATAAATAAAGAATATGGCGGTCCATGATCCGTGCAGGCACAGGTCTTGCCTGATCATAGGCAGCACAGCGCGTCGGTTGAAGGCAAAATCGGAGTGCCGGAGACATTATCCGGTAAGATGCAGGAGGAATATGGCATCAAACACGAATCCGCCGGAACCGGAACTCAACGGGTGGCAAAGCTCGAGTCGGCTTGGTTTCATTTTGAACGGCCAAAACCGGCAACCTCACTTATGTTACTGATATTCTGTGATATCAGAAAGGATGTTAAATGAAAAAAGCCCTTTTCCCTGTAGTTTTGTTTGTAGCAATGGCTCTGATGTTCGGCTCCGCTTTGACGACATTCGCCGGGCGAACCGCGGGGGTGGCGATCGACGATGCCGCAATCACCACGAAAGTGAAGTACGAACTGGCAGAGGATGTCAAATTCAGCACACTGAAAACAGTTCAGGTCGATACCCACAGGGGTGAGGTTACTCTCACCGGTAAAGTTCACACCAAGCAGGAGAAAAAGCATGCGGGCGTTGTCGCGAAGAAGGTGGACGGCGTTGTAAAAGTGCATAACATGTTATCGGTAGTCCCGGAAAAATAGGACTGAGGGTAGTCTTTCACGACCAATGAATTTCTCTCACTCAAGTGATTGCAGTCCCCCCTTGCCCCGGTTTTCAAAAGGGGCAAGGGGATATTCAGGGCGCATTCGGCATCATTGCACTTGGGCACTAACCCCTTTTGCTCAATGTGCTAATGGCCAATGAGGGGCTAAGAGGGGAATAGTGCAATGAAAAACTCGCGCACTGGCCCGCCAATGGGACCTCTTTTCTTGTTACTCGCGTTTCTAAGCGTGGTTACTGCTTCCGGCTGTGCATCCCTGCCGAATGTGCAGTCAATGATGAACCATGAACTTTCAAGCTCCGACCAACCGACAAAGATCATGGGAGCGAAAGGAGAACTCTCTCCAAAAACAAGTAAGGCCATGATCAAAAGGTTGGAGCGGCAGGTCGATGAAACCCAACTTCTGCAGCAGGAAATCCAGCTGATGCAATCCGTTAGTGGGATTCCCCTGGTGGCCGGCAACAAGGTTACCTTGCTCATTGATGGCGAGGCTACCTACGCAGCGATGTTTGAGGCCATCGAAAACGCCAAACATCACATCAATTTTGAAACCTTCATATTTGAAGATGATGATGTCGGCAAACGATTCTCCGATTTACTCATCCGGAAAAGTGCCGAAGGCGTACAAGTCAACCTTATTTACGATAGTTTCGGGTCCAAAAACACGCCTGAAAGCTTTTTCCAGCGCTTGCGCGACGGCGGGGTCCGCGTGCTTGAATTCAATCCCGTTAATCCCGGAAAAGTGCGCAAGGGAATGGGATGGTCGTTAAGCCATCGGGATCATCGTAAAATCCTCGTCATTGACGGCGCCATCGCCTTCACCGGCGGAGTCAACATCAGTGTTGTTTATTCCGGAAGCTCGGCCGGTCGGCCTCATAGCGGGAGAAAGGACGAACCCTGGCGAGATACACACGTTCGAATCGAGGGACCGGCAGCATTACGACTCCAATGGCTTTTCATGAAAACCTGGGAAAGGCAAAAGGGAGCGACGCTTTCCGCCGGGGACTATTTCCCCTATGTGAAGCAGGCTGGAAACACACTGGTCAGGGTGGTGGGCAGTCTACCGGGTGAAAGCAAACGGCTTATATTCATGATGTACATGGCGGCCATCACTCACGCGGAAAACTCCATTTACATAACGACTCCCTATTTTTTGCCGGATGCCCAATTGTTGAAAGCGCTCTCCGAGGCTGCAGCGCGCGGTGTGGATGTGAAAATCCTGCTTCCCGGTTTCAGCGATTCCGGATTGGTTTTCCATGCAAGCCGGCATTACTATGCCCGGTTGTTAAAAGCAGGCGTGCAATTGTATGAGAGGCGCGGAGGGATGCTGCACGCAAAGACGGCAGTGATCGATGACGTCTGGTCTACTATCGGATCGAGCAACCTGGATACGGAAAGCCTGCTCACCAATGATGAAGCCAATGCCGTGATCCTCGGCCGGGACTTCGCCGATAGCATGCAGGCAATGTTTGAAAAAGATCTTGGAGATTCCGATCCGATAACTCTGCGGGAGTGGGAAAAACGACCGCTCGGGAATCGCATGAAGGAATGGACCGCCCGTCTGTTCAAACACTGGCTGTAGTAAAAAGCGGTTCGGTCATGCCCCGATGCGCTTATGAAAACAAAGCGTTAAAGATGTTTCGGATTTTTCTCATGCTCTATGAGTATCTCCCCAAGCCATTTTTCCACGGGAATCTTCCCTTGCGCCGTCGATACCAGATAGGGTTTGCCTGATACAAGGCTTTTCGAGGCGCAAACGTGGATGAAGTCCTCCGGAGTTTTTATCCGGGATTTGAAATGCTCATACTTATTCCTGATATGGGCGGCGGCTTCCAGGCTTGAATATTCGGTTCCATTCCTCGTGAATATTAAATGTGATTTCGCTACTTGATCTATCAAATACGCTGATAGTTTCTCAGTTTTTTCCTGTTGATTGCCAACAATCTCTCCGTTGGCGCTAAAACAATATGAAAGCAAAATACATATAGAGAAAAAAATGATCTTTGTAGCCTTCATCGTGGTATCTATAACCTTTCTTAATTGCATTTAGCAAACTTGAATGCTATATCAGCATATAGCAATTGCAATATTGTGATATTAAACTTTTTAGACTGCAAAGTAAATAGCCCGCATGTGTTTGCTAACGCACGGAGAATTGATGGCTATCGCCTTGACGCAAGTGTGTTACATGTAGCACAGAAATCGTGCAACGCTTCTGTTGCATGCAACACTTATTTTCCTGCCTGCCACCGCCCAATACATCGCCCAGATGTATATTAAGTCATTGTTATATATAAATAATATTGAATGAGTGATGCCGAGTGCTTTTCCGGCACAAATCTTGATCATTGTGACGTTTTCGGCGAACTCAAAACCGAGGCTTTCTACGTGGCCGAAGCCCGCGAGGCTCAGGCCAACAAGGCCAAGGAGGAGTTGCAGCTAATCCTTGGGCCCATGGGCATTGTCGTGGAAGAGGAGGTCGATCATCTTGTCCTCGATGAGGCCGAGCTCACCTTGCCCTCTTTCATTGAAGACCTGCAAAACGGTTGTCCTAAAAGAGTCTACAGGGCTTCCGGCTTCTGCGGTCTTCATCGCACCCCCATCCCTTCGTGGAATTTGATACGGATGAAACGATATGCCTCCATGTGCATTCAGTTTTCGAGAGGATGTCCGTTCAACTGCGAATTCTGCAATGTGACGGTTCTTTTTGGCCATCGGCCGCGCCTTAAAACGACGCAACAGGTAATAGCAGAGCTGGATAGTATCTATGATGCGGGTTGGCGTGGCGGCATCTTTTTCGTTGACGACAATTTTATCGGCAATAAAGGCTACCTTAAAACACAGTTGCTGCCTGCCTTGATCGATTGGCGAAAAGACAAAAAGGGGTGCATCTTCTTTACCGAAGCTTCTATCAACCTGGCTGATGACCCGGAGCTTTTGGACCTGATGTATAAAGCCGGGTTCGATAGCGTCTTTATCGGCATCGAGTCGCCCGATGAGGCATCCCTGACGGAGTGTCACAAAACTCAGAACAAGAACCGGGACCTCCTGCAAGACGTAAAAATTATCCACCGTGCCGGGTTACAGGTAATGGGCGGCTTTATTGTCGGCTTCGACAGTGATACGCACTCAACCTTCCAACGGCAGATCGACTTCATTCAGAAGAGCGGGATTGTGACCGCAATGGTCGGAATCCTCCAGGCTATTCCGGGAACACGGCTGTTTGACCGGCTTTGGCGAGAAAACCGCGTGGCTAGTGCGTTTACCGGTGACAACATCGACGGAACGACGAATATCGTTCCTAAAATGGGGATGGACAGACTATTGGACGGATACCGATCGATTATGAAACAGATCTATTCTCCAGAAACCTTCTACCGGCGGGTCAAAACTTTTTTGAAAGAGCTCCGGGCACCTGAAATCTCAAGCCCTTTCGATGTCCAGCGGTTCCTTGCGCTCATCCGGTCTGGCTTCTGGTTGGGTGTTTGGGGCAAAGAACGCTTCCAGTACTGGCATCTGCTGCTCTGGACCCTGATCCGCAAGCCGAGGTTGCTATCATTGGCTGTCACCCTTGCAATATATGGCCATCACTTCCGGAGGATATGCGAGAAGTACATATTCTTTGATTCTGATACAGGAATATCGTTGCAATGATGCAAATCTGTTTTCGGAACTCAGACGTGAAAGATGCGGGTGAGAGCAAAGCGGGAGTCGCATCCGCCGGTGGGTACGTGTTTCGAGGATAAATGAGACGGTGACCGGCAACATGCAGGACGTAAAACGATCTGCCCGGTGGCGGTCCCGGTTTCGATTGCAATGGGATGTCCGAGGCAACCGTGGGTGAAGAGATGCGGGCTAGGACATTCAGGGCTCCGGTCCTTATATTTCGGGAAATGAGAGCCGGTAATCCGGCGGAAAGGCAACATCATGCGAGAGAACTTCAAGCACGAAGACATCGAACAGATACTGGCTGAGGCCGATAATCTCCTCCAGAAAATCGATCCTGAAATCATCGAAGACATGGAGGAAGAGAGGCGGGCTCAACTTGAACAACACGCTCAAAGCCTGAAAATGCTCAAGTCCGAGATCCAGGACAAAATCGGAAAGGAAGCAACACCGGAAAGCAAATCTTACGGCGAAGGAATGCACGAAGCCATCGAGGATATTGTGAAAGCCATGAAGGCCATGACAAGCTTCCTTTCCTGACTTCCCTCCAAAGGGAAAACTTGCTGGATCTTGATCATCGCATCGGGCATCATCGAATAGCGCCCGCGAGGTGGAAACCGTGGATAATTCCGTCTCAACCGAGAAGAGGAATGAACCCATGACCCGTGCGAGGCTTCCAGCAAGGATTGCGTCAGCACGCATCACTAACAAAGCGAACTATTCGCCGGATTCGAAGTTCTCAAGGAATTGAGATATTTGTACTCCCAGATAAATGCACTGAACCCCATCAAAACAGGCCTCAGCATCTTTCCTCTCAAGGTGAGTTGCCAATTCGTGCTTTCCTTTAGCCAGCTTCACGATCCAAGCATCTTTCTCACGATCAAAACTTAATGACAGCGCAAGATCATGCTTTACGATCTCTGGGTACAGCTCCCGAAGTTTAGCCTCTAAGGCTTTTGGATCTACACTCATGGGCAGTTCCTCCTTTTTACCAAGGTAAGACATTCCGATAGATTTTCATCTTGCGCATTGAAATATTTCAATTGTGGCGAGTTGCCCGGCCTGAAGGATGCGCTCAAGATCCGACTGCGGAATCTCCATACTCTCCTTTCTTGTCCAAGGTCCACAGCTGCCTACAGATACAGCTTACAAGGGGCAAAGGAACAATCAAGCAAATTGGGAACTCAATAGATCGGTAGCACCTCGATTCCGGCGGCTTTGAACATCTTCCCGGCAACACCTGTCGGAGCGCAGGAAGGAGAGAGCTTGAAAAAGAAAGCCTTTGCTGCGCCGGCTTCGATCGCGATCCGCAGCGCTTTCGACGCACCGGCCTGGAATACCTCCGTGAGCTCGCAGCCGATGGTCTGCCGGGTCTCGGGATCTGTTTCGAATATCCGGCCCTTACGGCTTTTAACCGGAGGCCTGGGGACCGGAAGCCCGGCCAGAGTTTCCGGACAGACGGGTATCACTATGATCCCTGATGTGTGTGATTCATAGACATCATTTCAACAAGGTGTTAAGGAAATTAGCGCCAGGAGGTGATGCCTATGGACGCAGAAGTTCGGACCCGCTTGCGGTGGGTCGAACTGTACGAGAAAACGGGTAATGCTGGATTGACCTGCCT
>JAJFVB010000037.1 GCA_021372055.1 Desulfobacteraceae bacterium | reverse complement strand
CACCTGAGAGGCATTTGCCGGATATTTCTCAGTACAGTGGCAAACAGGCGCTGATAGGGATAGGCGCGGGGCATGGTGAAGAGGATGCGGCGGACGCTCTGGACTACCCTTGCGGCAACTTTTAACAGTTTGAGCTTGAGCGTATCGACCGAGGCGGCAACCAGTTCCGTCCCTGCAAGGCTGCGACGAAGGTGCCACAACAGAACGAAGGCGAAGGTGTGAAGCAGCAGCCTGAACTGGTTGGCCTTAAACCGGGTGCAGCTTAGCCGGTCGGCTTTGAGGTGAAGTTTGAGTTCTTTGATTCGGTTTTCGGCATCGCCGCGACCGGTGTAGATGCCGTCATAAATCCCGGCGGCAGATTCAAAAAGGATGTTGGTTACTACAAAGCGGGTGTTGAATCCTCGGGGGAGCCTCTCGACCTTGGCAATAACCCGACGCGACCGTTGCCAGGATCCGGCTCGGTGGTAGAAGCTGCCGAAGAGTCTTTGTTTTTCACCGGTTTTGGCGAACTCTTTTTCGGCTTTGACCACCAGGTTGGCGGCACGTTTGCGAAGACGCTCATTGGTAATCAGGCCGATAGTGTATTTGACCTTCTCGCGCTCAAGCAGCTTGTAGATGCCGGGTACGGCAAAGCCGGCATCAGCGCGCACCAGAATGGTGGCCTTCGGGTAGGCACGTTTTAGCCGCCGTATAATGCGCTTCAAGATTGCTGGCGCACCTTTGGATGCATGTGCGTTCCCCGCGCGTGGCACCGAGGCTACCGGAAAGCCGGTGAGCCCGTCAAAGATCAGCAGCGGATGCAGCATGTACTGATCATAGTACCCGTGGAAGCAGCAGAGCTGCTGCATGCCATGAGCAGGATCGTCCGTGGCGTCCATATCGAGCACGATCAGCTTGCGCGGAGCCGGGTGTGCAGCCACATAGGCGTCCATGAGAGCATCGCTAAGGCAGCGAAGTTCACGGTTGCCCATGCGGTTTTCGAATCGTGAGATTGTCGGTTGGGAAGCCAGTGCAGGACCGGTTTCGGGCAAACGGCCCACGGCGGTTTTGAGCCCCGAATCAAAGCGAAGGGTTTGATGGTCGTTGCCGTCCTCGTAGCCCATCGCAATGGCGAAAAGACGCTGGCGCAAAATTTCCTCCTGCCCATGATGCACTTTGGCCTTGTCGCGGCAGTCGAAAAATGACCGGCTCATTAAGGCAGAAAGATTTGTTGCTCTATCGATTTCTCGTAACAGCAAAGAGCCGCCGTCGGAGGTCATGGGACCAGCCGAGAACTCGGCCACAACAGAGCGAGAATCAAGGTTTGCAAAAGAGAGTTGATTATGACAGACTGTTTTCAACGGACATCCTTTTTGTTTCGTGTTTTCTCTCGACAAGTCAACACGTTACATGATGTCCGTTACTTTTTTCAAACACTATGATGAATAATCCGGGCTAAGCAAATCAAAAACATGATTGGACAATTCAACACCTCTCCGTACTCTTGAATACCAGCCCGCATGCGGCGCATTTGTGATATCTCACCCTTATATCATCCTCCCCCCACGGCATGGTGCGGGTGATTTCCGCCCTGATCTTGCCACAGTTCGGGCACGTGGCTCCTGTCCGTACATTGTAGTCCGCACCTGCACAAATCTCCTGATGCCCTGAAGCCGCAGTTCCGGCAGAGAGTCCGTGAGCTCTACTCGTCAATTCTTCCCTCCCATTCACCTCGACTTGATTACCCTCTGTTTCGTGCTTTGCTGGCCTTGCGAGACATGGTCGGCCATTATGCTGGCCTTTTGTACGCCCAAACCTCCGTAGCAGACCGGATCCACCAGGCATGAGGCCATAATCTCGGCATCGAAATAGTGATTCTCCCCCCGCACGCGGACCCATTTGTATCTTCCGTCCCGGCCGCGGCGTTTCTCCTCGGAGACGATCTGCCTGGCGTAGTCCTTGTCCGTATCATGATGGAGGTAGACGGCGCCGGGATCTCCCACCTTGATCTGCAGCCGGTTGTGGAAAAGGTCCTTGAAGTAATCGGTATCGACCACCCATAGCCGGAGGCCTCCGCCGGGAATCGGTACGCTCTTCTTACCCGGCTTGGAGGCAATGACCGTCAGCTTCATCTTCCCCGTCATTTCCCGGGAGCTGCCTTTGAAGCCGAAAACGCCCTTGCCGCATTGGGCGATGAAGGAATAGGCCTCCTCCGTCATGGACCGGTCCCCTTCGCCCTCGCCTCCGCCGGTATCGATAGCAACACGCCAGAGGCTTGCCCGCATGCCCGAGCCTTCGATTTCGTATGTGTCCTCAAAGATCAGCCGGTGCACGTCCTCCCAGGAAAGAAAGAAGCCGTATCTTACCAGCCAGCTCGTCATATCCTTCGCCCAGGCACGTACTACGAAATAGAAGCCCTGCTTCTGGCAGTCTATGCCACAGGTAAGGGCTACAGCCTCTCTCGGCACAACCTGAGGCGGCAACTCGCAGCGGGCGCTTAAGATTTTGGACTCCGAGGTGATAATTGCTATCTGTTTCCATGGCTCGGCGCCCCAGCCGTTCCAGAAGTTTTTGAGCGGCTCCGTGTCCCCGGTTTCATCCTTTGCCTGCATGGCCTTGAGGAACTTCTCGGCTATATCCCCCCAGGTAAGCCATGGTGAGTGCCAGGAGGGAAGCCGGAAGCCCATCTTCTGAGGCTTGAAGGCCGATTTCTTAACCGCCTTCCATTTGCCATTTTGAAGCATCCAGGCGCGGGAGTCGTTTTCGATACTCTCTCCGCATTTTTCGCAGACGTAATGTGCGGTGTTTTTTGCTGCCTGGATCCGCTCGGGCCCTGGGGTATCCTTCGGGGTTTCCTGCCACCGGATGTTCTTGAACGCGATGAACTGGTAATGCCTGCAGTGAGGACAGAGGGGGCCTGCCGTTCCCGGATCTCGTCGCAGGACTGCAGCTGTTTCCATATCCTGGTGTCCTCGAGGGTGGGACTTGATACGTCGAGAATCTTGCGTATATCCCAAAAAGACTTGGAACGCTCCTCGGAAAGAGAAAGAGGATCGGCGTCGTTTCCGATCTGAAGCGGAAACTTGTCTATCTCATCGCGCAGGATATTCCGGCAGGGCTTCTGAGCAAGTGCCGCGGGAGAATTCCCGCCCACAAGGTAGAGAATCATCCCGGGGAAGTGCATCTCGAGAAGCTGGAAAAGATCGTGGCGGGCGGGCTTTTTCGCAAGAAGGGTCGGGCAGTCGTTTATCATCGGCTGGATCCGTGCCCTCGAGACATTTTTTGAATCATCCTCCCTCGGGTAGACCACCAAAGTGCTGTAAGGGTCTTGGTCGATTATGTAGCCCAGCACGTTGTATTCGAACTCGGTTTTTCCCAGCTGAGTCCCGAAGCAGCAAACAATGTGTCTTACGTCAAGATCGTTGTATGTGTCCATCACCTCGACAAGATACGGCGTCGTATCGTTTGACCAGGGTCCCGACTGCCGGGATATGCCCGCCTGAAGGATCCTGTGCCGCTCCGCCCATTCGGATACCTTGAGCTTTGAAGGCGGTTTGAACGCTAACCGCTCGCCCTCGGTCCAGTCGATGGAGTAAGGATCAAGCGTGCCTTTAAGGCACCGGGCAAAATCGAAATCTGAGCGTACGCAGACCTTGATCAATTCACTTCCTCAGCGGCTCGTATTCCAGATCGATGGGACGCGCGTAATCGTTCATCGCCTGGCGGATCTCTTCGTCCACTATCGCAGTCACTTCCTGCTGTGTCTTCTGGCTGACGGCGGCTATGCGGTGAGCGATGCGGCGAGACATGAGAAGCAGCCGGCGGCTGAGCTCAAAGGCCCGGTCGGTAAGCGCACGCTCCCATTCCTCTATGGGACCGAGACGTTTTTCCAGCTGCTCGCGCTCGATTCGTGAAATGAGCACGCGCTCCTTGCGGAATTCGTCCAGCCACTCGCTACTTTCCGGATTGGACATGTTAAGGCCCGCCATCTCGTCCTGGGCTTTGGAGATACGCCACTTGATAACCTCTGGCAGGTTGTAGGTGCCGTCCTTGTTTCGCGGGCAGCCCTCCCAGTCTCTTATGGCGCGGTCGGTAATGCCGAAACACGCAGCCAGTTCCTTCTGTGTCAATCTCTGCACTGCGGACCCGAATTGCTCTGCGCTAAGCTTGCGATATACTGTCATCTTTTCGCCCATTTCCGCTCATGTGCGGAAGTCGTCGGGAAATTCATTTTATTGCATGTAGGTAAATATCGGGGTTGCGCCACCCGCGTTTCTCCAACCCCCCGGAAGGACCCGCAAAATATGAGAACCGGAGAACTATTCGCCACCCTCAATACCTCCCACCCGAGATCTTGATCG
>JAJFVB010000036.1 GCA_021372055.1 Desulfobacteraceae bacterium | reverse complement strand
TCGAATTCATGGCCCGCGGCGGCAATATCGCGTGGGGAATCGTTCCCACCCTTGAGTTGGACGCGATCGCGTCGGAGACATCCGAAGGATTGGCCGAGAGATGGAAGAGGCAGGCGCTGGAGCTTGCCGGGAGCGACGTGTCCCTGTCAAAGGTGCTCGAGCACTCGATTTTTACTCCGAGCTGCGGTTGCGGCAGCCTCCCCGAGGACATGTCCCTGAAGGTGCTCGATCTCCTCAGAGAGTCCGGAAAGATCCTGGCGCAAATGCGCGAGTAGGGTAAGGGTTTTCGGGGTTGCTGTTCCGGCGAGACCGCGGAAAAGCAGCCCCGCGCTGCCCGCTGGATCACGAAAAAAGATAGACCGGCACCTCGGTCGAAGCGTCGATTCCTTCAACGTGCTCAGGCACGATCACATACCCGTCCGCCCTTGAAAGGACGCTGATCGCACCCGACTTCCCGAACACCGGTGTTGCCTGCAGCGGTCCCGCGCCTTCCCTGCTCAGCACGACCGGAAAATAATCCGTCCTTCCGTGAACGGACGGCAGTTGCCGATTCAGCACCGCCGGCACTGTTCCCGCCGCGGCGGAGGCCATTCCGGCCCACGCCCTTCCCTGCAGCCTCCGAATCGAGGGAACGACAAAGACCTGGCATATGATCAGCGCGGAGACCGGCTGCCCCGGAAGGCCCCAGAAGATCTTGCTCCCGGACCGCCCCAGGATGGTCGGCTTTCCCGGTCTCACCGCAACGCCGTGCGCGAGCAGCTCGGATTCCGGCAGCGCATTCAAAACACGCAGGGTGTAGTCCCGCATCCCCACGGAACTTCCTCCGGAGACTACCACCATGTCGTGCGTCTCCAGCGCATTCCCGCACGCGGAGACGAGGTCCTCAAGACAATCGGACACGGTCATTCGCGTCCCCACGATCGCTCCGGCCGACTCAATTTGCGCCGCAAGGCTAAAGGAGTTCACATCGCGGGTCTTTCCCGGCGGAAGGGGATTCGCGTCGATGGGCAGGATCTCGTCTCCCGTGGAAATTACGGCGACTCTCGGAACCCGGAAGACCTGAACGTCGATCCTGCCCTGCGCCGCTAGAACACCGATGTCCTGAGCTCTCAGGACGGATCCTTCCCTGAAGATCCGCTCGCCCAGGCGGATGTCGTCCCCCACTTTCAGCACGTTATCCCACGGCGCAACCGGCCGGGTCACTTCGATCGTCTCGCTGTCGAGCTGCGCCGTGTATTCCACCATAACAACGGCATCCGCTCCTTCCGGGAGCATCCCCCCCGTGGGTATCGCAACGGCTCTTCCCGCGGATACGCGCACGGATGGCGCCTCTCCCATGACCACCTCCCCGGATACATCCAGCAAGCGGGGCAGGCTTTCCGATGCGCCGAAAGTGTCCCTCGCCCTCACGGCAAAGCCGTCCATGGCGGACCGGGCGAAGTGAGGAACAGGCTCGGCCGCTTCGATATCAAAGGCAAGGGTGCGCCCACAGGCGAACTCCAGAGGAACCCTTTCAGCCGGAAGAGGGCCGATGCCTTCCAGCATGGAGAGGACTTCGCCCGCGGTTTTCACTTTGAGAAACTGGGACATGCTGGCTTTCCTGAATCAATTGCGCCCGGAGGCGGTGCACCGTGAGGGCCGGTCGTGCAAGCATAACACGGGATGCAGCAATACCGCTGGAAAGAAAAAACCCGGATGGAAGGTATCCATCCGGGTCCCAGTCAGCTTACGCTAACCGATTTGGTCTTAGAAGTTCCACTGCAACCTGGCGCCGAGTTCATAAGCGTCGGATGCCGTAGGAGAGGTGATACCATTCAGGGTGGCGACAGTCGTGTTCACAGGCAGAGGTGCGAAAGCGTCGTCTGCGATCAGATAAGCGCCAACCAGGGTCAGAGTCAGACCGTCAACGATCTTATGATCCACGTAGAAGTTAAGTTCGTGGCCGATACTGCTCGACATCTGATACCTGGAGTAATCCGGAACCACGACGTTGTTGACTGTACGGGTTGCGTAGGCAACCGGGACATCCTGAGCCGTTCCAAAGTACCAGTAAGAACCGCTCAACTTCGTGCTTTCCAGAATCTGATAGGAACCGCCAATCGTGACTGTCCACAGGTTGGTCGGGAATCCGTAACCTCTCCAGTAAACCGTATCCATCGAGTTGGTGCCGATTTTTGTTCCCGAGGTGGAGTTGAAACCGCGGGTCTGGTAGAGATCGTCACCGATGATACCACCACCGATGATTTCAGAGAAGTACTTGGAGGTCGCGAGCGGATAGGTGAACCAATCCACGTCGGTGCTCGAAATGCCGTTGAACACACGGCCGTTTTCCGTGGTGACATAGCCGGTACCGGCAGCGTTGAAACCAGTCGTCGAGCTGATATCGGGACCGGTTGTGTAGAAACCGCCAACGTTAACCGTCCAGGGACCGCAGAAATAGGTTACGCCGGCGTCAAACATGAAACCGGTGTAATCCACGGACGACCAGGCAGGTACTCCAAGAGGAACGGAACCGATCGGGTTGGAAGCGGTCGTGCCAACATAGGCTTCCCTGAGATCGGCGCTGCCGAAGTTCTTAACGAAATTGAAGTACGCGAGCAACCAGTCGACTTTGTACTGCAGGTTCAAGCCAAGGTCGAACAGGTAGTTGTTGCGAGCGCTAACATTGCCAACCCAGGTGCCGTTGTCCATCCACTGGGGAGCGAAAAAGCCCTGGCTGGCGCCCGTGTAGGTTCTGTTAGGAGTGTTCAGCGTAGCAGGATTGATGCTGACATCGCTGCTGTGCGCATCCTGGAAGAAGAATACCAAAGAACCCTTGAACGGGCCTTCCGAGTAGTCCAACGTTGCGAAAATGGAATCAACGTTGTAATTCGGGTTGGTCCACTGGAGTTCCGACGGGCTTGAGGTAAGCGAGCCTTCCCAGCCGCTCTGGCCGGCAACATAACCAACCGTTACCGTGAACGGGGGCAGCTTGGTCACCACGACTGCCGCGGGGAAGTCGTCGTCGATGATCCAGGAGTCCATCAGAACCAGGCCCTGGATACCGATGATGGCCGTCGAAGGCGTATTCGGAATATTGAATTCCGCATAGATGTTCTTCACTTCGACCGCAACACCGTCGGCGCCGACATTACCACCGGCTCCACCACCGATGTTCTTGATGGCTCCACTGCTGGAACCCCAAACCTGATCGCCAACTTCCCACTTCGTTACCAGTTTGAGGTTCTTGCTGGCAACAAACGTGAAGTACAGGCGAAGACGCTGGTCGATGAAATTCCTGTTGTCATCTCCATTGTAGGTCTGTACGCCAGCCGCGCTTCTGTACAGCGTGCTGTTTTCGGTGCCGTCAAGTGCGTTGTTCTCGGACAGCAACCGGACGCGGAACTGACCACCATACTTGAATTCGACTGCCGCAAATGCGGGGGCGGTAATTGCTATCGCCAGCAGCACAACGGCGAAAACCAACAGATGCTTCTTCATGCTCTTTCCTCCTCAAAAGCTGACGTTATTACATACTCTTTCCTTACTGAGCCCCATCCTCTTGATTTTAATGGCTATCCCACCTCCTCTCGCGTTTTCCATGGGTTAACGGTTTGCCCCTTTACCACAATTGGTGGCACTCTAGATCGAAAGTCCAACAAATGTCAAGAAAAAATCATCTTTATGGTTAGGCACTGATAGTAACGGCAGGAGGATCTTTACACGAACTCCAATATCGGGCGGAACAAAAGTCTTGCTATGGGGAATGAACCTGATTTATGTTACGGACCCTAAGGAAAATCGGCTACTATTTGTCCAGAACCGTGGAAATGGCCGAATTCCTCACTTTTTCGGCACCACTGCGTGGTGCGCTCTTAAAAAGAGTTTTAAAACATGGCGAATGCAAAAGGAGACATGCATGTTTAGCAAAAAGACCGCCTTGATGTCCACTCTATTTCTGCTCGTGACGGCGCTTGCAGTCGGACCGTGCTTCGCCGCCGCTCCAGCGCCCGCGGGAAAGGATGAGCCTGTAAAAATCGCCATCCTTCCGTTTACCATGCATACGCCCCAGAACCTCAATTACCTTCAGAGCGGTATCCGGGACATGCTTGCATCCCGGCTTGCCTGGCAGGGCAAAGTGCAGATCATAGGCAAGACCGAGACGGAGCAGGCGGCCCGGGGGACCAAGGAAATCGGGCAGAATGAGGCTGTGCGTCTCGGCGGTTCGCTCAAGGCCGATTACGTGCTGTTTGGCAGCATTACCGGGCTGGGACAGACGATAAGCATTGACGCGAAAATGGTCCCGGTCGCCCTGCAGACCGATCCGGTGTCGTTTTTCACTCAAACGAAGAATCTGGACGAAGTACTGCCGCAGATCAACAATTTTGCCCAGGACATAAATTCCAAGGTTTTCGGCAAAGCCTCCGACAAGTCGCAGAGCGCCTCTTCGGAAGCGGAGATGCTTGCCACGAAAAATCCCGAGTTCCTTCTCCCCGGAGCCTTCAATGCAGGAGACAAAATCTCCTACCTCAATCCCAACTTTATCGAAGTGACCCCCGAGTCCCAGCTGCGACAACCCGGCGTATGGCGTAGCCAGACCTTCCAGGGCGGCATTCTCGGCATGGACGCGGGAGACCTCGACGGTGACGGCAAGGCTGAGATTGTCACCATCCTGAAAGACAAGGTAGTCGTCTACAAGAAGGAAATGCAGGGGCTAAAGGTCATTGCAAGTTTCCAAACAGGCCCGATGGACCGCTTCATCTGGGTTTGCGTTGCTGATCTGAACAGGGACGGCCATGCTTATATCTTCCTCACCAACATGAGGAATCACAACGCAGCAAGGTCACAGCCGGACAAGAAGACGGACCTCCTGGGCACGGGTGAAGAGATATGGTCCTACGTGCTTTCCCTTTCCGGAAACAAGTTGCAGGTTGTTGCCGAAAGAGTGCACTATTTCCTGAATACGGTCAGCATCGGGTTGCGGGAGAAGGTTCTTGTAGGGCAGCAGCAGGGAGATAAGACCGAAAGCGCCTTCACGGGCGGCGTCATGATGATGCAGCTGAAGGGCAATTCTCTGACCCCTGTTGCTCCGGTCAACCTGCCCGCGGAGTGCAACGTTTTTAATTTTGCAAAAGCCGACGTGAAAAACGATCATACCGAGAACGTCATAATGCTCGACCAGTCGCATAACCTCCGACTTCTCAATGCGGCCGGGGACCAGATTTGGAAGGGCAATCAGATTTTCGGCGCCACCACCAACGTCTTCGAAGCAAGGGTGGAAGACCGCCGCTACAACATGGTGGATCTATTCGCAATCCCCTCCCCCATCCTGGTCACGGATCTGAACAAGGACGGGATCGTGGAAATCGTTGTGAACCGGAACACGACCAACTTCGACAAGTTCCTGCCCGAGACCATGAAATACTACGACAGGGGCGAAATCATCTCGCTCTCCTGGGATAATCTCAGTCTGCTCGAAAACTGGAAGACCCGGGAACTGAACGGCCAGGTCACTTCCATCCGCATAGCCGATCTCCACGGCGATGGAAAACAGCAGCTGATCCTGAGCGTGGTAGCCGCCAGGGACCTGCTCAAGATCTGGGACTCCAAGAGCTATATCGTAACCTACGACCTCAGCACCGGGGCGAATGCCAAGTCTGCAGCCTCCGCCTCCACCGCGGAGAAACCCGCGCCGAGGCCTGTCCCGGCGGACAAGACCGACAGCCCAAAGAGCAAGAAGAAATAACACCGGGCGCTGCCCGGAAGACGGAAACAAAAATCCTCCTCCATTGCGGGGGAGGATTTTTGTTTCAGAACTCACAATGAGGAAGTCCCGGCGCGCCCTTCCCTGGTCTGTGAAGACTGCCCCAAGCCGGGAAAGAGAGCGTACCGCATGCTCTGGGTGTATGAAATCGAAGGCGGACATTATCCCGGAGACGTTCCCGCATCCGGGCTCGCGGGCATCTGGCGCGAAGGCCGCTACTATTACCTGTTTAACTCCCGAGATGCCGGCAGCCATATCCTGCAATGGATATGA
>JAJFVB010000169.1 GCA_021372055.1 Desulfobacteraceae bacterium | reverse complement strand
GCGTTGTGGACATCGCTTCCACAATAAAGGAGTCGCCCTCTGGGATGTTTTGGAGAAGTCCGAACATCTTGGGACGCAGAGTCTTGCCCACATAAGCCCCTATGCTGTCCATCAGGGCAAAAATGGCCTGGCCCGTCTCATAGGTATCCTGGATCATCTTCTCCTTGAGGTAGATATAGACGGTCAGGGCCGAACCGATACAAAACGCGAAAACGATCGCCCCCACAATGAGAGCGAACCGCGTTCGCAATGTCAGCCTTCTTCGGTGCAGGGGCGGTGCTTCCATCCGTTGCTCGCTTGGATAGTGAAATCAAAAATGAAAACCCGCGGTAGGGTCGGAGCACAAATCCGCAGCCCGACCGTTCCCAAGGAAAGCGCCATTACCGGGTCGGGGCCAAAACCGAAAATCCCCGCGGTCCCGGGGATCTTGCGGCGCGGCCCCGCCGTTATTATCTCGTTCGGCGCAGACGCGATCAAGCCCTTTTTTTATCCTCTCCCACGCGGGCTCGGTTTGTCCCGCCTCCCGCCCCCCTTCGACCGTGATGTATCCCCTTGTGCTTCAGGACGGGCGTTTGTTGCCGGATCGGTACTGGAGCAGATCGCGAAAATGGATTATGATGAAAAGTCTGCCGCAGCTGGACGCCTTTTGGAAATGCTTTCCGGAACGAATTCTCGACGCCTTTTTACGGCATGTTTGAAAAATCCGGCTCTATATGAAAGCTCAGGTATGCAAAGCAACAAAGAACAGATATCGGCTCCGCCCAAAGTCATACTCAGAAGAAGAATCCTTTCACTCAAGGGTTTCCTGATCGGCCTGGCAGCCGGACTCGCATCCGTTGCCTTTCGTCTCGCGCTGGAAAATGCCGAAAAACTGAGAAATACCCTGATCGGGTTCTCCCTCTCCACCAACCGCGCCTACCTTCCGGCGCTGCTTTTCGGCGTGCTGATTCCCGCCGTGGTGTTCGTCACTCTCAAGTACGCTCCGGATGCAAGCGGAAGCGGGATTCCCCACCTGAAAGGCTATCTCGGCGGATTCAACTCGTTCCGGGGCTGGCGCATATTGATCGTGAAGTTCTTTGGCGGGGTCTTCGGCATCGGCAGCGGGCTCGCACTCGGACGGGAAGGGCCGACAGTGCAGATGGGCGCGGCCGTGGCCAAGATTTGCGGAGACCGCATAGCTCCGAACAGGGTGGAAAGGAAGGTGCTCATCTCGGCTGGAGCCGGTGCAGGCCTGGCGGCCGCGTTCAACGCCCCCATGGCCGGTGTCTTCTTCGTGCTCGAGGAACTGCACAGCAGCTTCAATCAGACCGTGCTCGTAACGGCCTTTGTGGCCAGCGTTACGGCCGACATCGTCTGCCGCCTGATTATGGGCGATCTTCCCGTTTTCCATGTGAAGGTATCCAGCTATCCCGGGGTCGCGGCTTTCCCCCTTCTCCTGATGCTCGGATTTTTTCTCGGCTTTCTGGGACTGCTTTTTAACAAGGTTCTCCTGCGCTCGTCCGGATACGTTCAGAAAATGAAGCTTTCGGGCAAAATTCTACTGGCCCTGGGCATCGGGATTTCACTCGGAGCGATTGGGCTGGTGCTGCCGGACTCTCTGGGCATGGGCACGGGACTGACATCAGGGGTCCTGGCCAACAAGGTGCCCTATTCTCTTCTGGCACTGTATTTCTGCCTGCGGTTTGTTCTCACCATGATCAGCTACAGCACGGGTGCGCCCGGAGGCATATTTGCCCCGATGCTGCTCCTGGGTGCGCTTGCGGGAATGCTTTTCGGGCACACCTTCTTCCCCGATGCCGCCTTCGATCCCGCCGTATGGGGAATACTCGGCATGGTCGGGTACTTTTCGGCCGTCGTCCGGGCACCCATAACGGGAATCATCCTGATCCTCGAGATGACAAGCTCCTACGAACTCCTGCTGCCGCTGATGATCGTCTCTCTTGCGGCATACAGCATCCCGGAGTATTACAAGGACGAACCTGTCTACGAAGCCCTTCTGAACCAGGGGCTGCGCCGCAAGGCCGCGGCATGAATTGAAACCGTTTTCCATTCCGGCCCGGAGCATATCGGTCGCAGGAATTCGCCTCTGACAAACCGGTCTGTTCGTGCCCTTTCCCGCCTGCAATAAACCTCGGATGGACTCGCGGCAGCGTTCTTGCTATCATGAATCCCCGGACTTCATATCCATTTGCGATCAAAACAGAAGCTTATATCCGTACAGAAAGATTGCCGGTCATTTGAGCAGTATTTTGCTCTTATGACATTCGGGAGTTTCCATTCAACGAACATGAGACAGGAGCGGGCAATGGACCTCAATCCCCTGAAGCAGCCTCTGGAAGTAAAGGAAAACCCGGGCTTGGAAATAACCGACCCACGCCTCGAAGAAGTAAGCGCGCTGGTCCAGCGGGCTGAATACCTGGAGGCCGCCGCTCTGGCGGAGACCGTTCTCGCGGAAGGCATCTATGACATCAGGATGATCGGATTTCTCTGCTACGGAGTATTCCTGGAAGGGGGGATCGGGAGTCTCAAGGAAATTTTCGACTGCCTTTCGGGACTCTTCCGGGAAAACTGGGCCGCCATCGGACCCGCCCTGAAACGCGAGAAACACACTCAGAGCAGTCTTCGATGGTTTTTCAACCAGCTCATGAAAAAGCTTCAATACGAGGAAAACGCCAAGGGCGAGCTCTGGGACAGTTGGGTTGCGGGTGTTTCGAGCGATGAGATCGGAGAGGTTCTGGAATCAGCCGAAGGGCTGAGAAGAGCCTCCGCCATGGTACTCGAGGATGCCTCGGCCCCGCTGGTGGATTCGCTTTCAAAGCTTGACCAGTGGCTGAAGGCCTTCCAGCAGGTCGTCTATCGGGATACCGAAGCGGAAGCCGCGCCGGAGGCGGAAGAAGCGGAAACCCAGTACGATGAGGAAAGCGAGGCAGGACAGGATTCCGGGAGCGTGCCGCATCGCCGGGATTTCGGCCCGGCCGCTCAACCGGCGCAGGCTCTTTCCGAAACCGAAGAAGGGATCATGGTCGAAGGCTCCTATCACCTCAAAATCCTCCTGCAGAAAATGGAAGCTTTCGAGCGGCTGGTTGCCGATGAAAAATATCCCCGAGCGGCTCTGGTCGCGGACGATGTAGGCGAGATAATCGCCTCTTTCGATCCCAGGATTTACTTTCCCAAATTTTTCGCCCGATTTGCCTACCTGAGGGCGGCCCATTTCCAGGAACTGTTTGCTTTCGACGAACAGAAGGAAACCGCCGAGTGGCAGGCCTTGAAGGAATTTTACAAAGTGGATCTGGAAGGGTTCGTGGAGTCTTAGTTCAAGATACGATCTTATAGACTGCAAAAGAGCGGGGGAAATGATTTCCCCCCGCACCCCCGCGGGTGCGCCAAAATGAGCAGCGTAGCCGCGTGTGGGGAGCCGGCTCCCCACGATTCGACGGCTTAGCGCCATCTTGAACGCTAATCGGTTAAAAAGCGCCAGCGACCCCGGTAACGTAGCCCTCGTAAGGTTCTATGTGCACCCTGCATTTCTTCGCCGGCTTTTTGTGCAGCACTTTCCAGTAGGCTTCTTCGTAGGTGAAAAGAAAGTAGAACCCCGCGTGCCTGTAAGTCGGCCTGATCACGGAGATCGTATGCGGCACGCCCGGCACGACCGCGACGACGGCAAGCACGTCCGTGCCCCAGTTGTTTGACTGCATGATCGCCTCGATATCCTCGTAGGAGTCGAAGGCGAACTGCGCCTCATCGACTTCCTTGATCACCATCCAGAAGACTTCGCCGTTGTTGACGGAAGGATCCGAATGGATATCGACCGACATCCTGAGCGGAGGATGAGGCACGGGCTTATGTCCGCAAGCGGTCATGCACAATGCAAGGATCACAGAAAAGACGATCTTCCGTATCATGTCCGCTCCGGCATCCGGCGCGGACACGAGGAAGACCGCACCAGGGGATCTGTTCTCATAAAACCTGTATCGATTATCGGAAAGGGGACTGTTCTTCCAAGGACGCGAATCGATTTCAACTTGTTTATCCGGCAGACCCGAGTCCTTCCCTTAAGCTGTCAAGAAGCTTCCGGTGCCGCTCGCGAGCGATTTTGACGGCCAGGGCCGGATCGGTCGAAAGACACGGCCTGCACAGGGTGAACCCTTCCACATCCTCGAAAAAACCCGGCCGCAACGGACGGTCGCAACAACTGCACCGCCCCTGCTCAACGCGGGCCGCGGCTCTTCCGGCCGGATCTTCGAGCGTTCCGATTCCGGCCGATGCGGTTGAAGGCTCCACTTTCGCGCCTTTTTCCGCCAGGACCGACATCTTGTAGTAACAGTCGGGACACAGAGGCCCGCCGCCCTCCAAAGACCTGCTTCCGCCCTGTGGGATGCGCCTGCCGCATTCCGAGCACGTTACGTATTTGGCAAGCCCCACGGTAAAGCCGGCGATGCCGCCCTCGGCTTCCTCGGCCTCCTTGGATTCTTCTTCGGCTTCGTCCTCACTTCCGCCCGTATAGGCCTGAGAGAAGGACTTGAGCTCTCCGAAGCATTCGGGGCAGAAGGTCCAGATGCCCAGCTTCATGCCTTCATCCGGACCAAGCGGGCGCTTGCACACGCTGCACGGAACCGTGGCCTCGGCGGCAGGTTCGACCGGAGCGGCGGCTTGTGGTGGCTCTTGAGGCTGCGCTTCCACCCGTTTGACGCGCCCTTGCATCAGATCTTCGAAACACGAAGGACAAAACGGCCATTCCGCGACCATTTTGTACTCATCCCCCTCGACCAGATCCTTGTTGCATCCACGACAATTCATACGATTTTCCCACCCTTTTCACGGTCCCGCGGCGCAAACAAAACACCCGCCGGAGCATCAAATGAGAGCCGCCCGTGCCGGCCGACGGCACGCGGCGCATAAGTCTTCATTCAACCAGATATCCAAGGTAGATGGGTATGCGACGCTGCTGCAATCCTCCGCCCTTAATCCTGTCATATCCGAGGAAGCTCTCGCCGTGCAACCTGGCCCAGCTGACCTGCGACAGTATGATGAGGAAAATCTCAAGGTCCAGTCCCACGCTCCTGAGCAGGGGAAAGACCATCGCTTCCAGGCGCTCACGGATCTCGCGGGGCCACGGCACCCCCGTGCAGGTTTTTTCATCTTCACTGGCAAGAGCAATCCGCACTCCGTGCACCGGGACCCTGGTCCTTTTGCCGAAAACGCAATTCCCGTCGAGAACGGATTTCCCCAGCACGATGTCCCTGGTTTCCAGGCTGCGGCTCAGCACCGCTTTTTCCACGCTGACCCCGAGTTCCGGAAAAACGATTTCGAAGAGCCAGTGCAGCGTGGTGCAAGACCTGAGGTTGAGCATTCCAGCAAACTGCCTCTTGGCCACTTCCCAGTCGGGAAACGTGTCCGGGTTGACTTCGGGGTAGACGCTCAGGACAAACTTGCCAAGCAGATTCCTGTCGAAGAATGCCAGAAAATCGGCAAAAGCCTCCGCATTGATGGAATTCCGGTCGAGTTTGTGAAAGAAATAGCTTGGCAGAGGCGTCTGAGCGCTCAAAAGTCCCAGATTGACATAGACGTTCACCTTCGGCTGAGGGCCGCCCTCCAGGAATTCGATCTTTTCCAGAAGCGAGGTCTGAGAGCTGAGGCTGAAATGGCTGAAAAAGGAGATCTGTTCCTGGCGATATCCCATCCTAAAGAGGAGAAGCAGGAGGGATATGATATCGAACCTGTAGATTTCCTTGGAGATTCTCTCTTGGAGACGCGTCATCTCAGAAACCTCGTCATGTCCGTGGCACGGGGATCCGCCACGGAGACGAGGACGGTCCGGCAGAACGGTCTTCGGATAACGGGAGCGCGGTCCAACATGCAAAACCTCGTGAACGCAACCGCCGGAGCGGCAATGATCCCTTCCCGCAAGCCTGCAAAGGAGACTCCTCCACGGTCTATCGCCCGGAGCCCGCCTCGAATGCCTCCAGCAAGTCCTCGATCCTGTTCAGAAGCCCATCCAGGGCCATCGTAAGCTTGAAACGGTCCGCCTGGGCAAGAGGCGCGGACGAATCCGCCGGAAACCGCTCCTTCAAAAGCTCCTCCAGCTCGCCGAGCAGAGGAGTCATAGCGGCCAGGCATTCGGGCGAAAAGCAACGCTCGATCGTGGCCACGAGCTTCTGGAATGAGGCCTCGGCGGTCGGATTGGTTCCCTCCGGAACGGGCTCAGCCCCCTCCCCCGCCTCCGGAGCACGATCCTGCGCCTCCCCTTTCCAGGAGCGACGGAGCTTTTCAACCGAAAAAACCTCATCGAGCCGCTTGCTCATCGTTTTCGCCTAGTGCAACAGTGGGTTCCAGAGCCACGCTGCGCCCCTCAGCACAAAATAGACCAGGACCAGGGCGGCGGCGGCCGAAACATAATAGAGAACGGGAGACCTCGGAGTCTCGACGACGGTATAATCGGGATCGATTCTCTGGACCGACTTGGGCTGTTCGTAAGGGATCTTCTGTTTCAGCCTTTCCATGTACTCGGCAATTTTCGCGGGGTTCGAATCGTATCTGCCCTTGAAACCGTCGTTCAGGCAGAAGTAATAGACCTCGAGCACGAAGGGCAGCGTCTGGGGCTTCAAAAGGATGTCGTCCAGAGTCTCGTAGAAGACTTCTCCCGCATCGTCGACCTGAAACAGTTCCCGCTGCAGGGTGGGCCATACCAGGTGGTCGCCCTTGAGGAAGCGCGTCTGGACCAGCTCGTCGAAATGGGCCACAATCGCAAAAAGGACGAGGTAAGTGTCCCGCTCGCTCAGGCGATTGGACAGTTTCGTCCGGACGATTTCCAATTCCCTGCGCAGCTCGGACCGGGCACTCAGGAGTTCGTCCGGTGGAAGCACGCGGTCCTCCGAGGGCCGGCTGCTCTCCTCGACCAGTTCCGCCTCGTCCCCCGCAGCCTCGGGAATCACAGGTCCGGACAACGTCCTTTCACGGCCGAAGTATTCGTCCAACTTCCGGAAGATATCATGCAATGCTTCCCAAAGATCGTTTTTCATACAGCCCCTCTTCCTCCAGCCTGTTCCTCGACGGTTTCGAGCCGCACCTCGACGGAAGCCTCGGAAACCCAGCAATCCAGGACCCGCTCAACATGCTGGACGAAAGTCTCAACAAGGGGGCGAAGTACGGGATCGAAGTATTTAAACCGCAGGTGGTACACATGTTTTATCAAACCCGCATGACCGGGTGTCTGCCCGGGAACGCTCTCCACCCGGCATCCGCTCATCAGTTGAGCAACCTCCCGGAAGACTCCCGAACGCGGCGTGTCCATGGCGCGCAGCAGGCTTATGATATCGCCCGCATTGAGGATCGATTTGTTTGCCAGTGTGAATAGGTGAGCAAACCTGTTGGGGGCCTTCAGCAGCGAATTGCCTGCGTGCGGCCTCATGGTTCCGAGCCAGTCCCAGGCAACTCCCGTCAATGTTCTGTCGTAGGGCTGTATCAGGCGCTTCTGGGCCACGTTTTCCGAGAACCACGGCTGGTACCAGAACGCGTCGACGA
>JAJFVB010000021.1 GCA_021372055.1 Desulfobacteraceae bacterium | reverse complement strand
GCTTCCGTGATTGTCGGAGGCAGGGCCGACTTCGAACTGGGCGAGGAGATCGTGCGGGCATCGGGCGGGCGGGCTGTCAACCTGGCCGGGAAGACAAGCCTCAGGGAGCTTGCGGCGCTCATCGGAGGCGCCCGGTTTGTGGTCTGCGTCGATACTGGCCCGATGCACGTTGCCGCGGCTCTCCGGGTCCCCGCTTTTGCGATCTTCGGCCCGACCAGTCCGGCGCGCACCGGCCCCTACGGAACGATCCACACCGTAATTCGAACGGACCTTCCCTGCAGCCCGTGCTTCACACGCAAGCCCTGCCCGGACTGGCGGTGCATGACCGAAATCACCCCGGAACACGTCCTCGAGATCATAGAATCAAAGCAGAACCTGTCCGATCTGCGATAGAGATGCGGGATTTTTATAGTCTGCTCGCTTTGTAATGAAATTTATCTACATTACCGTGCGGGCAATTTCCGCGAGGGATTGCGCGGCTGCCGGTGATGTATAGCGGGAAGGCGGGCGAGGGGGCGAAAGCGTGCCCGCCTGCCACGCGGAGAGGACCTGCTCGACGGTTTCCCGGATATCGTCCACGCGGTCGACTTCCGCCGCGTAGTGCCCTCCCTGGATGAGGATATTTTTGAGGTGCGGGTTTCGGTAGACGAGTCCCATGATGGGCCTTCCCGTCTGGAGGTATTCGTAGACCTTGGAAGGGATGGATTCCATGGCGGACTGTCCCTGATTCTGGATAAGCGCCAGGACGTCGCTTTCCCTCATCGCGCGCACGGCTTCCCTCCGCGAGACCTTCCCGAAATCGGTGACGATCCCGGGATGCGGGAAACGTGATACGATTTCCGCCGACAGCCTGTCCATGGTGCCGTAGAGGTCGATGCGGACGATCTCCTTGAACTCGGGACGGGAAGAAAAGAGGGCCTGCATCGCATCGAGGAGGGTCTCAAGATTGCGCGAGCCTCCAAGCGAGCCGAGATGGGCGAAACGGCAGAATTCGCCTCGGGTCTTTTTCGGCGCCGGTTCCGGATTTGCCGGGGCTCCGGGATAGATGACGTGGACCTTTGAAGGATTGGCCCCGGTCCTCTTGAGAGCGCTGCTGCGAGCGCCTTCGGTGAGAAAAACGACTGCCGAGGCGCGATCGAGGATGAAGCTTTCAAGCCGGCGGGAAAATTTCTCCATCGCCCGGCTCCGTGCCCAGCCCCGGGAATCCAGGACGAGCGGGTCCTGGAGTTCGGCTATCCAGGGGATTTTGCGCGCGGCGGCGAGCATTCCCGCTGCTACATGGGCGCTTGGAGGACCTCCTGTCGAGTAGATGAGATCGGGCATGAAGCCGCGGCATGACCCGAGACCGCGCAGGAAGGCAAAAGGAAACCACGACCACTGGCTGTCCAGGTTGCAGACGAGCTTCTCGATGGCGTAGAAGGGCAGAAGGAAGAACAGAATGGGAACGTGCGCGTATTTGAAAAAGTTGTTCCTCTTCCTTAGATAACGCAGTTCGAAGCGCATTCCGGACGGCGCTGCGGACGGCGCGCGCAAATTGGGCGCAAGAGGCGAGGGCGGGCTGCAGAGACTGGATACGAGCAGCGGACGGACGCCCAGTTCCATAAGAGGGGGCAGGCGGTCGTCTATGTGCTGGGATGCGGCTTTCCCGTCGATGTTGGTGAAGTAGGAGAAGACGATCCAGCGGTTATCCCGGCCGGTTTCCGAAGAGGTTTGCGCCATGTGGGATCAGGAGTGTCCCGGCGAAATGCCCCGGCCGTCCTGCGCGACCTGGGCAAATTGCAGGTGATAGAGTCTGCGGTATTCGCTGTTTGCCGTCATGAGCTCGTCGTGCCGACCCTGTTCGACGATTCTTCCTTTCGAGAGGGTCAGGATGAGGTCTGCATTCTGGATGGTCGAAAGACGGTGAGCGATGACGACTGTGGTCCTCCCGGACATGAGGTTGTCGAGAGCCCTTTGGACTTCGAGTTCCGAGTCGCTGTCAAGCGACGAAGTGGCTTCGTCGAGAATGAGAATGGGAGCGTCCTTGAGGAGCGCGCGCGCAATGCTGATCCTCTGGCGTTCCCCGCCTGAGAGGCGGATGCCCTGTTCCCCGATCAGCGTACCGAAGCCTTCGGGCAGCTTCATTATGAAATCGTAGGCGTTTGCCGCGCGCGCGGCGGCGACGATTTCCTCTTCGCTCCGGCTGATGTCGCCGTAGGCGATGTTGTTGCGCACCGAATCGTTGAACAGGATCGTCTGCTGGGTGACGATTGCGATCTGCTTCCTGAGAGAGGCGATTGTCACGGTGCGGGTGTCGATCCCGTCGATGAGAATCTGCCCGCCGGTGAGTTCGTAGAACCTCGGGATGAGGTTTACCAGAGTTGTTTTCCCTGCGCCGCTCATTCCCACGACAGCCACCACCTGCCCGGCGGACACCGTGAAATTGATGTCGGAGAGAACGGGTTTTTCTCCGTAGCGAAAACAGACGTCGTGGAACTCGATTCCCTGCCGTATCGGTGGGAGTTCCCTCGCGCCCGGTTCGTCGACGTTTTCGACCGGAAGATCGAGGGTCTCATAGACCCGGGTCGCCGCGGCAAGCCCCTGCTGTACGTTTGCATGGATGTTTGCCAGCCGTTTCACCGGTTCGTAGAGCATGATCAGGCCCGCCAGAAACGAGGTAAAATTGCCGAGGGTGCCTTCGCCCGCTATGACCTTGTAGCCTCCGTACATGATGACGGCCACTATGCCGATCCCCCCGGCAAATTCCATGACGGCGCTGTTGAGCGCGCGAAACACGACGGCCCGCATGGTAAGTTTGAGTAAGGTCCTGTTTTCCATTTGGAAACGGTCTTTTTCATACTGCTCCATGCCGAAGGCTTTAACGATTCTGTTGCCGCCGATCGTCTCGTGCAGAATCACGCTCAGGTCCGCGATCTTGCTTTGGGACTGCTTGCCGGTCCGGCGGAGTATCTTCCCGAACTTGAACAGAGGAATGAAAGCCACGGGCAGGACGATTGTGCCGACGATCGCCAGGGGCCAGTCGCGGTAGAAGACGACCCCAAGCAGAAAGACAATGGAAAAAGTCTCCTTGATGGAGCCGGAAAAGGCGTCCGAGAGCGCCGTCTGGACCATGCCGACGTCGTTTAGAATCCGGGCCATCAGGCCGCCCGTCTTGGTTTGATCCAGATGGGGGAGGGGCAGGCTCGTAATATGGTTATAGACCTGTTCGCGCAGCTGGGTGATGATCCTCTGATTTACCTCGCTCATGAGGTAGGCGTTGGAACAGAGGGAAATCGCCTTGATCAGGAAAATCATGAGTATGCCCAGAGCCAGGGGCATCACCATCTCGCTTTTCCTGTTGCCGAAAATATCGTCTATAACGGGGGCTATAATAAACGCGGTTGCCGAAGCGCAGCCCGCCACCACGACCATGCACAGCATCGCAAGAACAAGCCTGCGCCATGACGGCAGAATGAGGCTGAGCAACCGCCTGTATAATTCCATTCGATTTCCTTCCGTGAGCTTTCTTCCATTTGCGGGGGAAGTATAGAATGAGACTGGAACGGTTTGGAAGGAAAAAATGGTGGGAACTGAAGGATATGGCGAGCGCTTAGAGACCCATTCTCCGATCGGGCTCTACCCGCCTTCGGCCCGCGGCCGTGTAAGTTCAATGAGAGCGGATGTGTAAACGGGCGGCAGCCGGTATCGGGGAGCAACCATTTTTCGGTGCAAATCGGAATGGTTCTATGACTTGACAATTGTTCGATTTATTTGCTATTCAGAAAAGACGGATTTTGCCTTTTGCCCGGATCTTATAGACCGGGACACCGCCCCGCCGGACGCCACATCTTCGGGGGATTGAAATCTGGAGTACTACAAGGGGAATAAGTGCGCATCATCGTTTACAAGTGCGAGATGCAGCAGACAGATACTTGGAGCACCAATATTGAGGCGATCCTCCCGGCGAGGGTGCCCGGGTGCTGGAGTCCTGCAGCTGCTGTAGCTTCCGACGATCCTGCCCCGCATTCACACCCGGTTCACTTTACCATGCCTGGAGGAATACAGCGATGCAAAGGACACTGCTGAAATCGAAGATTCATCGTGCCCGCGTGACCGATTCAAATCTCAATTACGAAGGAAGTCTGACGATAGACTCCGAACTTATGCGCGCAGCGGACATTTTGCCCTATGAACGGATCAGTGTGTACAACGTGCACAATGGGGCGAGGTTCGACACTTACGCAATTGAAGGCCCGGAAGGCAAGGGCGATATTTGCCTCAACGGTGCGGCGGCTCGGATGGGCGCCGCGGGTGACTTGGTAATAATAGCCACCTATGCGGCCTATAACGAGGCGGAAATTGCCGCGCATCGACCCGCGATTGTGCTGGTCGATCAGAATAACAAGAGAAAATGCAACAATAACACGCCACCGGATTTGACGTTGGTCAGATGAATCTCTATTTTGCCATAGCGTTTTCACGGAATTTTCGAGAGACATTGCAGCCATCTTATCCGAAGGAGGAGCCTTTTCATGGCAATGCACAGTTATTTGTTCACGTCAGAGTCGGTGACTGAGGGACATCCCGACAAGATTGCCGACCAGATTTCCGATGCCGTACTCGATGCGATCATCGGCGACGACAAAACCGCGCGGGTCGCCTGCGAAACAATGGTGACCACGGGTTTGGCATTTGTGGCCGGAGAGATTACCACATCGACCTACGTCCACATCCCGGAGATCGTGCGCCAGACCATCAAGGAAATCGGCTATAATGACTCCTCTATGGGCTTTGACTGGGAGACCTGCGCGGTGGTAACGAGCATCGACAAGCAGTCTCCGGATATCGCAATCGGCGTAAACGCGGGTGAAGGTTTGTTTGAAGAACAGGGCGCCGGCGACCAGGGGCTCATGTTCGGATATGCCTGCGATGAAACACCCGTTTTGATGCCCATGCCGATTTACTACGCGCATCGCATCACGCGCAAGCTTGCCGAGGTGAGGAAGAACGGTTCCCTCAATTTCCTGCGCCCCGACGGCAAGAGCCAGGTAACCGTGGAATACGAAGATCACCACCCCAAAAGAGTGGACACGATAGTAGTGGCCGCGCAGCACACGCCCACCGTTTCCTACTCCACGCTCCGCGATTCGATCATAGAAGAAGTGATCGGGAAGGTCATCCCGCCGGAACTGATCGACTCAAAGACGAAGTATTTCATCAACTCCACCGGACGTTTCGTTGTCGGCGGTCCGATGGGGGACTGCGGACTCACCGGCCGGAAAATCATCGCGGACACTTACGGCGGACAAGGCAGCCACGGCGGCGGATGCTTCTCCGGGAAAGATCCTTCGAAAGTTGACCGCACGGCTTCCTACATGGCGCGCTATGTTGCCAAAAACATCGTTGCCGCGGGTCTTGCCGGACGCGTTGAAGTCCAGGTCGCCTACAGCATCGGCGTTGCCGAACCGGTATCGCTGATGGTTGACACGTTCGGCACCGGCAAGGTACCCGATGAGAAGATTCAGGAACTTGTGCGGGCCAATTTCAGCTTCAAGCCCGCTTCCATGATCCGGCATCTCAAGCTGGCCCGGCCCGTTTTCAAAAAGACCGCATGCGGTGGGCATTTCGGCAGAACCGATCCCGATTTCACCTGGGAGAAGGCCGATATGGCCGATGTGCTCAGGGAACAGGCCGGATTGCCCGAGAGGGTTGCGGTACGCTAAGCGGCGCAACCCGTTAAACGGAGCCGAAGACAGGTTCCTGTCCGCTCCACGCGCCTTCTTCCGTGGAAGCCGCGTGGAGCGGGTTTTGCAAACTCTTCCGAGAATGAAAACGCGGCGCTATGAAGCGGGGTTCCCGTCAAGGATGTCCGAGCGCGGTTTCACCTCCCGCGGATTGCCGGAGCAGCCGGTCCGCGGTTTTTTCATGCCGTTTTGGAAAACGGCTAAAGGACGGAGGGAGATTTCATGGATTATGACATTAAGGATAAAGGCCTTGCCGAAAAGGGCCGGTTGCGGGTCGAGTGGGCCAAGCAGTCGATGCCCGTGCTCCGGTTGATTGCGGAAAGATTTGCCAAGGAAAAACCTCTGGCGGGCATCCGCATGTCCGCCTGCCTGCACGTGACCACCGAAACCGCGGCTTTGGCTCAGACGCTCAAGGCGGGCGGCGCCGATGTGCGCATCTGCGCCTCGAATCCCCTCAGCACGCAGGACGACGTCGCGGCGTTTCTGTCCATCTGTGAAGGAATCCCCACCTTCGCGATAAAGGGGGAGGATAAGCAGACCTATTACAAACACATAAACCAGGCGCTGGAACACCAACCGCAGGTTACGATGGACGACGGGGCCGACGTCGTGGGGTTGCTGCACTCCGAGCGCAAGGAATTGCTCAAAAACGTCATCGGCGGCACGGAAGAGACCACGACGGGCGTGATCCGCCTCCGCAGCATGGCTGAAAAAGGGGTCCTCCAGTACCCGATCGTCGCGGTAAACGATGCGGACACCAAGCACCTTTTCGACAATCGCTACGGGACGGGGCAGAGCACGCTTGACGGCATCATCCGCTCGACGAACCGCCTTATCGCCGGGTCCAACTTCGTGGTGAGCGGCTACGGGTGGTGCGGCCGCGGTGTGGCGATGAGGGCTTCCGGGATGGGCGCAAAGGTCATCATAACCGAAATCGATCCCCTGAGGGCGCTTGAGGCGGTTATGGACGGCTACCAGGTGATGTCGATGGAAAAGGCCGCTCCGATAGGGGACTTTTTCTGCACGCTGACCGGCGACATCCACGTACTGCGCGGGGAACATTTCGACGTGATGAAAGATGGGGCCATCGTCTGCAATTCCGGCCACTTCAACGTCGAGATCGACCTTGACGCCCTTAAGGAAATGTCGACTTCGGTTCGCATGATCCGGGATTTCGTCGATGAGTTCAGCCTCAAAAACGGCCGTCGGGTCTACGTGCTCGGCGAAGGACGGCTGATAAACCTGGCCGCGGCCGAGGGACATCCCTCGAGCGTCATGGACATGAGCTTCGCCAACCAGGCGCTTTGCAGCGAATATATGGTTAAGAACTACGCTTCGCTCACCAAGCAGGTCTACAGGGTTCCGCTCGACATCGACCGCGAAATCGCGCGGCTCAAGCTCGCCAGCATGGGCGTGATAATCGATACGCTCACGGCCGAGCAGGATAAGTACCTGCACTCGTGGGAAATGGGGACCTAAGCGGGCCCGGCGTCGATAATGGAAGGCATATGAGATTGCGAACTCTATCCTGCATCTTCGTACTCATATGCCTTCTTTTGCTTTCCGGCTGCCCGGAAAAGCCCACCGGGAAGCCCACGGAGCCTCCCAAGGCTCCGGATCTGCCGATCTTTGAGCGGGTACCCTCCGCCGATATCGACCTCAGGGAAGATTCGGATGCCGGTCCGCTTCGCTTCGCCATACAGAAAAGTCTCGCCTGGTACGCCAAAGTCCCCGATGACAGGTCCCTTGCCTTCGGCAATCGCACGATAACGGCCGGAGTGCTGCGCAAATCCCTTGCTCACTTCCTCGCGCTGCTGGATGCCGGGCGCATCGACCGGAAGAGTCTCGACCAGGAATTCGATGTCTTCCGGGTCGTTCCTCCCGACGGGGGCCGCATACTTGTGACCGGCTACTTCGAACCCGTCCTGGATGGCAGCCTCAAGGCCGGCGGACCCTACCAGACCCCGATTTATGGGCTCCCGGCGGATCTGCTTCAGATTGACCTCGAGCGTTTCGATGCGGTGAAATTCAAGGGAGAAAAGCTGATCGGGCGCGTGGAGAACAAAAAAGTCGTACCCTACTTCACGCGATCCGAAATCGACGGCAAGAAGGCGCTGGAGCGCTCTGGTCTGCAACTCGCATGGCTGAAGGACCCCGTGGACTGTTTTTTCCTCCACGTGCAGGGCTCGGGCGTGGTGAGGCTCCCCGACGGAAAGCTGATGCGCGTCGGGTACGCGGGGGCCAACGGACGGCCCTACAGGAGCATCGGGAAAACGCTGATCGAAAGCGGCGCGGTCTCGCGCGAGGAAATGTCCCTTCAGGCCATTCGCGCATACCTCCAGGCACACCCGGAGAGCCGCGACCGGATTATGTGGGGCAACGAGAGCTATGTTTTTTTCAGGTGGGTTTCGGAAGGGCCTCTCGGGAGTCTGGATGCCGTTCTCACCTCCGGGCGCTCGATTGCGACGGACCCGAAGTTCCATCCCAAGGGGGCGCTCGCGTTTCTGATAAGCGAAAAACCCGAGTATGGCGCTTCGGGGCAAGTCGGGAAATGGGAGCGGTTCGGCCGGTGGGTGCTCAACCAGGATACCGGTGGGGCCATCAAGGGCCCCGGTCGCATCGATCTTTTCTGCGGGACGGGTGCTGCGGCGGAACGGGTTGCGGGGCCGATGAAGCAGTCGGGCCAACTGCACTATTTCATCAAAAAGGGGCTGCTGGAGGACAATCCTTCCTGAGTCTCCTCATTTGTCGTTTTCTTCGGCGGACCTGTCAGGACACGATTCGACGAGAAACTGGAAGAGGATGCGCATTTCATCGAATGCGCGGCACATGGCCGTTGCGGCCATCATGGCGTTTTCCCGTCCGCTGGCGTCCAGGAGTCCCGGTTCGGAGAAGAGCGCGATCTGTGCCGAGCGGAAACGGTCGGTGGAACGCTCGGAAAGCGCCCTGATCTGAAAGAGGGTCTTCGTGGCCGGGGTCTGGCCGAGAAAAGCTTGCAATTCGCTATATTTTTGTTCGTATTCGCGAGCTAATTGTCCTAAAATCTGAAGATGTGAGGAATGATCTTTCATAGGTAACTCCTTTTTTCGAATTTTATCGGTCAAATATTTATAGCACTTTTGCGCGGGTTTAATATATAATTTGCAGATCAGGTCGGGGAATAATCGGCAAAATTACTTTGAAATTAAGCGATTACATCGGATGCACTAATCGATTTCGATGATTCTCAACTCGTGGCCTATCTTTTCCACAAGGGGCAGCATGCTCACTGCAGGTAAACCATTGAAGATACTGGTTATTTGTGGTGCAGTGGGGATGTCCCCGCTTCCATGGTCGCCGCTCGAATATCCCGCTCCGGCTGAGGGTTTCATCGCATGTACGTAAAAAGTATCAATATCCTGCTTTCCGAATGGATCAAAGTCCCTGTCGAAGGGCTGCCCCCCATGCTGGACAGAAAGCTGCATGAACGCTTGGTTTTTACCAATCCGGACTATGAGATGCGGCATAACCGGGGCGAATGGATCGGAAATATTCCGGCGCAGATTAGCTGCATGAAGCAAAAGGGTCGAAATTATCTGATTCCGCGTGGATTTCTCGAACAGTTGATAGACTTGTGCAAGAAGTTTCAGGTGCCCTACAGGATAGTCGACAGGAGACGCTCGTTCGAACCCCTCGAGATGGAATTCCACGGGGAGCTGAAAAGCTACCAGCAAGACGCCGCGGAGGCGGTCCTGGAACACGATTGCGGAACTCTCATCGGCGGGCACAAGAGCGGCAAGACGGTCATCGCGCTCTACACGATCTCCCAGAGGCGTCAGCCGACGCTTATCATCATTCCCAAAATCGATCTTCTCGATGGCTGGCTGAGGAAGATAGAGAGCTTTCTGCAAATCCCCAGGGGCGAGGTCGGGATCTTTTCCGGCGGCGTGCACCAGGTGGGAGCGCAGATCACCATCGGGCACACCGGTGAGATCATGCGATACTGGCGCAAGATCTACGACAAGGTCGGCTACATCGTGATTGACGAGTCGCAGCGTTCGCCCTCGAAGGTTCTCACCGGGATGGTTCCCAATTTCGACTGCCGCTACATTCTGGGGCTGTCGAATACGGTTCTGCGCAAGGACCGGTTGTTCAAGCTCATTCACCATTACCTCGGCGAGGTGGTCTACACCATTAACGAAAAGGATGCGCGGGAAGGGCGGGGGATAATCCCGGGAAAGATCGTCGCGCGCGCCACGAACTTCAGCTTCCCGTACCATTCGCGGTCCGACTATCCGGCGCTGCTCAGGGCATTGGTCGAGGATCCGGAGCGCAACAGGGCCATTGCCGATGACGTGCAGGCCGAAATGCGGGACGGTGGTCCGCCCATCCTGATTCTCTCGGGCGGTGAGGATCACGACCGTGCGCTTTGCGCCGAACTCGCTCAGCGGGGTATCGTCGCGTATTCGTGCAATGCGCACGGCGAAAGCGATGAAGACGAGGCCGTCGAGGCCGTCGACGAAATGCCTGCCGAGTCCCTTAAGGCAAGCGTCCTGCTCATCTCTCCGAAAATTCTGTCCCGTTATACTCATCTGCTCAGGGTCAACGTTATCTTTCTGGCCGTGCCCGTGTACTTCCAGAAGGGGCTTGCCAATGCCATCCGCGAGCTGAGTTCCGACGGCGAAGCAAGCGATCTGACCCTCAAAATCTACGACTACGTGGACGTGCAGGTGGGAATTCTTGACAACTATTTCCGCATGCGGAGCTACAATTACGGGGTGCATCCCGATTTGCTCCTGAACGAGGAGCAGAATTGACGGAAGCTGCGCTTCCATAGGAGTGCCCCGATCGTGCGGGGCTCCGGAGCGCCTCGCGTCTGATGCGAAATTGCGTTCAAGATAAAACCAATGGAAAAGAGCGGGGGAAATGATTTCCCCGCGCCCCCTCGGGATTTCTGTCGCAGCCTTACGCGCACGCGCGTCAGGTCGGGCGCCAAAATGAGCAGCGCAGCTGCGTGTGGGGTGTGGGGAGCAGGCTCCCCACAGTCTGAAAGCCTGGCATCATCTTGAACGCTCGTTGGTCTGAACGCAACCTGGTGCAGGCCCCATGTCCGATAATCCCGTCGCCATCGCCGCTTTGCTGACCTCGTGTTCGAAGGTGAAAACGCTGGGGATTCGAGCCTCGCTTGGCGAATACCCCCGCGCGGACAGGGACGCGATTCTTGGAGCAAACCGGATTTTTTTCCCCACTCCCAAGTTTGTGCGCATATTCGAGGCCGTTGGAAAGGCGACGTTCCCCAGCGGCATTTCCTACACTTTGCGAAGATCGAGGCTTGTGCAGGAGGCGCTTCTACAAATTCTGAAATGTCCGCATCTTCTCACCCGAAGCTACTTCGGGCGGCAGAAAACGCGGATTTGCTCCGAGTTCCGTTTTCCCTTTCACGTCATGTGCCGGGAACCGTCCCGGCCCCGCGTCACCGTTACGAACGGCGACGAACTGATCTCACTTGCCGCAACGCTGAATCCTCTTATCGTCCGGGAAATTCCCTCGTATGAAAACCGTTTCTTTATCACCCTGGTGAACTTCGCCGCCACGGCGGTCAAAAGATGTGGGGCCGAAAATGCAAACGGGGCCGGCGACCTCGAAGCGTGGAAGGCGCTCAGGCGGTCCGATATGGGGGAGCACGTCCTTCTGAAACTCGAAGATCTGGCGCGCAGGGCCGGTCTAAACGACATAGCGGTTGAAGTTGGCATCGATGGATGCGGCTGGCAGGCAATCGAATTTGCCAGGCCGGCCGTGGCATGGATGTCCCCGAAAGGCCCTGTGAACCGTCACGAATATATTGCGCGGCTCATAGAATCCGGAGAATTGTAGGCCCGCCCGGCAAATAACAGTGGAAATGCTATTGACCCGGCAATTAAAATCACTGAGCTGCAGTGCAGTTTTCAGCGAAATATTCCAGGAAGGAATCTAGATGTTCAAAAAGATCGTTCCCGTTTTCATCGGTTTTTTCGTTCTCTTGTCGAGCGCGGCAGTGGCGGCGGTGCCCGAAGCAGTCAAAGAGTGCCCCCTCATCGCGCAGGAGTTGCGTCCGCTTGTGCAGCGCACGATTGCATCCAAGCCCGAGGACCTTTTCGTAGTGCTGAAAAACGGTCTTACCCTGCTTGTCCATCAGCAGCCCTCGGCCGAGGTGGTGTCCGCGCAGGTGTTCGTTCGTGCCGGTTCGGCGCTTGAGGGCAAGTATATGCGCGCCGGCCTTTCCCATTACCTCGAGCACGTGGTGTCGGGTGGGACCACGCGTTCCTTCACCGAAGAGCAGGCCGGCGAAAGGCTGCGAGCCATGGGCGGCACCACAAACGCCTACACGAGCTACGACAGAACGGTTTACTATATCAATACGGCGTCCGAACAGTGGCGGAACGCGCTGGATCTGCTGCTCTCCTACGTATCCGAAAACGTGCTCGACCCGCGGGAAGTGGAGCGGGAAAAGCCCGTGATCCAGCAGGAAATGAAAATGGGGGAGAGCAATCCCAATGTCGAGCTCTGGCGGTTGTTTATCCAGACGGCCTACCAGCTGAACCCCGTCCGCTACCCCGTCATCGGCTATGAGGAAGTTTTTGTAAACCAGTCCCGGGATGCGCTCCTCGACTACTACCAGCAGCGCTACCAGCCGGAAAACATCATTGTGGCCCTTTCGGGCAACGTGAACGGTTCCGAGGTGCTCCGATTCGTCGCGGATAAGACGAGAACTTTCCTGCCCAGGCAGTCCGACCCGGTTGTCCTGCCCGACGAACCTTCGCAGGGAAGCATGCGCTGGGAAGAAAAAGAGGTGCCGATAACGAGGCTGGTCCAGGCCTATATCGGATTTCCCTCGGTCAACGCGTATGAGAAAGACGGCTATGCGCTGGACGTCCTTGCGCAGTTGCTGGGAGAGGGCCAGACATGCCGCCTGCACTGCCGCCTGAAAGAGGAGCAGAACAAGGTCTTCAGCGTTGGGGCTTCAAATTGGACCCCGGCTTTCGTGCGCGGTCAGTTCCTCATTTCGGTTTCGCTCGCCCCGGACCAATGGCCGGGCGCTTTAAAGGACATACAGGAAGAAATCGACCTTTTCAAGACAGGGCTGGTGAGCCTGGACGATCTTCAGAAAGCCAAGAAGACGGCGATCGCGCGCCGCGTCTATGAACAGGGTTCGGTTTCATCCAGGGCAAGTTCGCTGGCGTCTTCCTACCTCCTGACCGGGAATCCCTACTTCGGAGACGAGTACGTCGAAGGGATTCGCGCTGTAACGGCCGAAGAGGTGCGTGCCGTTGCGCAGCGCTACCTCGTCTCCGATCACATGAACGTGGCCGTTATCAAGCCTCCGGCGTCGGAACAGGTCAAAACCGCCGAGGCCGTCTGTCCGGTCGTAGAGCCTGTTCCGGTTGAGTTCAGCCGGATGGCGAACGGATTGCGGACGCTCGTAAAGCAGGATACAAGCCTTCCCTATGTCACCATGCAGCTCTACGGCACGGGGGGGCTGGTGCTGGAGGATCTCGACCGGCCGGGGCTTTCCGCCTTGACAGCGTCTCTTTTGACGGCCGGAACGAAAACGCGCGCAAAGCTCGAAATGCTTCGGAAAATCGAGGATGCCGGAGGGGTGATCAGCGCCACATCCGACAACAACACCTATCATGTTTCCATAAAAGTTCTGAAAGAAGACTTCGGCTGGGCCTTCGACATTTTGGCCGATATGGCCCGGAACTCGGAATTCCCCCCCGAGGAAATCGAAAAGCTGCGCCAGGACACCCTGACAGCCATCAAGCGGTCCGATGAGAACTGGCAGTCTGAAATCATGCGCCTCTTCAAGAAGAATTACTTCCGGAACGCGTCCTACAAAAACGACCGGCTGGGGACCCCGGAATCGATCGGTGCGGTAACGCGAGACGATCTGAGGTCTTTTTACCGCAAGATGGTGAACCCGGCGCATTCCGTTCTCGCCGTGTACGGCGACGTGGAACCCGCGACCGTAAAGACGCTCATTCAGGAGAAGTTCGGATCGTGGAGCGGCAAGCCGGTGGAGAAGAAGCTGCCCGAGGAGACCCGCCAGATCGCGGAAAACCGCACGGTTGAGGTGAAAAACGAAAAGAACAGCGCCGCGCTCTTCATCGGGACAAACGGTGTTGACATCAACAATGCCGACCGTCCGGCGCTGGATGTCCTGACCGCGGTTCTCTCCGGCGGGGGCGGCCCGGCCGGCAGGATGTTCGAAGCGCTGCGGGGCGGCGACCGGAACCTTGTTTACGCGGTGAGCTGTTTTCCCTTCTACGGGAAGAACGCCGGCTATTTCGGCGTGATCACCCAGACCACCATGGGAAATCTTCCCCAGGTGCAGGATGTCATTATCGCCAACCTGAAGCGGCTTGCTACGGAACCGGTGCCTCAGGATGAACTCGAGAAGGCCAAGCAGTCGATCCTGGTCTCTCTCAAGCTCGGCAGGGAAACCATCGAAGGGCAGGCGTCGAACGCCGCCTTAAACGAGGTGCTGGGCCTGGGGTGGGATCATGGGCGGCAATTTGCCGAACTCGTCGGCAAGGTCGATGCGGAATCGGTGCGCAAGCTCGCCGCAAGGCTCTTCGAACACACCCTCACTGCGAGGACTTTGCCCGAGCGGCCGGTCGAAATCCTCGCGGCGCCTCCCGTGATGAAAAACGATGCGCCGATGTAGCCGTGGAAGTCTCCGGGGCCGGGGAGTGAGTTCCCCGGCCGCCGCGCTTGTTTTCCGGTGCGTCGATCACTTTCCGGCAGGGTAGAGGAAATCCTTTCCTTCAAAGGGGCGGAAGACGAGCTTTTTTGCCTGCTGAAGCTCTTTTGACCTGTGTTCGAGCACTTCCTCCGGAATCCCGAGGGATACCGAAAGCTCCGCAACGGTGCAGGGCCGCCTTTCGATCGTTTCGAGTATGCGCCTCCCGAGGTCCTCGCCGTTTGAAAGCTCCCGAGGCGCGTGGAAGACCCCTATGATTTCAGCCGTTCCTTTCGGAAAACATGCCGCTGCGCGAGCCATCCGATCTTCCGTCAGACCTCTGGTTCCCGCGAAGGCGGGCGGGCGGACGACGGTGTTCAGTTCGACCTTGTCCGGCCTTATGCGACCGGCTGCGCGCGCGAGGGCCTTCAGTTCGTCCGGGGAATCGTTGACTCCGTCGGCGAGAACGATCTCCAGGTGCATCTGCCCCCTGTACTCGCTTCGGAACTCGATAATACCCTCCACGATCGCATCGAGTTCCAATGACGGGTGGGGGCGGTTTATCCTGAGAAACGACTCGATGAGCGCCGAATCCAGGGAAGGCACGACCCTGTCGGCCTTCAGGAGGTCGCGGCGCACCTGGGGGTCCCAAAGCAGGGAACCGTTGGTGAGCACCATGAGGGGGTAGTCCGGAAAATCCCGCTTTATCGCCTCGATCAGTTCGCCGAGCCCGAGAAAAAGAGTCGGTTCGCCCGCGCTGGAAAAGGTGATGACGTCGGTTCCCTTCGGGTTGGCTCGAAGATAGTCCCCGAGCTCCCGCATGACTTCCGGAATCGGGAAGAACGGGGTGCGCTTCACCGTCAGGCGGGTTGTCGGGCCGGACTCGCAGTATATGCAGTCAAACGAGCAGGTTTTGGCGGGGACAACATCCACGCCGAGCGAGCGGCCAACGCGGCGGGAGGGAATGGGACCGAATATGAGGCTCATTTGTCTACTCTGCTCCAATGGATCAGCTTCTGCGGGAAGACTCCGGGCAGGCTAGTCCGGTTGCGTGGTTCGTTTTTCGGGCATAAACTTCGCACTGCGCGCACCGCCCTTCGCTCGATCCGCATCTGTCCTGAATTTCCCAGCAGGGCAGCGGTATCGCGAGAATGGCGGGGCAGTTTTTCTTCCTGTCGTCGGGGCATTTTCGTATGTCCCAGCAGGGGTCACCTGCGAGCAGTTTCTTTACTCCGGCTATGTCGAGGCCTTCATCCGCGATGAGTCTGCGGACGCATTCGAGCCATCGAAGGTCGTTGTTTGAATAAAAACGTTTCCCGCCGCGCCTCACCGGCCGGATCAGACCGTGGTGTTCGTAGGCGCGCAGGGTCCTTTGATGAAGGCCGATGATTTCCGACACAATACCGATGGGGTACATTGGCCTCGCGCTGTTTTCGTCCATGCGATTCTAACTCCCGTAGCCCGTGATGATCGTGAATCATGAGGAAAAATTATATGAGCTTGAATATTTAAAGTCAACGCGGGCTCGGGGAGCGTTTCGGCGTTTTTGCTTTTAATGCGGGCAAAAATACTGTAATTATTATACGTTTCGGCCTAAGCCGGACATACATGCTATCAGGAGAGGATACGATGCGAAGCGATTTAATGAAAAAGGGTGTCGAGAAGGCTCCTCACCGCTCACTTTTCAAGGCGATGGGATATACTCAGTCGGAACTGGACCGGCCGCTCATCGGCGTGGTCAATTCAGCCAATGAAATCATTCCGGGACACATTCATCTCGATAAAATCGCCGAAGGGGTTAAGGCCGGTATTCGACAGGCCGGGGGGACTCCGATCGAGTTCAGCACCATCGGAGTCTGCGACGGCATAGCGATGAACCATGCGGGGATGCGCTATTCGCTGGCCAGCCGCGAGCTCATAGCGGACTCCGTTGAAATCATGGCGATGGCCCATCCTTTCGACGCTCTCGTCCTCATACCGAACTGCGACAAGATCATCCCGGGGATGCTCATGGCAGCCCTGAGACTGAACATTCCCTCCATACTCGTGAGCGGCGGTCCCATGCTGGCCGGGCACGTTGGAGGCAAGCCGGTCGACCTCATTTCGGTTTTCGAGGGGGTCGGAGCCCTGAAGGCCAACCAGATCACTGCGGCCGAGCTCGAAGAACTGGAGGACAAAGCCTGTCCGGGCTGCGGTTCCTGCGCCGGAATGTTCACGGCCAACTCGATGAACTGCCTCTCCGAAGCTCTCGGACTCGCACTGCCGGGCAACGGCACGATTCCCGCCGTAACGGCCGCGAGGGTGCGTCTTGCCAAAGCCGCCGGAGTTCGTATCATGGACTTGGTGGCAAGGGATGTGAAGCCACGGGACATCGCCACGCAAAAGGCTTTCGAAAACGCGATCAGTGTGGACATGGCGCTGGGATGTTCAACGAACACCGTCCTGCATGTTCCGGCGATGGCGCATGAGGCCGGTATCGAACTCGACCTGGACACCTTCAACAGGATCAGCGCCCGCACTCCGCACCTGTGCAGCCTGCGGCCCGCCGGACCCCATTTCCTCGAGAACCTCGACTCCGCGGGCGGCGTGCAGGCGGTAATGAAAGAGCTTTCCCGGCGTGGCCTGATCCATCTGGATGCGATCACCGCGACGGGGCTGAAAGTGGGCGACAACCTCAAGGCCGCGCGCGTGACCGATCCTGAAGTTATCCGCCCGCTTGAGAACCCGTATCACGAAGAGGGCGGCATAGCCGTGCTCTACGGCAACATTGCCCCCGAGGGCGCGGTGGTGAAGCAGTCGGCGGTCGCTCCGGAAATGCTGCGGCGCACAGGCAATGCCCGCGTTTTCGAAAGTGAAAACGAGGCCGCGACCGCGATTTTGGATGGGAAGATCAATCCGGGAGACGTGGTTGTCGTCCGCTACGAGGGTCCCAAAGGTGGTCCCGGTATGCAGGAGATGCTCACGCCGACGGCAGCCATTATCGGACTCGGTCTTGGCCGCGACGTGGCGCTGTTGACCGACGGCCGGTTCAGCGGCGGTTCGGCCGGGGCCGCGATAGGGCACATTTCGCCCGAAGCCGCCGTCGGAGGACCTATTGCTTTGATCAAAGAGGGTGATCAAATTCATATAGACATCCCGAATAAGAAAATCGATCTCCTGGTTGATGCGGCCGTGCTCGAGGAACGCAGGAAAGCCTGGACGCCGCCCGAACCCAGGGTCAAAACGGGATGCCTTGCGCGGTATGCACGTCTGGTCACATCGGGGTCGCATGGTGCGATCCTTACGGATAAATAGGGCTTTCTGCGGCCCGTCCCGGCCATGCGCGACGGACGCGGGGCCGAAGCCGCAGAATGCGTTGAAAACTCGTGGACTGGCGGGAGCGGAGGACGAAAGTGCCTCCGCCCTCTCCGTCTTCCGTAGCGGTCCGGGATTTGTCTCTTCCCGGATCGGTATCCGATAGAGGAACTTTCGTGGGGTATGTGTTTAAACTAGACGATGCCGAACGGCAGGAGAATTGGCTACAGTCCAGGCTGGGTCAGTCGGCATTCGCGCTCGAAACGGAAGTGCTTCGGAAAGTCTGGAAGCCGGTCTCTCCTCAGCGCGTTTTGGAGGTCGGCTGCGGGAGCGGCACTTTCCTCGAGTGGTTTGTCTCGCAGGGCCACATGGCCACGGGAATAGAACCCTCCAGTTCCAGCCTGGAACTGGCGCGAAGGCGTCTCGGCGGAAGGGTCGGGCTGGATCAGGGTTTTGCCGAAAATCTGCCCTACGAAGACAATGAATTTGATACGGTTGCCCTTATCACAACGCTCGAGTTCGTCGACGATCCTTTCCTGGCCTTGAAGGAAGCTGTCCGCGTCGCCCGCCGCAACGTGCTTGTCGGTGCGCTCAACAGGTATTCGGCGGGGCGGATGCAGTATCTGCTCGAAAAACTGTGGAAAGACCCTCCCTACGACCGCGCTCGCTATTTCAGCGTTTTCCAGCTTCGGCGGATGGCCGGCAGGATTTTTTCGGGATCCGTCCCCATAGAGTGGCGCACCTGTATTTCCTTTCCCCTTCCGCTCCTGAGATACCTCGGCCTCCTGGAGCGCAGCCCGCTGATTCAGCGCAACCCCTTCGGGCACTTCATCGCGATGCGCATCGACATGCTCTGCCGCTTCAGAACGCTGCAGACCCCCGTTTTCACGGAACTGCCCACCGGGGCCGGGGCCGGCGCTTCGGTGCGCCCGCTTTTCTGGCGGTCCGGAGATCCCTCGGCGGATCTGTGCCGGAGGTCGTCCGGCCTCCGGGAGATTTCTTCGGGAACGTGATGGAAAGGATCGAGCAGCATGAAAGAGGCCATGCTCTGCAAACCGCTCGGAGACGGCCGGGTGCATTGCTTCCTGTGCTCGCAGCATTGCCGCATAGATTCGGGCGGCGTGGGGAAATGCGGCGTCCGTGAAAACCGGGACGGCAAGCTCGTCAGCCTGTCCTATGGAAGACTGGTTGCCGCAAGCATTGATCCCATCGAAAAAAAGCCGCTTTTTCACTTCTATCCTGGAACGACGAGTTATTCGATAGCAACCGCCGGATGCAATTTTACCTGCTTCTTTTGCCAGAACTCGGATATCTCGCAGGCGCCGCGCAGGACGGGGGGGCCGCGCGGCAGGGACGTAAAGCCCGAAGACGTTGCCCGGAGCGCCAGGAGGGAGGGCTGCGCGACCGTTTCCTACACCTATACCGAGCCGACCGTTTTCATGGAATTCGCCCTGGACACGGCGGCCGAAGCGAAAAAGCTCGGGCTTGCAAATGTGTTCGTAAGCAACGGGTACATGACGCCGGAGGCGCTCGATGCGGCCGCTCCGCTTCTCGGCGCCGCCAACGTGGATCTCAAGGCCTTTACCGACAAGTTTTACCGGGAGCAGTGCGGGGCGCGGCTAAAACCCGTTCTAACCACTCTGGAGGCAATGAAGGCGAAGGGGATCTGGCTTGAGGTGACCACGCTGCTGGTGCCGGGGCTCAACGACGATGAAGGCGAACTCAGGGATATCGCGCGCTTTCTCGTGTCCCTGGGGGTTGATACACCGTGGCACGTGAGCCGCTTCTATCCCACCTACCTCATGACCGACAGGGGGCCGACCCCGGTCGAGAAGATCCGCAGGGCCCGGGAAATCGGCCTTGAAGCCGGCCTGCGCTACGTCTACACCGGCAATGTGCCCGGCGAGAGCGGCGAGTCCACCTACTGCGGTTCCTGTGGTGAAAAGCTGATAAGCCGGGTCGGCTACTCCATCAGGATGCAGAATATCGATGGCGGAAAATGCCGCAAGTGCGGCACACCGCTCGACGGAGTGGGAATAGAGTGAACGGAAGACGGCAGGAGTTGCTCCGGGAAATCCATGACAGGCTTCTGGCGGCCTTCGGTCCCCAGTCCTGGTGGCCGGCCCAGAGCCCCTTCGAAGTGATCCTGGGCGCGATTCTGACCCAAAATACCGCATGGAAAAACGTCGTCGCGGCTATACGGAACCTTCGGGAAAACGGGCTGCTCAGCTGTGAGCGCATTTCCGCGCTTGCCGCGCCGGAGTTGGCGCAGTTCATCCGGCCCTCGGGTTTTTTCAACCAGAAGGCGAAAAAGATCAGAACATTCTGCGACCACATCGCTCGGAGCTGGGACGGCGATCTTGAGAGCTTTCTGGCGCAGGACACCGATCCTCTCCGCGATGAGTTGCTCCAAATCCGGGGAATCGGTCCGGAAACGGCGGACAGCATAGTCCTCTATGCTGCCTTCAAGCCGTCATTCGTAGTCGATGCCTACACGTACCGGATCTTTTCCCGTCACGATTGGATAGCGGAGGCGATCGGCTATGACGAGCTGCGGGAACACTTCATGGGGGCTCTCGATCCCGACGTGCCTTTGTTCCAGGAATTCCATGCTCTCCTGGTCCGTACAGGCCACCTCTATTGCCGTAAAAAGCCCTTATGCGAAGACTGTCCGCTGAATTATTATTTCAACTCGGAGGAGAACGGTTGCCGGCCGGATCGCCGTTAAACGCGGGAGTTCCCGCCGAACAAGAAAAAGAGCGATGAGAACGCTTGAGCGGACGAAACGCTCAAACCGGGGCGCGAAGCGACATCCTGATCTGATTCGTCGGTTTCTCCTGACCTAGCCTCATTTTGTCCTTACGCTTCTGATCGAGATAGATCTGGAGCTTCTCGGGCAGCCCCCGCTTCTTGGCGGACCTGCTTCGCAGATTCGTGAGCACTCTTGCCGCAAGGGGCTGTTTGAGCGGGAAACCCCATTTCTTCTTGTATTCCCGGGGGGTAAGCTGATGGGTCCGGAGGTGGTTCGCGGTAAGTTGCCGGAATTCGGCCCTGCATTCCATACAGGTCACTTTATCGTCCTGGATGGAAGAGCGGGGATCCTCAGCCAAGACTCCCTGAGAGGATGATTGCCCTTCGGGGAAGATCGGCAGGGTTCGACCTTCTTCTTCGGCAAGGCGCATCCTGTGGAGTGCGTTGTAAACCCTCCCAAGCGCATGTTCGATTTCCTCACACGGCATTTTGGTGATGGATGCCTGGGCCTGAACAATTTCGACCGCCAATTCGAGTAACCTTTTCTCCATGTGGATCGTCTCCTTTGATGGAGAGTACAAATGATGATTATCTAGGAGTTCCAGCTAAATTCGACAATAAACTTGAAGTAATATGCTAACGGTAGATCCAATTGTAAAGAGAGTCTTACTTCAAATTGTTTCAGATAGCGGACATTGTCGATAATTTATAGGAAACGGGGGAAATTCCGGAGTCGATGAAGCCGGGAGCAATGGCGAACGGCGGGAATTGCAGTCGAATGCAGTCCTTTTGCCGGAGGATCGCCCCGAGGCGGTTTCGCCGAGCCGCAACCCCGGTTTTCTCCGGGGCTGCGGATTCGGGAATCCTGGCGAGTGGAGACGTTTTGGAACAAAAGCCTAGAGCTTGCCGAACGCCTTTTCCGGCGGTCTTCGTTCCGGCACGTAGGCGTGAGACAACTTGTCCTCGTTCCAATCCCTGGAAACATAGAGGTTGCAGTAGCAGCTGCCGTATTGCTCGACGTCGGGAGCACGGTATATGCACGGGCAGATGACATCCCTGTCCCATTCACGGTCGTTTGACGCCAGCCTGCACGGGCAGCACATGTACCCGTAGCGTTCCCTGTTGATCAGCAGGCCTTCCAAAA
>JAJFVB010000007.1 GCA_021372055.1 Desulfobacteraceae bacterium | reverse complement strand
AGTTCGCTCACCGCTCCGAGAATGGGGCTGACATGCCGCTTGAAGCGCTCGTAGGTCTGCTCCGGACTCAGAGTTCGATGACCGCCGTCTTCGCAAAACGTTTTCTTGCGGCTTACGGGGACAACCGGAGCGGGGCCGCCGGGGATCGGTTCCGCCCCGTTTCGGCAGGCGCGGCATTGCGGCCTCCGGACCAGGACGTGTTCCTGGGACTTGCGCCAGAAAAGATCCAGGGAAAGGAGCTTTCCATAGAGCCGTGAAGTACCCGGAGAGATGAGCCATTTGAGGATTTCGATCCCGGCCAGATCGCAGCTCAGATCTTCGGCCGCAGGGTAGATCGGGCGCGATGTGACAACCGGTCCGATCCGCCCGGTCCGCTCGCGGATATAGCGTTGCATCTGGCGGTTCATCCGCAGACGCTGGGCCAGACATTCCCAGCACCCCGTTTCGCCCGGCTGGAGGATCGGCCCGATCCAGGGGACCATCCCGACGGGTTTTACGAGCATCCAGGGGAGCTTCCGGTCCAGCATGCGGGCGTTTACGTCCGCCAGTTCGGGGCGCAGATAATCGTCGGTTGCGACAACAAAAAAGTCTCCGTTCCTCCCAACCCGCAAACCCGCGGCTTCAACGGCCTTTTTGACCGGATCCGGGGAGCACCCGCCGACGGCTTCGACCGTCACGGTCAGGTTTTTCCGGCGATCGTCGATTGCTTCGGCATTTCCATCGAAGAATTCGAAAAAGGGGGCGTCCTCCCGTCCGGGGCAGCCTTCGCCGTCGAGGAGCAATCCCCGTTTGCCCAGTTCGTTGAGGCAGAAATATATCTGGGGCAGGCCGAGACGGTTTTGCAGCGCGGATGCGATTTCAAGCAGGGAGTGGCATCCGTCCAGGAAAGGCGCGAGTTGGACGTAGGGAGCGCCGTTGAGAATCACGGAGCGGTGCTCGTCAAGGCAGAAAAGATGCTCTCCCCCTAGACTGTGCACATCGACGGAGGCTTTGATTCTGGGACGGATAAACAATGCTTATGCCCGGAAACGCTTCGGTGAGATGGGAAAAACATGGAAAGGCCGAAAGGGGCGCGGGGGATGACATGCGTTGTTGCAGTCTCCCCCGCCTCTCACCTGGGCCTAGCTGCACGAACAGCAGGGAGTGCAACTGCAGCAGCAGCAGGCATTCCCGCCGGCGATGGCTTCGAGCTGAGCGTCCGTGAGTTCCAGATTCACGCCTTCAGGAATATCCTCGGGATAAATGAACTGGATCTCGCCTGTCTGCAGCCCGAGATTCCAGAGCTCGACCTGGCTTTCCTGGGTCGCCGAAGGGTTGCTGGGGTCGCGGGGCGGCAGGAGCCGGACCTTGGCGTCTCCGGGATCCAGTCCGAATTCCTTCAGCACGGCGCCGGGATCGGCTTTGAAACGTTTCTTGAAATCGGGATCAGCCCATGTCTGCACCAGTACGCTTCCATAAGCCTGAAGGAACTTTTCTGCTGAAACGGGTTGCACTTGCATGTCGGTACTCCTTCATGTTGTTGGTGAACACCGGTGCGACCATGCGGTTTTCCCTGCCGCAACCGCCTAAACTGGCATGAGGGCATGACGTCGGGGGACCCTCGACGCACATGGCCTCCTGAACTCGAAAAAATTTCCGAAAGCATGGACCGGTTCGGTTGCAAACCACTCCACGGGTTCAACCCCTCGCGATGGAGCGGGAGCCGCCTTAGCGGGGGGCTTGACAGACTAAAACGGTTGTTGCCGTTCTTTACTTAAGGAAGGAGCCGCCAATATATCAGGCAGTGCTAAAAAAAGCAAGTCAACTAAGAATATTATCTTATATTCCATAGTTTTTTATCTTCTCCAGTATATGTGATGTTGAATATTCCTTCAATACAGGAATGAAAATACATTCATCTGCTAAATCTAATTCTTTTTGTGACATTTTTTCTTTCCAGTCATCTCCTTTTATTATTACATGTGGTCTGATAAGTTCAAGAAATTTAATCGGGGTGTCTTCATCGAAAATCAAAACACAATCGCAACTACTTAGTTTTTCCAATTTCATTTTTCTAAATTCTTGATTGAAATAAGGCCTATTTGGTCCCTTTAATCTTTTTACTGATTCATCTGAATTTATAGCATAAATAATCTTTGCATACAAAGTCCATTTCAAATCCATTTTTTTAGCTACTTCTTTGACCCTATCAAATAGCTGAAAATGACCGGGGTGGAGTATATCAAAACAACCATTCACAAAAATAATTCCACTGCTTTTTTTCCATTCTTTTATCATTGCAAGTTCACATGAATCTTCAAATTCTTTTGCATTCATCTGTTATCCCCTGCACCATTTATTTTATTTCTTATACTTCTTTCAGCCAATTTTATCTCATTTCTTAGTGCGACTTCTCCTAAATTTACTTTCAATTCATATGCACATAAAGCAACATACCAAAGAATATCTCCTAATTCATCAACCAATTGCTTTTTTCTTTCTTCTGTTAATATATTATTGTCATCACGAGCTATCTTTTTTACCTTATTGCAAAATTCCCCACATTCACCGGCCAATCCCAAAGTAGGGTAAATTAAATTATCTCCAACATCTAAAAGTGTGAGCTGTGCTTGTCAAGCAACATGTCTCTTCCCTTATATAAATATATGGTTTCATATATAAACTTCGATTTGCCTACTCCAACCCCCTGGGCCGGGCATAGCGCTTGGGCGGCTCTGCCGGGCCGCTTCCCAGGAGAAACTCTCCGACGGATGTCTCGGCGTAGTAGTCAAGGCCGGCTGCACGCGAGAAGAGGTCCGAATCTCCTCCCCCCAGGGCGCAGGGAGCCAGTCCCATCGCCGTCGCGACAAGGTACATCGTCTGATAGAGGCAGCCGACGTTTTTCAGGATAACCGCGTACGTGACGGACTGGTACTTGATCTGGATGCGCTGGAAACGGGCCGCGAGCACCAGCAGTATCTGAGGCGGCTGCTCCAGTTGTCCGGCCATCTCTCCCCATCCGAGCAGATGTTGCACGAGGGGCTCGGGGGCGGGGAGCCGGCACAGCTCGTGAGCCAGGGGATCATAGTGGTAGAGGCCGAAATCGAGCCCTTCGCACGCCTGGACGACGGGATAGATCTCCAGTTCGTGCAGGGCGCCCCCGCCCGGCGACGGACGCCAGCTCACGCCGGCCTCATCTGCAATGTGCTTGATATGGGCGGACCTGTAGAGAAATTCCCCCAGCTGATCCACGCTAAGGGGCGCGTCGCCGTATGCGCGGATGCTCTGGCGGCCTTCGAGCACGCGGCTGAAGGGAATGTCCTCGGCCGCAAGCCTGTCCAGGTCCGGCTTGTAGAGCGGAATAACCTGATCGGACATCCGTTTTTTTACGACCGGCAGCGGCGCGAAACGGTCCTTGAACGGGAACGTTCCGCCGTACGGGTCGGAATGCCTGCCGAGGCGGTTGCCGGCATGGAAGAGCAGATCGTGAAAGGCCCACTGGGCAAGGGCCGGGTCGCTGTCCTCGCGTGTGGGGCGCTCTCCATCGGACTCCTGAACCGCGCCCGCGTTGGCGAGAAAATTCATGAAGGAAAGGGCCGATTCTTCATCCAGTTCGGGCATGCTCTCCGCCAGTTCCGCGGCCGTTTGAGGCTTGAGAAGACTATGGACGGCCTTGAGCGCGGCCGGGTGTATAAGCCTCAGTTTCGCATACCCGAGAGGCGAGCCGAGGGTCATCACGCCGTGATCGTTGCGCAGATAGGCGAAACGGGAAAGCGCAAGCCTTGCGTCCTTCCCGACTCCCGCTCCTTCGAAACGAAAATAGAGCGTAAGCGGTTCCAGGCGCGCGAAAAGATCCTCCCCGACCTGGAGGCTGTAGCGCAGCATCGCATGCTGGGCGAGCTGGCGCATGATCTCCATGATTTTTCCGACCCCATGCATCCCTTCGGCCTGCATGGCCAGGCCGACAAGAAGACCCGTGGGAACGCCTTTCCGGACGGACTCGAGGGCCTCATACAATCCGGCCGAGATGTTTTTGAGGAGGAATTGCGGCTGATGCTGATCGATGGACCACTCAAAGGCAGCCTGGTCGGTCCCGACCCGGTTCAGCTCCACGCCTTCGACAAAAGAAATTAGAACGGAATGATTCACGATCGCGATCCTTAGCGGGTGAAATACGTTGGATCAACCGGGCGGCCGCCGCGCCTCACGGCGCGGCTAGACGAAACAGGCCACGGGATTCATTTCTTCTTCCGATGCGCATCCATCGCGCCATCCGAGCTCAACGGGCGTTTCGTAAAGGCGTCCCGGCGAGAGCCGCCGCCAGAAGTGGCGCAGCCCCGGAACGACGACCTTCACGACGGGGAGGCCGATATCGGGCCGGGTCTGGTCCACGACAAGCAGCTCAAAGCCGCGTTCCCTCGTGATGTCTATGCAGGTTCTGACATCCTCCATCAGGTCCTCGCTTGCCAGCATGGCGAAATCCTCAAACCTTTTCATGGCAGCCCGGGGATCGGCAACGAGGTAAGGGTCCCTTTCGTAGGTCGCCGTCTTCCACCATGCGAGATTCTCCGGCGGGCTCAACTGCTGGACGTATTCCGGCATGACTTCCCCCGGTGCGTGGATCAGGGCGGGCAGGTACTGGTTGGCTTCCACCAGAGCGCGTATCATTGCGGTCCGGGGATCCAGGTGCGAACCGGGGCTGACGATGATGTCCTCGGTCGCTCTGTCCAACGCGCGGGAAATAACGACGAAGGTCGGGATCTTCATGTCCGTTGTGATGTCTATTACGTGCAGGTCTCGCCGCAGTCTTTCCGTGTATAGCCGTTTCATCTCGTCCCAGTAGGGCAGATGAAATGAGTCCACGTCGACCGGAGGCCGCCTCACGCGGTTGTACCACCACAAAGCCACCGCATCGCGTTCCACGAGTTCCAGAAAGCCCTGAAGAATGGCTTCCTCGATGGTGTTTCCCGCAGCGCTGCCGTTGCTGTCGCACAGACAGTAGGGTTCGACTGCGTCCTGATGCCCGTAGAAGCAGAAGCCGGTCGGCAGGTACACGGAACGCTCGTGGGTAAGCGACCAGGCCGGGGACCAGGCGATTTTCGTCTCGTCGTCCAGCGGAGGAGGGACGAACTCCTTGGACGAAAGGGCCTTCGGATTGGTCTCATCACGGTTGCGATACTGTTTTTCGCTGAACATCGTAAGTTCGCCGATGCGGTATGCGCGGGGGGCAAGCTCGGAAAAAGAGGCCGTGATCCTCTTTTCCTCGCCCCAGCTTATTCCCGAATACCGCTCGATGGACTCGCAGAGCGTGCTGGTCTTCGCCTGGGCCAGGGTGTCGCCCTTGCCGCCGCTGCGCGCGAACATGCAGACCCTGAGCAGCTTTATGTCGTCCCGGATGATGGGGAAATAATGGCCGGCTACGCAGCTGTAGCTCTTCCCGAAAAGGGAGCTCTCCCTGGTGATGAGTGAGGTGACCACTCCCGTTATCGGGCTGATGTGATGCTTGAAGCGTTCGAAGGTCTCGGAGGGTCCGAGCGCGCGGTGGCCTTCGGCTTTTTTTCGCGAGTGCAGCTCGATAGGCCCGGTCTCGAGGACATCTGCGTTTCCGCAGGCGGGACACTGTGGGCGCCTCACCAGGACGTGTTCGCGCCATTCCAGGGAGGCCAGATCCATTGTGGCGATTTTGTCCTCCAGGGCGATCCCCCGTCCGTCCACAAGCGATTTGGCTACTTCCATGACGGCCATGTGCATCGCGGCGTCAACCGATACCGGCAGGGACCCTCTGGACCTCCTGAAAGAAACCGGCACGTCGGTCCGGTTCCGGATGTAGGCTTCAACCTGCCGGTTGGCCGCAAGCCTTTGCCGGAGGCATTTCCAGCAGGCCGTCCTGCCGGGCCGGAAAAGAGGCCCGACCCAGAGCGTCATTCCATGCGGTTTCAGGAGAAGCCACGGTGTGCCCGCGGATAGACGCTCGTCGTTAATCTTCTCAAGCTCGGGCTGCAGGTAATCCTCGACCGCCAGCACGAGCAACTCGCCGTTCCCGCCCGTCCTGATCCCGTTTTGCCGAAGGTTTTCGGCCAGCACGCCGGCATCGAGGCCGCAAAAACTCTGGACCGTCACCTCAAGGCTCTCGAGGCGTTTTTCGACTTGTGCGGCATCGGCGTTCAGCTGATCCCAGAAGGCCCGGTGTTCAAGGACCGGTTTCCCGTCGTTTTCAATCAGGCACCCCTTCTGGATGAGCTGAAACAGGGCGCCGTATACCTCCTGAATGGAAACCTCGGCCCCCAGCCCTCCGAGCATCTCGCCGATGGTGTGAGCGCCGTCGAGATAGGGCAGCATGCGGACAAATGCTCTTCCCTGAAACACATATTGCCGATACTCCCCCATCAGGAGCAGCACATCGGGCTCGATGGCCTCGGCGACGAAGGATTGTCTCAATCGTGGTTTTGCGGGGATTTGCAGCTTCATGGAGTGCTTCGGTCATCTCGCCAAAAGGTGAAACGGAACAGGGCCTGTGGCGAGCGGCTCACCGGGCGCGGACCGATGGACTTACCGGACCTCGGGCCTGGAGACATCCCGGAGCCCGGCGCGCCGGGGTCTCAGGGATCCCCGGTCAAAAAGGGTCCGCTCGTTTCAGAAGAACACAATCGTGAATATGCATCCGTCAGTTGAAAAATCAGGGTAGCATTTCCCCCAAGGGGGGTCAAAACATTTACCGGACCCTGCCGCACCCCGGATGCAACTTCGTGTCCCGTCCCAGAAGAATCCGCCGCCGCACCGCCACGATGAGCGGGACCGTCGCCAGCGCCCCGGCCGTCCAGGCCATTATGTCATAGCCTCCAAGGGCGAACACCATGCCGCTTCCCACCTGGCTCAGCGCGGATGAGACGTTTAAGAGGAAATCGTTCACCCCCTGGGTCTTGGCCCTTTCGGGGGGCGAAAGCTGGTCCGAGAGGAGTGTGGAACCCGCCACATAGGCGAGGTTCCATCCGAGGCCCAGCAAAAAGAGCGCAATCGTCAGCGGCAGGAGGGTGGTGGCGGGTGCGGCGATTATGCAGGAGACGATCATGATTACCGATCCCAAAATGATCGTCATGCTCCTGCCGCACCTGTCCGTAAGATTCCCGGACAGGATGGAAAAGGCATACATGCCGAGCGTGTGCGCGGATATGACGAAAGAAATGGCGCTCAACGGGTGCTGGTTCGCCTTCATGTGGACGGCGGTGATGGACATGGGCACCATCATGACCATCTGGGCAAAAATCATGGTCAGCATGGCGGCGATGACGCCGGGTTGCCGCAGAATCCGGCCTATGGGCCGGGTTTCCTTGACGGGGATCGCCTCCGGGTGGAGGCGGGCAAGTTCGCGGGCGACATCGCGGGGCTCGGGCCTCAGGCCGGAAAAAATCATGATCGATGCGATGAGCAGCACAACGCAGCCGAGTCCGAAGGGCCCCGCAAGTTCGGGCAAACCTGCAAAGGATGCCGCTTTTCCGGAAGGTCCGACGAGAAGAGGTCCGAATATCGCCCCCACCGTGCTGCCGAGCACAACTTTCGATATGGCTCGGCCGCGCTTGTCCGGCAGGTGGACCTCGGCCGCCGAAAAACGGCCCAGGTCCACGGCGGACCTCGCAATTCCCGCCAGAACAAGCCCGGCAAGGAACAGGGGAAAACAGCGTTCGAATACCGCGGCCAGACATATTGCGGATCCAATGACGCCGATGACCTGCCCCAGGGAGAGCGATTTGCGCCGGCCGATCAGTTCCATGCCGGTCCCCCAGATAATTGCCCCCAAACCCAGGCCGAAAAAGAAAAATGCGCCGGGCACGCCGGCCATCGCGGCATTTCCGGTAAGGTCCACGGCAATTATCGAGTTCACCGTGAAAGCGGCAATAAACCCCGCGGAACTCAAGCTTTGGGAAAGGAAAAGGAATAGGGTGAGCTTTTTTGCTATGCGGTCGAAGTCCATCATCTGCTCTGCTTCCAGTCTGAATCCCGAATTCGAATTGACGCCGCTTCGTCCTGCCCCTTGCCGGGTCCGCGCGCGGCGAACGCGATTATAGAAAAAGATGCTCACAAACGGCAGGGAAAAGTACAAAAATCGAATGCCGGGTCTGCCGACCGTCGCTCGGGATGGTAATTTGGCCGCGAATTGGCGTAGAATCATCGCAGAAGCGTGAAGGTTCAGTCATGGCAACCGTTGAACTCATACCGAACATGGGGATCGATCTCGGGATGGAACAGTCTTCAGGACGCTTTGAGACATTCATTCGCACCTTTGCCACGGGGGAAGACATGAAGACCCAAAAGACATGGAAAGTCCTGCTGATCGATGACGATCCCGGAATCGTCAAGGTCATGTCGGTTGCCATGGAAGATCAGGGATACGAGGTGGTCACGGCTTCGGATGGAAAGAGCGGCGTCGAGGCGTGCATAAAGGAATCCCCGGACATCATCATTACCGATATCCGCATGCCCGGCCTGGACGGCATCGAAGTGCTCCGGCGCATAAAGGAGCTCGATCCCGACAAGGAGGTCATCGTGTCGACCGCTTTCAACGATATCCGCTATGCGGTCAGCGCGCTCCAACTCGATGCTTCGGATTTCGTCATGAAGCCGGTGGGCGAGGATGCATTGACGGTAGCGCTCCAGAGGGCCCGGCAGAGGTGCGAGATGCGCAGGAACCTCCGCGACTACATGGCCCTAATCGAAGAGCGCTGGATGGACACTTCGGAAGCCCTTGCCCGGACCTATCACACTCAGGAGCTTCTGATCGACAGTTCCATCGACGGGATCGTGGCCAGCGACAACGAGGGGCGGATTACCGTTTTCAACCGCAGCATGGAAATGATGCTCGGCTGCGACAGGCGGAAGGCAATGGGGGCTCGGTTCGACGGCCTCTTTTGTCCCGGTGAGGCGGAAAAGTTCAGGAAGGCGACGGACTCTCCGGAATACGGCGGGGAGGGAAGGCTTTTTCTCTACGAAAGCTGTCTTGCTGGCGATGACGGGACAAGAGTCCCGGTCCAGGTTTCCGCAGCCCGGATGGTGCAGGCGGGAGAGGAAATGGGGCTGGTCTGCTTTTTCCGCGACGAGAGGGAAATTCGAAAAATGGCGCAGGATGCGGCCAATCATGCCCGGGTGCTGCAACAGGACAAAATGATCTCCCTGGGCAGGCTCGCCGCGAGCGTCGTGCACGAGATCAACAATCCGCTCGCGGGAATCCTCAACTATGCCCGGCTCATGAGCAGGCTGCTTTCCCGGGGCAACCTGTCCCCGGAGTCGGCTGAAAAGTTCCGGGGCTACCTGCGCCTTGCGGAGAGCGAACTGGAGCGCTGCTCAAAAATCGTCTCCAATCTCCTGGCATTTTCGAGAAAATCGAAACTCGAGTTCGGACCGGTCGACGTTAACGAGCTTCTGAACAGGTGCGTCAACCTGAGCGGCCACAAGATGGCGCTGCAAAACATCCGGGTGGAGGCCGTATTCGCCGGGAATCTTCCGAAAATCCGGGGCGATTTCAATCAGCTCCAGCAGTGCGTGATCAACCTGATATTCAACGCCATTGACGCCATGCCCAAAGGCGGCGTGCTGACCCTGACAAGCGAGCTGGACGCCGAAAAAAACCTGGTGAAAATAAGCGTGCGGGACACGGGGTGCGGGATACCGGGCGAGGACCTCTTGTATGTGTTCGATCCCTTTTTTACGACCAAGACCGAAGGAAAGGGCCTCGGGCTTGGGCTTTCGACCACCTTCGGGATAATCGACAGGCACAAGGGGACGATACGCGTGAAAAGCGAGCCCGGCAAAGGGGCTTTGTTCACGATCCAGCTCCCTGCGGGAGGCGATATACCCGAGAGCAGGACTGTGCCGGAAGTCTACTGAGCCCGGATCCCCGCCCGGAATCACTCCGGAGGCTTGAGGCCGTATTTTTTGATCTTGTGGTGCAGAGTCACCCTGGTGATTTCGAGCAGCAGCGCAGCCTTTGAAATGTTCCATCGGCAGCGCTTGAGAATGCGTTCGATGTGGTTTTTTTCCACGTCCCGCATGGCAAGGGGAGCTTCGGGCTCCACCGGGATACACAGGAATCCGAAATCCTCTCTTTTGAGGAAGGGGTTTTTCGCCAGAACCACCGCCCGTTCGATCGTGTTTTCCAGCTCGCGGACGTTTCCGGGCCAATCATAGGCCTGGAGAACCATCATCGCGTCGTCGCGGATCCCCTTCACCGCCTTGTTCGTCTCGCGGCGAAATTTCTGAAGAAAATGTCCGGAAAGAATGGGGATGTCGTCCCTGCGCTCCCTCAGGGGCGGGACCTCTATCTCGATAACCTTGAGCCTGAAATAGAAATCCTGACGGAATTCGGCCCTCGTGACCTTTTTCAGCAGATCGTGATGGGTGGCTGAGATCAGGCGGAAGTCAACGGCTATGTCCCGGTTGCCTCCCACCCTGTGAAAGCTTTTCTCCTGTAGCACCCGGAGAAGGTCCACCTGCATCTTGAGCGGAATCTCGCCGATTTCATCCAGAAACAGCGTGCCGCCCCGCGCCATTTCCAGCCTGCCTTTCTGGGTGCGGGTCGCGCCGGTGAACGATCCGGCCTCGTGGCCGAACAGTTCGCTTTCGAGCAGGGTCTCCGTGAAGGCCCCGCAGTTTATCGGAATAAAGGGGCCGTAGCGGCGGTTGCTGCGGGCATGGATCGCCTTGGCCGCCAATTCCTTGCCCGTTCCCGTCTCGCCCTGGAGGAGCACGGGCGAGTCCACTCCCGCGACCTGGTCTATGAAGGAAAACAGCCGCCTCATGCACTCGGACGAACCGATGAGGTCCTGGTAGCGCGAGTTGTTGTCGAGCTGGTTGCGGAGCGTGGCGTTTTCGTCCACAAGCCTCTTCTGCTTCAGGAGCTTTTCCACGAGCAATTGGAGCCCGCCCGGATCGAACGGCTTTACGAGGAAATCGTCCGCGCCGGTTTTCATCGCTTCTATGGCGGTCTCAACCGATCCGAAAGCGGTGATCATCACGACCAGGGTGTGGGGAAAGCGCGCCTTTATATTCTTCAACACGACAAAGCCGTTCATATCGGGCATCTTGAGATCGAGAAAGACGAGGTCGTAGTCGTTTCGTTGCAGCATTTCAAGGGCCTGCCCGCCTCCGGCGGCGGCATCGACCTCATGGCCCGCTTTCTTGAGCCATCCGACCAGGGATTCCCTCACGATCAGTTCATCGTCTACGATCAGGATTCGCACTCTTTCCGACATGAACCACATACTCCTTCTGCCATCGATGCGCGCGAGAGCGCGAAAAGACGATCATCTGCGTGCGGAGCGACCTGGTGGATCGGAAAGACTCACTCCCCCCGCAGCCGCTTCTTCCCGCTATCGCGCGGAAGCGCCCACTGATCGGTGCCGGTGATGGGGAACTTCAGAATAAATCGGGCTCCGAAGCCTTCTTGGCTCTTAACGTAGATGGAGCCTCCGTGTTCCTTGACGATGCCGTGCACGACGGAAAGACCGAGCCCGGTTCCCCTGTCGCGGCTTTTGGTCGAAAAAAAAGGGTCGAAGATACGGGGAAGGATTTCTCGCGGGATTCCGGTTCCCGTATCGATGACCTCGATCCTGTTCTGAGAGGCGGCCGGAAGCCAGGTCGTCCTCAACGTGAGGTCTCCTCCCCGGGGCATGGCGTCCACGGCGTTGAAGATGAGATTCAGGAGGCACTGCTGGATTTGACTCTGTTCGCCGGTCATGGGAGGCAGCGAGTCGTCCAGTTCGGTCCGGGCCTTGATGTTCCGGGTATCGAGCCTGTACTGGACGAAGTGGACCGCCTTCTCGACCAGATCATTGAGCTGAAACGTGGTGCGCACCCCTCCGGACTGCCGGGAAAAGCGGAGCAGGTCCGTGAGAATCCCGCTGCAACGTGCCGATTCCGTGCTGATAAGACCCAGATAGTAGATGAATCTCTCCCTGGATTCGGCGTCCGGCTCCCCCGATTGGAGTTCCTGCTGCATCAGCTTGGCAAGGGCGATGATGCCGGAAAGAGGGTTGTTGATTTCATGAACGGTGCTCGCCGCGAGCTTCCCGAGCGAGATCATCTTTTCTTCGTGGATGAGCCGCATGAGGTCGCGCTTGAGGGAAACCACTTTCTGTTCGACCCGCTGCTCGAGTTCGTCGGTTATGTCCCGGAAGCACTCCACGACGAGTTCTATCCGTCCGCTTGCGGCCTTGAGAGGGACGGCCGTTATCTCATGGTAGCGAACCGAACCGGCCTCGCCGGTTCCCTCGAGGATGCCGTGAGCAATGTTGCCTGTTTCGAGGCAGCGCGCCACGGGACAATGGAACCCCTCGCCGCTGCATTGTATTGCCGAGCCGAAGGCTATCCGATGGCAGAGCCGGCCTATGACCTCTTCCTTGGGCATCCGGACGTGTCCGAGAAAAGCCTCGTTTACGTCGAGCAGTTTGTGATCGGGCTGCATGACAAGCACCCAGTCGCGGATGCTGATGAAAAGACTGTTCATGATCCCTTCGACGAGGTCCACCTGCCGCCTCGTGAATAGGAACTCCTCCCGCAGCCTGAGGATGTCGCCGAAAAGCCGGGATATCGCGGATTCAAGCACGCGAACGCGGGAGGGTTTGTTTTTCTGGAAATCCCGCAGCAATTCTTCCTTGCCGGTAAGCTCGATTACCAGATCCAGATCCCTGATGCTGTAGAAGTCTTTGTAGTCCGAGGTCGTCAGGATCGTTTTCTCCCGGGCAAGACGAATCCCGACGGCATCGGGATTGGGGTCCGCCACCGCGACGATCTCTGCGCAGAGCTTAGGGAATCTCCTGGCGTCGAACATCTCCAGAAAAGCCTTGCAGCGCTTGCCTCCGCCGATTATTGCGATCTTCATGACCTTATCCATGCCGGTCTGCTCCCCAGAGAGGACAACCTGCCAAAACGGCGCCCATGTCCGAAAAGAGAAACAGTCGAGTATGGATGGCGCGAATGGGATAAGAACAAAAGGCGGATCGGAGAATGGGGGACGGTGTAAATATTTTATACACCGAACCGGGGCCGGAAGTAAAGACCCCCGGACGCTGGGGATAGATGCTCATTCGGAGCGTTTTGCCGCACTTGTCCGATATTGCAACATAATCACCCGGCCCGCGTTGCGTGGGCCCGCCACCGGGGTCCGCTTGTTTCAGTCCGGGTGTAAACATTTTTATCGGTCCATAAAGAATTTGAACACCACGGCCGCTCGAAAGAGCCGGGAAACCGAGGCCCGCGCCCGGCTCCGTGCCCGGTTGCGACGCCCCGGGCGGGCTGGCACATCTCTTGCCGTACTGAAAAGACTGCGCGTTAC
>JAJFVB010000298.1 GCA_021372055.1 Desulfobacteraceae bacterium | reverse complement strand
CAAAACCCGGCGCCCAATGTGACTCGTCACTCCTGCTCCGGGAATTACCAGCCTGACATCAAAAATCCTTATGCCTGTGAGTACCGGTTAAGAGCGCCTCTCAGGTGGTAGCTATTTGTGCAATTCGTTACGAGGCAACTTATATATAGAGATGCACACAGCCGTGTCAAGGGCAAATTGTTCCGATAAAACGGATGCGCGACGGAATTTTCCATTATTATCAACGGGTAAGATCATGCAGAGAGCCTTGGACGAGTGACAGGTCATTAGATAAAGCGACCCTTCCGCCAGCAACGCCTGATCTAGCATGTTCGTTTTTTGAATGCAAGCAAAAGATGCGGGTTGCCTAAAGTATTTTGCACATACACAAAACTACCCAGGTGTGCATGCGCGACCCTACCTTCGCCGGAAGTATCATACAGTAAGCAGTGTAGCGCGTTTACGGGAAAATCCGGGCTTTTCGCCTCCGCGCGCGTTTCTGATGGTGCAAAAACTATGGATTGTGTCCCACATTTTGCCCAATTTGCACTATTTAATATCGCCTCCCATTCAATAGGGATTTATGAACAAAGAGGGGCAAACAACGCGCTCGTTCCTCCCTTCCTCGACGCTGGTGTGCATTACTGCTGGAAAATCGGGCAAAAGGGCATTAGACTGGCCGGGATCTGATTGTTAAAAGCATTGCCGTCGTATGGGTCTTGCCGGGTTGCGCCCGAAACGGTTGCCGCAGGGCAGCGGAAGCTGCGGGACTGTTTTGGGCCGGTCGGGCTTTCCCGGCCTCCCCCGCACGGCTTGGACAGAGTGAAAACGCTCAAACCCGGGTGTGCTCCGACAGGTATCCTCAATGCCAAATTCATCGTCTTTGCCCACGGGCCGCAGGATTGCCGTCATCGCTTCGCTCTCCTTGCTGCTGCTCCTGATCGGCACGTCGGGATTTATGCTCATACAGGATTTCTCGTTTATCGAGGCGCTCTACATGACCGTCATCACGCTTTCGTCGGTGGGCTTCGGGGAAGTGCGGCCCCTGGACAATAGCGGTAGAATTTTCGTCATCATACTGATTTTTATGGGAGTGAGTTGTGTTGGATTCACCGTGGCTTTTTTCACTCAGATGGTGCTCGACGGGAATCTGCTTGAAGTCTACAGGAGGCGGAAATTGAAGAAGCAGCTCGGCCAGCTTGAGAATCATTTCATCGTCTGCGGCTACGGGCAGATGGGACAAATCGTCGTTGCCGAGCTGAGGAAGCAGCGGGTCCCCGTTGTGGTGATCGAACACGATGAAAACGCGCTCCTCCGCCTGAAAGAGAACCTGATCCTCCATCTGGCCGGCGACGCCACCGAGGAGACCAATCTGCAGGCCGTCGGGATCACCCGCGCCAAAGGGCTTGTTTCCGTTGTGAGCAAGGACTCGGAGAATGTCTTCATTGTCCTTACCGCGCGCGATCTCAACCGGGGCCTCCTGATTCTCGCGCGCGCGGGCATGCCCGGCACGGAGCAAAGGCTTCACAAGGCCGGGGCCGACCGTGTCGTTTCCCCCTATGCGATCGGGGCCATCCAGATCGTGCACAGCATCCTGCGCCCCACGGTCACGGATTTTCTCAAGCTGGCTCTTTCGGGCGAGGGCATGGAACTGAGCATGGAAGAAATCCGGGTCCCGCAGGATTCCGCGCTCGCGGGAATCGAGCTGATGGAATCGGGCATCCGAAGCAACTACAATCTCATCGTCATGGCCATAAAGCGCCTGGACGGCGCCATGGTATTCAATCCGGTGCCTCAGCACCGGCTCGAGGGGGGCGATATCCTGGTCGTGATCGGCACGACGGAGAACCTTTCCCGTTTCGGGCAGGATCTTTGCGGATGCCTTTTTCCCACCTTCAGACCCGGGGCGCAATAAGGCCGTTTTGCTTTGACAAAGGACGGCGCATCTCCTATATATACCATCTGCATTTCTGATTGATTCTGTAGCCAATTCCCAGCTCACCTGATCCTCTATTCCTGTCTGCTAATAGCTCTCAAACCGGAAAAAGCTCGTTTCCAACGTGTGTGCCACATTCTTGCGTTACATGGAGGCTTGTATGGAACAGGCTGTTATCGTCAGTGCTGTCAGGACTCCCATCGGCAGTTTTGGCAGGTCGCTCGCCCCGGTTTGCGCCGTGGATCTCGGGGTGATCGCTTTGAAGGAGGCCATGGGGCGAATCCATCTCGATGCGGGGCTGGTCGACGAGGTGATTTTGGGCAACGTGCTTCAGGCGGGTCTGGGGCAGAATCCGGCGCGGCAGGTCGCGATCCATGCCGGTCTGCCGAAGGATGTTCCGGCTTTTACGGTCAACAAGGTTTGCGCCTCGGGTCTCAAATCCGTCTGTCTGGCGGCTCAGGCCGTGGCGGCCGGCGATGCGCAAATCGTTGTCGCGGGCGGGATGGAAAACATGAGCCGGTGTCCCTATGGGATGGCCGGTGCCCGGTGGGGGCAGCGGATGGGGGACGGCTGCCTGCTGGACCTCATGGTGAGCGACGGGCTGCAGGATGTTTTCAACCGTTACCACATGGGGGTGACGGCGGAAAACGTCGCCGAAAAATACGGCGTCACCCGGCAGGACCAGGATGAACTCGCTGCCGGGAGCCAGCGGAAAGCGGAAGCGGCCATCAAGGCCGGAAGGTTCCGGGAAGAGATCGTGCCGGTCCCGATTCCTCAGAAAAAACGCGATCCTCTCATTTTCGATACGGACGAGCACCCGAGGTTCGGAACGACCCTGGATGCGCTCGCCAGGCTTCAGCCCGCCTTCAGGAAGGACGGCACGGTCACGGCCGGAAACTCGTCAGGGATAAACGACGGCGCTGCCGTGCTGATCGTAATGTCCGGGGGGAAGGCCGTGGAACTCGGTCTCAAGCCGCTGGCCCGGATAAGGTCATACGCATCGAGCGGAGTGGACCCGGCGCTAATGGGCATCGGACCCGTGCGCGCGAGCGCAAAGGCTCTGGTGAAGGCCGGGTGGACCCCGCAGGATCTCGACCTCATAGAGGCAAACGAGGCCTTTGCCGCCCAGGCGGTCGCCGTCAACCGGGAGATGGGCTGGGACGCGAGCCGTGTCAACGTAAACGGCGGAGCCGTTGCTCTCGGGCATCCCATCGGCGCTTCCGGGGCGAGGATTCTCGTTACGCTTCTCCACGAAATGAACAGGCGCGATGCGAAAAAGGGCATAGCAACTCTTTGCATAGGCGGAGGACAGGGGACGGCCGTTGCCGTCGAGCGGTCTTAAGACTTGAAAGCTGCCGGGAGGATCACATGGACTACGAAAATATTCTGTATGAAAACCGGGGTGGCGTGGCTGTTGTGACGTTCAACAGGCCCAAGGCTCTCAATGCCCTCAACCAGGCGACTCTGGAGGAACTGGCCGATGCGATGGGATGCCTGAGCTGCGATGAATCGCTGCGCGTGCTGGTTCTGACCGGCGCGGGAGATAAGGCTTTTGTGGCGGGTGCGGACATCACGGAGTTCAAGACGATGAACCCCCTGCAGGCGCGGCTTTTCGCCGAGAGGGGGCAGGCTGTCTTTTCCCGGCTCGAAAGCCTCCCGATTCCCGTGATCGCATGCGTGAACGGGTTTGCGCTCGGAGGAGGCTGCGAACTGGCCATGTCGTGCGATTTCATCTACGCATCCGAAAAGGCCCGGTTCGGGCAGCCGGAAATCAATCTGGGGCTCATGCCGGGCTTTGGCGGCACGCAAAGGCTCACCCGTCTCGTGGGCAGGGCAAGGGCAAAGGAACTCTGCATGACGGCGGAGATGCTCAGCGCCGAGCAGGCGCGGCAAATCGGAATCGTGGCGAAGGTTTTCCCCGCCGAGACCCTGGTGGAAGAAACCATGAAGGTTGCGGCGAGCCTGGCGTCCAGATCGCCGGGCGTGCTCCGGTCGCTGAAAAAGGTCATCGACTGCGGTGCGGACATAGATCTGGCAACCGCATGCGCCCTCGAGGCGGAAGCATTCGGAGTATGTTTTGGCAGTGTGGATATGCTTGAAGGTGTCACTGCGTTCCTGGAGAAGCGCAAACCCTTGTTCAAGGGTAGCCTGGCCAGATGAAACCACATTCAAATCCCTTCACAGTGAGGTAGAGCCGATGAATTTCGATTTAACCGACGAGCAAACGATGATTCAGGACATGGCCCGCAAGTTCGCGGAGCGGGAAATAAAGCCCGTGGCCGCCGAATTCGACCGGACTCATGCCCATCCAGCCGAGATCTGCAGGAAAATGGGCGAACTGGGGCTGATGGGCGTTACGATACCGGAAGAATACGGCGGGGCGGGCATGGACTACATTTCCTACGCCATCGCCCTCATCGAGATCTCCAAGGCATGTGCCTCCTGCGGCGTTATCATGAGTGTGTGCAACAGCCTCTACAATTTTCCGGTATTCAAGTACGGCACCGAGGAGCAGAAGAAAAAGTACCTCCCTCCGGTGGCCAGCGGAGAGGTGCTCGGCTGCTACGGCCTGACGGAAGCGGGCGCGGGTTCCGACCCGGCCAAGATGCTGACTACCGCGGTCCCGAACGGGGACCACTGGACGATAAACGGGACAAAAAGGTTCATAACAAACGGAAATGTCGCCAAGTATTGCGTGCTGGCCGCCATTACGGACAAATCGGCGGGCTACAAGGGAATCAGCTCGTTTATCGTCGATTTTGACAACACCCCCGGGTTTCGGGTCGGCAAGGTCGAGGAAAAGCTGGGAATAAATGCCTCCGGGACGGCGGAACTGGTTTTCGAGGATGCCCGTATCCCCAGGGAAAACCTGCTCGGAAAGCCCGG
>JAJFVB010000294.1 GCA_021372055.1 Desulfobacteraceae bacterium | reverse complement strand
TCCGGGACGTGCCCGAAAACCTTTCCCTCAACCTCGATGCCCAGAGGATGCAGCAGGTTTTCCTGAACCTCATCGAAAACGCCGTCCATGCCATCGACCCTCCGGGAAGGATTCGGATAGCGGCCGCTACCGACGAGGTGCGCGGGAATATCGTAATAACCGTTGAAGACTCCGGCAAAGGGATTGCGGAGACCGAAATAGGGCGGATTTTCGATCCTTTTTTCACCACCAAGGAAGTCGGAGCGGGGACCGGGCTCGGATTGTCGATTGTCTTCGGAATCGTCCAGAAGCATCGGGGCGCGATCACGGTAAAAAGCAGGGAAAACGAAGGCACCTGCTTCACGATTCTCCTTCCGCTTGAACGATGCGATGGGGAACAGGCCTCATGAATTCCGGACGCATCCTTATCGCGGACGACGAACGGATTGCGCGGGAAAACCTGGATTACGTGCTCCGCAAGGAAGGCTACGAAACCGTCGTCGCACCGAATGGAGCGGCTGCCATCGCAGAGCTTGAAAGAGCCGAGTTCGATCTCGTCCTGACCGACCTGAGAATGCAGCCGGTGGATGGGATGCAGGTGCTCCAGCGCTCCCGGGAACTCTATCCTCAGATCGAGGTTATCGTGATTACGGGGTTCGCCACGATATCCTCGGCCGTGGAGGCGATGCGCAGCGGGGCCTACTTCTACATCCCCAAGCCGTACAAGCTCGATGACGTCAAGGTCCTTGTCCGTCAGGCCCTGGAAAAGCGGGCGCTTCGAAAAGAGGTGAGCGAACTCCGAAAGCAGCTCGAAGACAAGAGCGGAGCTTCGCTTCTGATCGGCAGCAGCCCCGGGATGGAGGCTCTGAAAAAGCTGGTCGAACAGGTCGCCCCCTCCGATTCCAGCGTTCTGATTCTGGGCGAAACGGGCACCGGGAAGGAACTCGTCGCAAGAACGATCCACAATCTGAGTTCGCGGTCCTCGGAGCGCTTCCTGGCAGTCAACTGCGGCGCGTTCAGCGAAGAACTCCTCGCAAACGAACTGTTCGGCCACGAACGCGAAGCCTTCACGGGAGCCAGGGGCGTGAAGAAAGGACTCCTCGAAGCCGCGCGGGGCGGGACCGTATTCCTCGATGAGATCGGAGACATGCCTCTGAGCATGCAGGTAAAGCTCCTCAGGGTCCTCCAGGAACGCTGCATGATGCGGGTCGGGGGCACGGATGAAATCGCAATCGACATCCGCGTGATCGCGGCGACCAACAGAAACCTGATGCAGGCGGTCGAGCAGGGATCATTCCGGCAGGACTTTTATTACCGGCTGAACGTCATCACGCTCAACGTGCCGCGGCTGGCTGACAGGAAGGATGACATCCTGCCGCTTGCGCACTCTTTTTTGCAGAAGTTTGCAAAGGCTCAGGGCAAAACGATCGAAACCATATCCGATGACGCCGCCGGCATTCTGCTCTCCTACGAGTACCCCGGCAATGTCAGAGAGCTGGAGAATATCATCGAAAGGGCCGTGACACTCTCAAACGGCGGCAGCATAGGGACGAATCACCTGCCTCCGGACCTGCAGCAATTGAGCATACGGGTCACCCGGAGGAACAACCGGTTCATGACTCTCGATGAGAACGAACTGGAGTACATCACCTGGGTTCTCGGGCAGGTGAACTACAACAGGACGAAGGCCGCCGAGATTCTCGGCATCGACCGCGTCTCGCTCTGGCGAAAAATGAAACGATACAACATCGAGTAGAATGGGGGCCTCGGGTTCCGGCCTTCCGCAGCTTTCGACAGGAGGAGGTTTTGTTGCAATGGCGATCATCACCATTTCCAGAGGTTCTTACAGCAAGGGCAAGGAAATCGCCGAAAAGGTGGCTCAGCGGCTTGGATATAAGTGCGTTGCCCGTGAAGTCGTCATCGATTCGGCCAGAGAGTTCAATATACCGGAGGTCAAACTCGTGCGGGCGATCCACGACGCTCCCTCGATACTCGACCAGTTTACCTACGGGAAAGAAAAATTCATCGCATACTTCCAGACGGCCCTCCTGAAAAGCCTGCAAAGAGACAACATCGTCTATCACGGTCTGGCCGGGCACTTCTTTCTTAAGGGCATCTCGCACGTTCTCAAGATTCGAATCATTTCCGACATGGCGGACCGCGTGCGCCTCGAAATGGCGAGAGAAAACATTTCGAGGCAGGAGGCCGAATCCGTCCTCACCAAAGACGACGCCGAGCGCCGGAAATGGAGCCTCAGCCTCTACGGGATCGATACCGCGGACCCCAGCCTCTACGATCTGGTGATTCACATCAGAAAGCTCGGAGTCGACAGCGCGGTGGATCTGATCTGCCGTACCGCGGAATTGGAAAATTTCAGGACCACGTTTGAGTCTCAGAAGGCGATGGACGACCTGGTGCTGGCTTCCGAGGTAAAGGCCGTGTTGATCGAAGTCAAACCGGACATCCAGGTATTCGTGCGCGACGCGAACGTGATCCTGGGCGGAAGCGCTCTGCTGCTGCACGAACCGGCACTGGTCAATGAGGTCGAAAGGATTGCCCGGCAGATTCCGGGGGTCAAATCCGTCAGCATCAGGTCCAACCATCTGGTGGACTGGACGGATTGATACCGAATTGCGTTCAAGATAGAACTAATCGAAAAGATAGGGGAAAACGATTCCCCCCTCCCTCGGGCTCGGCCTCACGCGCATGCGCGTCAAGCCGAGCGCTCTGGCGCTCGAGGCCAGGCCAACGGCCCGCCGCAAGCGCCGAAATGAGCAGCGCAGCTGCGTGTGGGGCGCGGGGAGCCGGCTCCCCACGGTCTGGAAGCTTGGTATCACATCACCCCGCCTCCTCCGGTGGCGGTGCGCAGGCCGTGCCACCGCGCGGGCGCAACCCGGCCGATTCTCCGATATTGACTTCAGGTGTCGATTGACCCTATATGAATACCGTTGAGACCGGCCTGATGCGGGCGATACGATTTCTCCCCCGGCAGGAAACGGATGCCGGTCCAACCGCGCCGAGAAATTGACGACCGGGGATTCCATAGCCGGAAGGAAACGGGGTGTTCATTTGATGAAGGTGCTCCTCAACGCTTTGCCGCCGGCCCGAATAGACACGCCCTCCGCCGCGCTCTCCCTGCTCAAGGGCTTCCTCCTGCACCACGGAATTCAGGCAAGGGTCATCTACTGGAACATGCTCCTGGACCGGTTGCTGCCCGTGTTTGAAAGAAATACCAACACGATTCACTTCGACCTGCTCCCCTATCTTTACTGGATCGCCGAAAGACACGATGACCCTATCGCGCAGAGCAAGGCCAATGCCGTTATCAAGGCACAGCTGCCCATCCATGACCTCCGGAACGACGATAGCGACTTTCTCGGAAAAACACGCGGCCTCCTTGATTCCATAATCTCGGACGAACTCTCCGGGCATGCTCATGACGGCCCTGTTCTTTTTGGAATATCCTGCAAATATGAGCAATGGATACCGGGGATCGTTCTGGCTTCATACGTGAAGGAACGCTTTCCGGAGGCGAAGATCGTCCTGGGAGGGCTGCGCAACCGGGACAAAGCCGAATCCATAATGCGAACGTGCGGCCTGTTTGACTTCGCGATCTGGGGAGAAGGCGAATATCCGCTGCTGGAGCTGTGCCGGTGCCTCGACGGCCGTCCCGAAGATATGGCATCCGTTCCCAGGTTGGTTTTTCGCAAGGACGGCGCTCTGCTCTCTTCGGATACGGAGACCGGCAGATTCTTCGATATGAACAGCGGGATTTTCCCGGATTACGACGATTACCTCCAATACCCGCTCCCTCCGGACCGGAAGGATATTCCCGTCATCTTTCCCCTTGAATCGAGCAGGGGGTGCACCTGGAACGCTTGCAGGTTCTGCGTGTACGGGGAAGGGTACGTCAACAGGAAAAAAGACCCCGGTGCTTTGAAAAAAGAGATCCGGCACCTGATCGACCGGTACGGCGCGCGCTATTTCTCCTTCATGGATAACGACATCGTGGCCAACGATCCCGCGAGGCTCGAAGCCATGCTTGACGACCTCATCGCATTCAAAGAGAGCAACAACATCGAGCTGTTCGCCGAGGTCGTCCACAAGCGTCTCACCGCGGACACGCTGGAGAAGTTCCCCCGCGCGGGACTCGGCCAGATCCATTTTGGATACGAGGCCCTCTCGGACAGCCTCCTCGCAAAGATGCGGAAGAGGACCAATTTCGCGGACAATCTGTTCATGGTCAAATTTGCCCGCAAATACGGCATAAAGCTCCCGTCGGCAAATATCATCTGCGGGGCAATAGGGGAAACGGACCGCGATATCCTGGAGAGCATCGACAACCTGCATTTTCTCAGGTTCTATTGCGACAAGACTCTGTTCTACCACAGGCTCATCCCGCTCAGGCTCGCCAAGCACTCCCCCTTCTATGATATGACGGCCGGAGAAGATCTGGCCAGGTGGGAGGAAAACACGATATTCCACCTGATGCCCGAAAAGCTTATGGAGGGCATCGACCGCTTTTCCCTCTTCGACTTTTCAACCAGGCCGAACTTTCTCTGGGACCTTTTCGCGCGGATGAACGATTTCTATTACGATCATACCTACGGCTACGAAATTTCAAGGGAAAACGACGCGGCTGTCTACAGGGAGTTTTTTGACGGCAAACTCCTGATCGAGCTTGCGATAAACGAACCGGCGTACTTCATACTGCGCACGACGGATTCGAGAATTATGAACCTCAACTCCCTCGTGGAAGCCGTCAGGGAGGAATTCGGATCAGAAGTGGACGAGACGACTGTCCGCGCGGCCCTGGACAGCCTGAGGAACAGGCACCTTGTCTACTGTGACGAAGACTACGGGGGGATTGTCTCCGTCATTGATGCGGATTGTACCGACGGCCGCGCGGGATCGAAGCCGCAATCATGCGAGAGGGCTTAAGCCAGGGCCCGTCCCCGGACCATCCCGGCGCCGCAGGCCAAATCATGCGGCCCCGGTCAATCTAGACAAGACGCAGAAAATCCTTTTTCACATAGCTTCTGTTTACTTCCCGGGCATTGGGTCCATCGGTTCCACCTTCCCCGCCGGTATTGCCTTCCAGCGTATCGAAAGTCTTATCCTTGAGGGCAAGGACAAACCCGGTATGGTTCCAGTCCGCTTCCGATTGGCGGATCGCAAAAATGCAGCCGGGGCGGACCTTCGATCTGAGCTTCACGGGATCGTTGACCTCGGTTTCAGGGACAAAGCGCCCGGAAGCCTTCGCATCCTTTACCAGCTCGTCCACCGAGACCTGCCTTCGGAAGGGCATTGCGGTCGTAAGATCTCTGGCGGCCTGCGAAACAATGAAGCAGACGAATCCCGCACACCATCTCTGTTCCGGTCCATCCTTCCCGTTCATATACAGGCGGACCCAGGGGCCCCGGTTGTTTCCCCCCACTTCCGTCGGCAACTCATTTATGTGCTGCCGGGCAACTCGTATGACTGCATCCTCAAGAGAAGAAGCGCCAAAGTCCATGGGGGCGACGGCCCGTCTGAGAGGCGTTGTCAGCAAAACCCAGGTTTCAAGATCGAGTACGCCGGTTGCCCGCCTGTTGCGCTTCTCCTGGAAGCACTTCAACCGGTCCAGAGTGGATTCTCCGAAATCCGAATCGATAGCCGTGGCGCAGCCGTGCAGATTGAGCCACTCCTGTAGACGCTTGACGCCTGGTCTTTCCTCATGGGTCTTCCCGGACCCCAGCTTTAGCGGACCCGGGTATGCAAGTTCCGCGACGACGTGTTCGGACAGCGGCTGCGAGGTGGCGATCGCCAGGGACGGCGGATGCTCGGTCGCCGCGTCGGGATTGCCTCCGAGGGTCTCGTTTTCGATTGTCACTGCGCCGACATTGATGAGAGCCTTCAGGATGACGGCGGCGCCGAGTTGGCCGGAGCTCTTTTCAGGATCAAACACGCCGTCCGCGACGTATTTGCCCTTTCTGTAGTGCTGAGATCCGCTCCAAAGATAGGGGGTCGGAATTCCCCGCCTTTTGTATTCGTTATTGATCCCGTTGTAGCGGTGCCAATGATAGAGCGCACTTGTGAGGGACCAATCGGTTACCTCGTCGAGTCTATCGTAGGAGATTGAGTCGCGTGCGCTCTCCTCCCAGGTGAAAGGAGGCGAACCCACAGGCGGCCGGCCTTTGGGAACCCGGACCGTGCGCGCGCTCAAGGAATCGCCGTTATGCAGATGCCCGGAGAACTTAAGGCCGCACTCCATGGCATGAACTACCGCGACGAACCACCACGGCACCCGGGTGCCCGATACGGCGGAGGCGTAGCGGCCCTGCTTGCCGATTATTTCTCGGGCGAGGCGGTCGGCCGGCTTTTCCCACTCCGGCTTTATGATCATCGTATTCCAAAGCTCCCTGTAATTCTCCGCCCAACCGGGGCTCACCACAGGGAGTTTTTCGGCGCTGACGGGCACGGGTTCGGGGGCGGGCACCGCAGGGCCCTCGTCATCAAAATCATTGTCCTGCAGTACGGCGCGGTAGGAGCGTTCGCGATCGTCCGGCAAACCGGATGAGAGAAACGGCCATGATTTGGCCTGCTGCGTCGCATCCTCGATCCGCGGCCTCAGTTCTTCGAGTTTTTTCGCAGCCCCTCTTGCCTCGCCCAGAGCAAGCAGGTCGAGAGCGTCATCAATTTGCCCGGCAAGCTCTCTTAGTCTCGCCATCCCAGTTTGATCGCTCCGGGCCTTGGCATCCTTGTAAGGGGGCACCAGGCCGGCACGCAGGGCTTCCAGTTCGGCGCGCGTCTCCGGCAGATCAGGCATGCTGTCCCTCCTGTGTTTTATCGTCTGGTTCGAAGATCTTGAAACTGTTCGCTCAGTATGCGCCTCGGCTGTGCCGGGAAGCAAAGAACCCTCGATGCCGGATCGCGTGCGATCCGGCTCCTTTGAACAGCTAAGCTCATCCAGCGTCGGATCAACATTGTGTACCGGGTCGCGGGAAACCGCGGTTGGTTAAGGTCTTGTCGCTTTGTCGGTGATGATGCTCTAGGACGAATTGCTTTTCGCGTGGAAGAAGTTCCGCTCGATCAGGCTTTTCCAAATGGTCTATGGAATTGCAGCTGTATTTAAGCTACACCAGCAGCGGTCAATGAAGCAAGGGGAAAAAAATGATCGCCTGGGAGAAGATACGGACAGCCGGTCGCGAGCAGATGCCGTTCCGAGACCCGGCAAGAACTCGTCCCTGCGGCAAACGGTCTGTTCCGGAGGATAGCCGGTTTGATTTCAGCCGTTCATTATGGCATAGTTGGCTTAGCTTCAGGATCAACGTAGGATCGACCGTCATGCGTTCCTTGATCGAACCCCGATCATCCCGGCTTTTCGGGCCGATGGCTGCCTGCACAGTGTATTACGGAATCAATCGGAGTGATACTTATGTCCAGAAATCAGGTTTTCAGCATTTGCGGCATGTGTACCGTGCGCTGTCCAATTCAGGCGGAAGTGGTCGATGGACGGTGCGCCTCCGTACAGGGCAATCCATACGCTGCGGGGATAAACGGCGCAATTTGCGCCCGGGGCGGCGCGGGCCTGGCTCTTCTGAACGACGACGAACGGCCCAGATATCCGCTCATCCGGGCCGGCGGCAGGGGTGAGGGAAAATGGCGGCGCGCATCCTGGGACGAGGCGCTGGATTATGTCGCGGAAAAGCTCGCATCGGTTTCCTCTTCCCACGGCGGCAAGAGCATACTGTTCTCGGATCGGGGAGGCCCTTTCAGGGACCTCCATCAGGCGTTCCTCCGGGCGCTTGGCTCCCCCAATTACTGCAACCACGACGTTTCCTGCGCCCGGAATGTCCACCATGCCGCGCAGTCCGTTTTCGGTTTCGGCCGGCAAGACCTCGTCTATGATTTGAAGAACGCCCGCCACGTGGTTCTGCAAACCAGGAACATTTTCGAATCCATCAACGTAAAGGAAGTCAACGATCTGCTGGAAGGCATGGAGAACGGCTGCAAGCTTACCGTGATAGATATCCGGGCAACCAACACATCGGCCAAGGCCGACCGGTTTTTCATGGTTCGCCCCGGCTCCGATTACGCCTTCAACCTCGCAGCCATTCACGTATTGCTCGAGGAGGGCCTCTATGATTCCGAATTCGCCGCCGCCTGGATACAAGACCTCGAGGAACTGCGCGGGTTTGTCGCCCCCTACACTCCGGAATGGGCGGAAGAAGAAACCGGAATCCCCGCCGCGGATATCGCCTCCTTCACGCGCGCTCTGGCGAAAGCCAAACCCGCCGTCGTATGGCACCCGGGTTGGATGACCGCTCGTTATACGGACTCGTTCCACGTCTGCCGTTCGATCTACATTATCAACGCTTTGCTCGGAGCTATCGGAGCCAAAGGCGGGCTGCCCTTTTCGAACAAGCCGGGAGACGTGAGCCGCAAAGGACTGAGGCCACTTGCAGGCCTGTTCGATGCGGTGAAAGAAAAGCGGGCGGACGGCGTCGGATGGCGCTATCCGCATTTCGATTCCGGACCCGGCCTGCTCCATCTCGCCTTCAAGGCAATCGAAACCGAAGACCCGTATCCGGTCAAGGCCTACATCGCCTACAGACACGATCCCCTCATGGCCATGCCCGACCCGGAATCGCAGAAGAGGATTTTGGAGAAGCTGGACCTCCTGGTATCGGTTACGTTCAGCTGGTCGGATACGGCCTGGTTTTCGGACGTGGTGCTGCCCCTGTCCACCTATCTGGAGCGCGAGAGCATCATCGGCTGCAAGAATGGTTTGAAACCCTATTTCTTTGTCCGCAAAAGGGCCGTCGCGCCGATCTTTGATACAAAGGCAGACTGGGAAATCATCTGCGGGCTCGCAAAGAAGCTCAAGCTGGACCCGCTTTGCTTCGATTCCATCGAAGACATCTGGCGGTATCAACTGGATGGGACCGGCGTTTCGATTGAAGATTTTGACGCTACGGGCATGGTGCAGCTTTCGGATGCCCCCCTGTATCGCAAGAGGGAAGGTTTTCAGTTCAATACCCCTTCCGGAAAGATTGAGATCGTCTCCGCCAAACTCGAAAAGGCAGGCTTGCCCTCTCTCAAGCCTTATCAACGGCCCGTCGCGCCTGGAGCGGGGTCTTTCCGCATCACTTTCGGCCGCTGCCCGGTCCATACCCAGGGACACACGGTAAACAATCCCCTGCTGTGCGAGCAGATGCCGGAAAACGTGCTCTGGATCAATAAGGCCGCGGGGGAGAAAATGCGGATCGCCGATGGCGAGGAAGTTGAGGTCTCCAGCACCGGGCGATGCGCGAGAATCAAGGCGAAGCTTACGGAGTTTATTCATCCGGAGGCGGTTTTCATGGTGCACGGATTCGGGCACACGCTCCCCGTCGAAAGCCGCGCTTTCGGCAAGGGAGTATCGGATGGATGCCTGATGCCGGGCGGCCTGGAAATATGGGACTCGTCGGGAGGGGGCATCGCCATGCAGGAGCATTTCGTAAAGATCCGAAAACTGTGATTTTTTGACTCACCGGCTGAACAGCATAAAGAGCGGGGGAATGATTCCCCCGCCCCCCCCCCCCGCAAATGAGTTGCGTAGGGGCGTGGGTGTGTGGGCACAGTTCCCCACGCTTTTCAAAAGCGTTCTTTGGCACACCGTGCCGGCTGGAATGTAGATCTGTGCTATGTTCGCAATTTCATGAGGATTGGTCCGCACTGGCGCTAGGACTTGCTATGATCTCGATAGACAATCTCATTTCGATTTCCGACGATGAACTCCTCTTTACGGCATCTCACAGCAGCGGCCCCGGCGGTCAGAATGTCAATAAAGTGTCGAGCCGCGTCACTTTGTGGTTTGACGTGGTGAACTCACCCAGTTTAGAGCAGGAGCAGAAGGATTTGGTGATGCGCCGGCTCGCAACCCGCATCAGCAAGGATGGGGTCTTGCGCGTCATATCCCAGCAGACCCGCAGCCAGTTGGAAAATAAGGAACTCGCCAAAGAGCGTTTCGCCGAACTGCTTCGGAATGCCGTAAGGAGGGTTCCAGCAAGAAAGAAAACACGAGTCAGCAAGGGGGCGAAACTGCGGAGGTTGGAGGAGAAAAAGCAGCGTGGCAGTCTGAAGCAGGAGAGGTCGAAGAAGGTCCCTATTGAGGAATAACAAAACAAGGGAACTTTGCGCTTAGCCCCGACATCGGAACTGCCCATAATACCCGTGCCTTTTTCTGTAATTTCTGAGAGGACATACGGATGAAAATATTTATCAGCTGGTCTGGGCAAAGAAGCGGTAGGGTCGCGGAGATCTTGAGGGATTGGCTAAAGAAAGTCATCCAGGCGGCTGAGCCTTGGCTTTCGCGAGCAGACATAGAGAAAGGCGCGAATTGGCCCATTGAATTATTTAAAAGTATCGAGGATTGCAATCTGGCGATTGTCTGTTTAGTGCCGGGAAATACCGAATCGCCATGGCTTCTCTTCGAATCGGGCGCAATCTCCAAAAAAATTGGGAGTAGGGTGTGGACCTTTCTGCTCAATCTCAACTATACAGACATTACAGGGCCGCTTGCTTTTTTTCAGCACACCACCGCTGAAAAAGAAGATGTGTTTGGATTGGTCAAGGCGATAAATAGCAATCTAGAAAACCCTTTAGACAGTACAATACTCAGGGATGTATTCGAGAAGTGGTGGCCGGATTTAGAACATTCCCTGCAAAGCGTTCCGCATGAATCCACTTCACCGATAAGTCGTCCCCAAGGGGCTGTTTTGGATGAAATCCTTGAAACTGTTCGACGCACAGAATATGGCCAGGCATTTTTAGAAGCAACATCGTCTAGCTCCCTCCTTAGAAAATACATAGCCACCACCACTCCTCGTCAGGAAAAGGTTTTCAGATTGATTGAGGGATTTGGGGAGAAAAAGTCGCATACTTTTGACGAAGCAGCAAAAGAGTTGAGATTAACACCCAACGAGGTGAAAAAAAGTTACTCTGATGCGCTGAAGCGTTTAGCCATGGCAGGCTTTTTCAAATCGTTGATCTCTGAGGGGGGTTCTTTGGATGATTTTGTTTTTAAAGAAGACTAATTATGAATCAAACTAAATTCTTGACGTAACCGGAAAGCAAGCGGCCTGGATAAGTTTTGATCGACCCCATCCTGTACCCCCTATTAAATAGTCCATAACGTTAATAAAGTATTGAGCCGCGTCACTTTGTGGTTTGACGTGGTGAACTCACCCAGTTTAGATCAAGAGCAGAAGGATTTGGTGATGCGCCAGCTCGCAACCCGCATCAGCAAGGATGGGGTCTTGCGCGTCATGTCCCAGCAGACCCGCA
>JAJFVB010000285.1 GCA_021372055.1 Desulfobacteraceae bacterium | reverse complement strand
CATAGATATAGGCCTTGGTGGCCCCGATCGTATAGCCGCCTATCATCATGCCTTCGAGCACGCTGTGCGGGTCGCCTTCGAGAACGGCGCGGTCCATGAACGCCCCGGGGTCGCCTTCATCGGCGTTGCAGATGATGTATTTCTGATCCGCAACGGAGCGGTTGGCGAACTCCCATTTCATGCCGGTTGGGAACCCGCCGCCCCCGCGGCCGCGCAGCCCGGAGAGCTTCATGTTGTCGATCACCTGCTGCTGGGTCATCCCGAGGGCTTTTTTGATCCCCTCGTAGCCGCCGGTTGCCAGGTAATCCTCAATGTCCTCCGGGTTGATAAAACCGCAGTTGCGAAGCACGATCCGACGCTGCGGGTTGAAGTACTTCATGTCGCGGAAGCTCAGGACCCTGTCCTTGGTCTTCGGATCGAGGAACAGCAGCCGTTCGACCGGCTGGCCCTTCATGAGGTCCATCTCGACGATTTCGGCGGCGTCATCGGGCGTCACATTGCAGTAGAAGGTGCCCGCGGGCATGACCATGACGGTGGGGCCCTGCTGGCAGAAACCGTGGCAGCCCGTGAACTTGACTTCCACCGTCGTGTCCAGGCCTTGCCTGGTCAGTTCTTTCTCCAGGTTCGAGAATATGATGTTTGCTTTCTGAGATTCGCATCCGGTACCCCGACAGACGAGGACCTGACGCTCCTTGCCCGGTTGTAGTCTAATTGCCGGCTCCATTCAGAATCTCCGCTATTTTCTCGGGTTTCATTCGACCGTGGGTATCCTTGTTGACGAACATCGCAGGCGCCAGAGCGCATGCACCGATACAGGCGACCGTCTCGAGAGTAAACCTGCCATCCTGCGTGGTCTGGCCGGGTTTGACCTGAAGCTGGTTCATGACCTCCTCGAGAATACGGGCGCCGCCCATAACGTGGCATGCGGTTCCCTGGCAGACCATGATCGAGTTCCTGCCCACCGGATCGAACTTGAACTGCGCGTAGAATGTTGCCACCCCGAAGACCTCCACCGGCGATATCCGGCAAAATCTCGCGGCGGCGTCCATTGCTTCGGGTGGCAGATACCCGAATTCGCCCTGGATTTCCTGAAGTATCGGAATCAGGGCGTCGCGCGTGCCGTGGTGATGCGAAAAGACTTTCTGCAGCTTTTCCTTCATTTTCATCTCCCTTGTGAGATTCCAGGGCGGACCGGATCCAAGGGTCCGTCCGTCTTGCAACAGGGCCGAAATTCGGGTTCCCCAAGAAGGGCACCTGGATGGGGGTTGAGTGTCAATGTGACACGTTTGCATTACTCCCGATCAGGAGGACTCTGGTTGAGCTGTGCCGAGACATAACAGGTGCCTCCGACGTTCGAATACGCCTCAACCGCACTTGGAGGGCACTAAACCAGTTTCTATTTACTATTCGTGTAATTAGACGTGGATGGAGTGTAAGACGGGTAAACGATAAGAATCCCCGACCGGCAATGGAGCCACTTGAGCGATCCGCATTTTGTGATACTAATCCCACAGTGAACTGGTATTACGCACGAAACCAAGCTATTGCACAACCAAGACCATGTCAAGTAAAATCAATGGCAGAGCCGGATCGAGATCGAAGCGCAAATTTTCGCGGAAATTGACGCTTGTGAAAATTGTGAATTGAATCACGCATTCGGTTCGAATTTGAGTTTCCGAAGAGAATTCCAATCATCCGACCGGATCATCAGAAGTTCCCCTATTTTTGTGGATACGCAGGGAAAAATTCGGTAAAAAAGACTTCGAGGTCTCTTTCGGCCGCTTGTTGTCTCATGACCTTTTTCAAGGGGCGGACAGTCTGACCGCCCCCTGGGTTTGGCGAAACAGCAAGGACGAAAAACCGCTCCGACCTTTAACGCTGGTCATCGAGTTCCCGCTCATGTGGCGAATGCATTCCTTTTCCTCTGGTGCTGCCCGTTCGCGGCGCTTTGAGCTTCAATTGCGGAGAGTTGTGCGGCAGCCGTGAGTAAGCTTCTATTCTCCATCGGCATTATCTTCTTCGGGCTTGCCTTTGGCTACGTCCTGCAAGGTCTGCTCGAATCGGGGCGTATCAGGCTGCCGGTGAGTACGCAGCGGCTGAGGATCGGGATTCAGAAGATCGCGCTGTGGTTCTTCACCCCCGTGCCCATTGTCATCGCCATCTGGATCGTCAGAGTGGACAACTTGAGGATTGCCGCCCTGCCGATTCTCGGTTTGTCCATCCTGCTCGCGGGAGGATTGCTCGCCTGGATCGGTGCGAGACTGTTCGGGTGCAACCGCAGGCAGATAGGGGCGCTATACTGCTGCGGGTCATTTTCGAACATCGGATCTATGGGCTCCCTTGTTGCCTTCGTCTTCCTGGGCGAGGAGGGCTTCGGATTGCTTGCCCTCTACAAGATCTTTGAAGAATTCTGCTATTTCGGCATCGGGTTTGCCATTGCGAAATACTACAGTTCCGATTCCTTCGGGGACGAATCCCTTTTTTCGAGAATCCGGGCGGTTTTCAGGGATCCTTTTGTAAGGGTTGCCCTGTGCGCACTCGCTACCGGTATCGGACTCAATTTTTCGGGGATCCCGCGCCCGGCCTTTTTTGAAACCGTCAGTGCCGTATTCATCCCGCTCGGAGTATTGCTCCTGCTGATTTCCGTCGGCCTCGGACTGCGGTTCAGCAAGATGGGCTATATTCGTGAAGCTTTGCTGGTGTCGGGGGTGAAATTCGTGGCGATGCCCGCCCTGGCCTGCGGGGCGGCGGTTCTGCTCGGCATGCACGAACTCTACGGCGGGCTGCCTCTCAAGTCGGTTTTGATCGCTTCTTCGATGCCGGTTGCTTTCATTGCGGTGGTGGGCGCATCGATCTATGAACTGGACCTCGACCTGGCAAACTTCTGCTGGCTCACAAGCACGTGCGCCATGATCGTGGTGCTTCCCTGCATCTACCTTATAATCCAGTACCTATAGCAACAGGGCGTTATTTCACCATAAACGAGACTTCTGGTGTCTCCATGGGTTCCTCATCCGGTTTCGTCCAGACTCGTGCTTTGAGCTGGTGTATTCCGCGAAGAAGGGCCCAGTTCAGCTGGTGGACGCCGGATCCGGTCTGAGCGAGCAGTTCCCGGTTCAAGACCCACTCGATGCGCGCAACCTCCGTATTCCGGGGTATTTTGAAGGCAAAAGACTGAAGCGGTAGCGGAATGCGCGGATCTATCGCAAGCTGAAGGCCCTGTGTGGGCTGGAGCAGCCTCAAGTCCGCTTTCTGGGCGGAGCGGGGGCGGGGCGGGATCGTTTCGGAGTTCGCCGCATGGATCGCGCAAATGCCTGCCGGCTTGTTGCCGGGTTCGAATACCTCTACTACCCGTGGGCATTGCGGCCCCGCAAGCATCCCCGATACCGAACAGATCGTCTCGGTGATCAGGGGGGCGCCGGGGTGTTCTTCCTGCACCTCGTGCTCACGGTTGAGTTCGGCGAAGACGGATCGCAAGACCAGAGCCGGTCCGATAGCGCCGGTTATGCCGCGGGTCGGCCTCCTGTCGAGATTTCCCATCCAGACTCCGACGGTGAATTTGTCCGTAAATCCGACAGCCCAGCAGTCGCGATGGTCGGTGGAGGTGCCGGTCTTTACCGCCGTTCGGATCGGAAATCTGAGCAGGTGCCCCTCTCCGAACTCAAGCCGCCGGGCCTGCGAGTCCGACAGGATGTCGATCACCATGGCGGCGGTTTTCCGGTCAATGACCTGTCTTGACATGCCGTCGCTCTGCCGAGGTTCGGACAGTGTGCGCAGAGGACGGAACTCGCCGAGTCGGGCAAGTGCTGCGTAGGCCTGAACGAGTTCGAAAAGGTTGACCTCGCCATCGCCGAGGGCGAGGCCTTCGCCGTAGTGGTCGGCGCCTTTCGTGAGGCCGGATATCCCCAGAAGATGAAGCCGTTCGAGAAAGCGTTCGACTCCCGTGAACTTGATCGTGCGGATTGCGGGAGTGTTGAGGGAGTTGCCGAGCGCATCGCGAAGGCGCAGCGGGCCGTAATAGACCCTGCTGTAATTCTGGAAGCTGTGGAGGCCCGAGCCTATCGGTTCGGCCATCGGCGAATCGTCGATCAGGGTCGCGGGCGTCCATCCCAGCTCCATCGCGAGGGCATAGAGAAACGGCTTGAGCGTCGAGCCCGGCTGCCTCGGGACAAGGACGGCATTGATGGACCCCGTTGTGTCATCCTCGGCGGTGCTGCCGCTGACCCATGCAAGGACATCATCGGTTCGGTTGTCAACGACCAGCACCGCCCCGTTGCCGACTTCGCTCGACCTGAGCGCTTCAAGCCTGTTCGCCAGGATCTGCCGCGTCTTTTGCTGCATGTGGCCGTCGAGCGTCGATGTAAGCCTGCCCCCCGACAACGTCGGGTCCGCACCGGACGATCTGAAAAGATATTGAACGAAATGCGGCGCTTCGAGCACGCCCCTCGGCCTTGCCAGTTCGAACCGCCCGGAAAGAATTCGCGCATGCTCTTCCCGGTCGAGCAGCCCGGCCCCGATCATATGCCCGGCGAGCCTGGCCATGCTCTTCTCCATGGCCTTGGGGTTTTTCCGGAGATCGAGACCGGAGGGCGCCCTCACCAGCACGGCGAGCGCAAGAATCTCCCTTGGGTTCAGGGTGTTGAGGTCCCGGTCGAAGTAGAGGCGGGCTGCTTCGACGACGCCTCGCCTCTGTTGCGCATAGGGGACCTGGTTCAGATAGAACTCAAGGATTTCGGTCTTTGAAGCGATTTTTTCCAGGCGCGCCGCCTCAAAGCCCTCGATCCAGCGCGACCAGACAGTCCTTGGGCGGGGGTGAAGCATCCGGACGACCTGTTCGGTAATCGTGCTCGCGCCGCGCACTCCCCGCATTGCCCGGATGTTCTGGAGGAGAGCATGCGCGCGGGCAAGCCAGTCCGGCCCCCCGTGCTCGAAGAATCTCCGGTCCTCGGACTGGACGAAAGCCTGCTGAAGGAGTTCCGGAATCTCGTGAAGCGGGACTGTCAGGGTGCTCCACCTGTTCTGATAGGTAATGGACAGAGCCACCCCGTTGCGGTCGAATACCCGGGGCTTTCGCACTTCGGATTCGACAGCCTTGAGCGATGCGGGCAATGGGCGCAGATCCCGCCCCGTCCTCCGCGCAAGCAGCACAAAACTCCCGAGGATCACAGCGAACAGCGTGAGAAGCACGCGGTGACAAGGTCGAAGCCTCATGCGCTCAATCCGCCGGTTGCACCTTCAGAACGGCAGGGGTGCTCTTGCCGAAAACATCCGGTTCGTACATTTCCTCGGCCCGTGCGGGCGGTGCCGAAAACTCGCCCGGAACGATCGCCTGTGCCGTGTAGGACAGGTGATAATTCCCGGCGCCGAGCCGTTCGGAGTAGAACCGCGCGTCCTTGTGACGCAACTCCCTGTGATAGAAGCTCCAGCGCGAGACCCCGTAGCTTCGCCAGTCGGTGAAACGATGCCGGAAAGAATCCGGGGGCAAAGGAGCCTCAGCCTTGCGCGCATCGGCTTCCGAAGCCGTGGCGAGGTCCCGGCTCACCGGTTCGAGTCCGGCGGGGACGGGGTCTTCAACCACGACGAAATAGCGTTCGGCGGGCAGCGAGACGAAAAGGTCGACCCGCACGACTTCACCGATCCGGACGTCCATGGGAGATGCGAGCAGGACCCACTTCCCATCCCGTTCGACGCTGTATTCGCGGTGAATTTCGATGCCCGCGTTCACTGCCTCGTCGCCGGGCCGAGCGGGACTGTAGGAAAGTCTCGTCTCAAAGTAGAGCCGGCCGGGTCCTTGCTGTCGTATCCCGATGTCCGCCTTGCGTCCCCGATCCGAGTCCTGAACGTTATATCGGAAGGCAACAGGCCGGTCGTTCGGATTCGCAAAGTGTCCCTTTCCGAGGGCTTGGGTGTCGAGAAGGGCTTCAAAGTCGATGTCCGGCTGTTGCGTTTCATATGCCTGGCTGTAGCGCAGGGCTGCCATCGCGGCGAATACGTTCTCCTGGGTCGAGGCCCAATGGTCGCGATCCCTGCGACTGGCGGAAACGGCCCGCATGAGGTGCGCGGGAATGTCTCCAAGCTCTGTCTGGGCGGGGTTCGCTCCTTTATAAGCCAGAAGGGAGAGAAGGATTGCCGCGTTGTCCCGGGCGGTGGAGGAGAGCATCGACCGAAGCAGCGAATCGGCTGACTCGGTGAACCGGATAGTTCCGCTGGTCTGGTCTCCGTGTGAGAGAATGTCTTGCAGGACCTCGCGCTGGGTTGCCGCGCCCGGTTCGATTTTGGCCGAAGCCTCGAGGAAGAAGGCCTTGCCGACAAGACTCAGCCCCGGCAGGTGCTTGCGCTGGCGCTCGAGGTCGGCTGCGGTGATCTTCTTCCTGTCTGCGAGGGCGGATAGCGCAATCGACCTCACATTCGGAAGGATCGCGCGGGAGGCGGCATCATCTGCCGAGTCCTTCTTCAGAAGGTTCAGCAGGTAGTTGTGGAGCTTTTCCTCCACCGGCGCGGGCGGCTCATGGCCGGTTTCACGCATCCAGTTGAAAGCCAGCGCGGTGTAGGCGCTGAGGAAGGGGCTCACGCACGCATCGCGCGGGAGATAGAAAGCCATTCCTCCATTGGGCGCCTGGAACTCGGAGGCGGTCTGGAGGATTCTTTCCGCGAATGCGTCGCTCTTTTCCCATTGGAATTGTTCCGGCAGATATGGCGAGAGCTTCGAGATCGCTGCGGCCATAACGGCGCGGCTGATTTTCTGTTCCCAGCACTCGAAAGGGTAGGACTTCATGAAGTCGAAGGCGCCCCCGAGGCCTCCAAGAATCGTGGGGGAAAGGGACACGTTGAGAAGCCCCGAACCCGGACGCATATCGGGGAATTCGATTCTTTGCCTGGCTTCCCCGGTGACGATGCTCCCGTAGGCGGCGGAGACTTGCGGGCTCCGCTGCGCATAGACAAGAAGGGTGTGATGCATGGAGTCCTTGTCGCGTTCATCGCCCGCCTGGGCGGTTAGACGGATGTCTCCGGGCCCCGCGGCCTTGAGCGGAAGCCGGACCGTATACCTTTTGTAGGGCTCGGCGGCGATGGTCTGCGAAACCGAGGGTTTTTCCGTCGCGCCGTCGGGCGATGCGCACCTGCCTTCGGCTGTCAGTTTCACCTCGATGTCTCTCCGCTCGGCGGTCCGGTTCATAACGGAAAAGCCCGCCAGGAAGGTATCGCCTTCGAGAACCTGATTCGGAAGAACCGGCCTCAGTTCGGTGAGCTGGTTTGCCTTGAACGTGTACTGCCCCAGTCCCATGCGGTCCTCCGGCGTGACCGCCATCGCCAGAACGCGCCATCCGGTTAGGTTGTCCGGAAGAGTGAACTCGACTTTTACCTTGCCGTCCGCATCGGTACGCAGAGACGGATTCCAGTAGCTCACGAATTTGAATACGGAGCGCATGCTGAGATCGAATCCGGCGGCGGCGGCGGGACTGGCCCCCTTCTTTTCGAGCTTTTCCCGCCCGACGAGCTGCATGATGATGTTAAAATTCGTGAGGTCCAGGGAATCGAGCTTGTAGAAGCCCTGGTAGGGATCGAAGGCGAGGGCTTTCTGGCTCAGCAGGTCGAATACGGCTTCATCGAGAACGGCCACCGCGAGCTCGATGGGAGGGTTTTTCACGTCTGATGGAAGGTTTCTCGGGCTGGCCTCGAACTCGAGCTTCACGGTTTCACGCGGCTTGTAGACCTCCTTGTCGGAAACGCATTTGACGTCTATCAGTTTGAACACGTCCTGAACTTCGATTTTGGCGTAGCCGATACGGAAGGTCGGCTTTCCGAGGTCTTCACCTCCCGGACCGAGCGGCTTGTCCACGCGGGGCGACATGACCATAACGGAAACATAAAATCCGGGGATATAGTCGGGCTGGACGGGAATCTCGATAACCTCGGCGCTGCCCTCCAGGGTGCGCACCCAGCGGTCGAGTACGCCGTAGCGTTCCACCGTGACGAGCGCCTGGGCCCCGGGATAGGGGTTCTGCACGAAAAAGCGGGCGGTATCGCCTACTTTATAGGTCTCCTTTTCCGGATGGACATTGAGCAGGTTGCCCTCGTCGGACTCCCAGAGGACATAGCTCCTGCCGGACACCCAGCGCCTCAGCACCGTCTTGTGCGTCCTGCCCTTGGTGTCTCGAATCTCCGCGACGATTCTGAGGGTTCCGGATTCCGCGGGAGCGAACTCGAATTCCTGCGGGTCGGCTCCCGAACTCAGATCGAAGCCTTGAACCTTCACCCACTCTCTGGAATACTGCGTCGCGTAGGCGTCGCCGGCTTCCTTCACCCGCGCGGCTTTGGTCTCCAGCTTTTCGATGTCCACATGGGTTGCGACTCCGGGAATGATCTTCCCGTTCTGATCGACCACGACGAACGAAGTTTTGACGGGTTTCCCCTCCTGGAACACCCAATCGGGCTGAAGGAGCCCGACATAGCGGTCCCGGCCGTAAAACACGGCGGTCGCGCGGCTTGCTACGGACTTGGCCCGCTCATCGCTGACAGAGCTTTCAACCGTCAGACGCCCGTACTGGACGGGCAGGTCGGCGAGGGTGAACTTTGTCTCCATGTTCCCGTCATTATCGAGCTTGGCGGAGGTTTGAAATGCATTCTGAGTCCCGGAGGGTTCGTCCTCGTCCTTCTGGTAGACGTCGAATTGAAACGAACGGGCCGCCGCATCCGTTGTCCGGAAGGGCTGGGTTTCGACCCATGCGTTTATGCGGGTCGGAGCGTTCCCGTATGGTCCTCCGGCATGGAGCTTTGCCTGAGTCGTAACCGTGACGCTGTCGCCGATCCCGAAAAGGTTGCCGTTCAGTTCCGTAACTGCGCGGAAGGGGGAGGGCGTAAAATCGCTTACGAGCACCTGCAGCGGATCGAGGTCCAGTTTGGCGAAGTCGGCTTCCATGGTAAACCGGTAGACTCCGACCGCCCCGTTCTTGGGAACGATGAATTCGCCGTCGCAAGCTCCGAATTCGGAGAGCGTGATCTTGTCTCTCTGGTGGATGACCCGCGACGAGGGGTCGAGAACCTTGAGCCTGTAAGTCGACGCGGGAGGCTGGATGAAACGGCGATTTTCCTGGTCGCGGACATATATCTTGTACTGGACCGTATCTCCCACTTTGTAGATGCCCTGCGCCGTTGCCCCCCATGCCCGGACGTGGCCGTGGCGCATCTGCTGCGAGGAGGGGATATACTGGTGATTGGACCCCTCCGAGTCCACCTGGAACTCGTAGCGCAAAGGAACGACGCCGATGTCCCCGTCCTTGCGGCAGGAGACGAAAAGAGTTGGGGAATCGCGCTTGATCCCCTCGAAGCTCTTGAGATTCGGGTCGATTTTGGCGGTTCCGTCAAGCTGGGCGATCCCGGATGCGTCGGTGAGCCCTTCCGTGAGGATGGTCGGGTTTTGTCCCAGGTTTTTGAATGTGTCGCTCTGGATCCTGACGCTGACGCCCTCGACGGGTTTGCCGGTCTGCAAATCGGTAATCCAGACAAGCGAGCTGAAGTGTCCCATCTTCACGTGGACATGATACGGCGTCACCTCGGCGAAAAACCAGTTGGGCTGGTATTCCTTCTCGCGCACGGCGGGACGGGTCGAGAGGCTTCCCATGACAGAGCCTGAATCGCGCCCGAGGAGCTTTCGAATCTGGAGCGGAATCGATACGGCGGCATCGCGTTTCCTCGGGCCCGTAAGAACTTTGCTCTGCGGTGCGGATTTGCCCTCCGGCCCGAGCACTTCGTATTTCAGTTCGATCTGATCGAGATTGGTGGAGACGACGGGCATGTCCGTATCGAGTCCCTTTTCGAGTACGAACATGTTCTTGAAGATGTGCAGGTCGGGCGGCCTGTGGTCGGTTGCGAAGCGCATGTCGATATTCTTTGTAAGCGCTCTTCCGAACTCGTCCTTTATGGTATTGGCCTTCGCGATAATGCGGTACTCGGTGAAAGGAGCCAGGGCGTCGCTATTCATCATGAAGCTGTAGGCTTCCCCCTTGGACCGCTCCATGGTGAGGCGGGAGTAATCGCCCTCCTCCCAGACGTCCTGGACGTCCCCTCCCTTGCCGGCGGGGACAAGCCGCACTTTCTGGCGGAGTTCCGAATTGGCAACGGGCGAGGAGAAGCGCAGGTACATCACATGAATGGGATTGCAGCGCACTTTCGGAGAAAACGGGGACTCCGGCCGGAAAATGAGCTGTTTGTTGTTCATGTCCCTGCACTCGACCCCTTCGAACCGAAACTGCGGCAGCGTATGGAATGAGGCGACCTTTTCCCGCTGTATCCCCGGCTCAGTCCCCTTGACCCCGAGAATTCCGGGCTCCGCGTAGAGGCCCGCGCCCGTGTCGTCAGGCAGATCGCTTGCCGGCGTCACCATCCAGACGAGGCCGGGGTACTTTTTCTCAAAGCGCTTGTCTTCGGTTGCTTTCGCGGCAACCCTCGGACCGGCGTCGGTTTTGAAGAAGAGATGGGACTCCAGTGTGCTCCGTTGCACCGGCTGGTTAAACTCGATGCGGAAAAGCGGCATTCCGGGAGCGAGGTAGCGCTGGAACATGACGGATGCGCTCTTCGGGCGCTTGGTTACAAAGCTGTGCGAGACGGGCCCGGCGAGCGCAGCCCCATCCTCGGTCTTGATTTCGGGCCGGACCTTTATGGTGTAGCGGGTCGCCGGAGCCATGGCGTTTCGTTCGTCAAGCTGGCATGCAAGACTTGAGGAATTCAGCCAGCGCCACTGGCAGGCCAGGGCGGGCTCGATCTCTATCGGGATCTCGGACGCGTTCCGCTCCATTCTGCCCAGGGGAACGACCGGACGGTTGAATTCGAAGACGATCTGCCTCGACGTGGGGGCGTCCTCACCGGACGGAAGGATGCGGGAGATTTTCAATTCCTTCGAGGTCCCATCCCCAGCCGGCGCCGATGCCGCCAGGAGGCGGGTCGCGCACAGAAAAAAGCTGAGCATTATCGCGAGCAGAAAAGCGGTCCCCGCTGCGAAACAACGCGTACGAATGCGGCCATCGCGATCAGACATCGGTCCCCTCCCGGAAATGATTCGTGAAGCTCAGGACAGAGTTATTTACGAAGAACCAACTGTATCGAGCAGGGCGCGAATCCGCGCTCCATAAGAATGCGGGGGGGAAGGCCCTCACCCGTTCTCATCATCCAAGGCGGCACAACTCGCGCGCCGTATTTTCGGCGAGACCGAGCAGGTCCTGCCGCTTCGAAATATCCCGCACGCCGCAGGCTCTTATGAGCCGGCTTTCCGAAAAGCCGAAACGTTGCAGGAAAACGAATTCGTACCAGGGATATATGTTCGCGAAAGCCGTTTCGTCGGGCATGCCCTGGGACAGGACGAAAACGACTTTCTTCCCGGGTTTGAGCCGGCAGGGTTTGGGATTTGTGACGAAGTCGGGCACGAAGAAGGAATATGTCCGGTCGATGAAGCCTTTGAGCTGACTGGAGACGTTTCCGAAGTACACGGGCGAAGCCAGGAGGAGGAGGTCCGCGTCTGCAATCGCGTCCAGGACCGGGGTAAGGTCGTCTTCCAGGGCGCAGCGCTCATGAGTTTTCTTACAGGCCATGCATGCCTGGCAACCGCTGTAGCGGAGCTTGTTGAGAAAAAAAGTCCGGACCTCGGATCCCATCGACTCCGCGGCGGCGCAGAACTGATTCGCAATGGCGGTGCTGATTCCCTTTTCCCGCGGGCTTCCAAGCACGCAGACGGTCTTCATTGCAGGCTCCTGTGTGATCGGTTGTGAAGAGTATGCGCAGGATAGCGTTATAATCCTCTCCGGTCAACGTCAACGGAAAGGGACCTGTTCCGGGCGGGAAATCCCTGGCTCGAACGGCACTCGGGGTTCAATCCTGCTGAAATAGGACTCCGCGTATCCGCACCGGATGAGCCGGCGCCCGGAACGATCCGCGTGTTGCCGGTCGAGGAATCTGTTGATCAGCGTCGCGAGCGGGTAGTATAGTCGGTCAAAAGACGCGCGGGAAAATCCCCCGCAGGCCGCTCACCCGTGTGAAGCTGTCCGGCCAATCGCCGGTCACTGAAAGGTTTTCCGCCCATCATGCAATCCGATTCGCATACCATCCTTTCGCTTTGCGGGCTGCGAGTCGGACCCGGGGCCTTGGGCGCGGCCCTGATGCTCACGTCCGCATTCCTTTTCGCAGTCATGGACTGCCTGCTCAAGGCTCTGGGACCGGACTTTCGCGTCTGGGACATCGCTTTCTACCGGTTCGGCATAGGCATGCTGATCCTGCTCGTCATCTTTGCCGGACGGTCCAACCCGTTCGCGGGGGACAACAAGAAGCTCCTGCTTTTGCGCGGCGTTGCGGGATTTCTGGCTTTCGTGGCCCTGATCATCGCCATTCGGATGATTCCGATCTCGACCGCCCTGGTCTTGTTCTATGCCTACCCGGCTTTTGCCGCCGTTTTTTCCGTCCTGGTATACAGGGAGAAAAGAGACGCGGGGCTGCGCTGGGCCGCGGTCGCCCTGGGCGGCGTCGCCGTGTGTCTTGACGCGAGGATGGAGGGCGGACTGTTAGGCCAGTCGATTTGCATTGCCGGCGCGGCGTGCGCAGGCATTGCGGTTGCCACCCTCAAGAAGGCGAGGGAGACGAACGGTCCCGTCGTCATATACCTCTATTTCTGCCTGACGGGGGCTCTTGCCACCGTGGCCCCGTTTCTTTCGGATCCCCGGATTCCCGCCAACTCGCAGGAGTGGCTGATCGTCTTGGCGATAATCCTCACCTCGGTTGTCGCGCAACTTGCCATGAACGAGGGGTTCCGGTACTGCGGCAGCTACGAGGGAAGCATGCTCCTCACGAGCGAGGTATTCTTCGTCGCTCTTTGGGGCTTCGTGTTTCTTGGCGAGACGATTACGTGGCGGTTCTGGGTCGGCGGGACCATGATCCTGGGGAGCATCCTGGCTCTCAATCACGGCAAGGGGCGGCGGAGGGATATCGCTCCGGCAAAACTTCTGGCCGGAGTATACGGAGAAAAAAGGAAGCGATAAGCGGTCCGATACGGGGACTGCGGCCACGCAGCCATTGGTGCGCGTGGCCGTTTCGTTTCCCTCAGGGATGACCGGTACCGTAGATGGCGGGCGAGGGCGAGGGCGGCTGGAGCCAGCCAGCCTTCTGCGCCAGCAGATCGAGGTGCAGGGTCGTCCATTCCTCCAGAGGCCAATAGGGAGGATAGGCAAGCTCCCGCGTATCGATCTGCTTGAAGTAGTGCTTGCAGCTGTCGCAGTATACGACCCGGTTCCGGGATTCGTCCTCCAGAGCGAGGTAGCCAAGCGATTCGTGGTGGCGGTTCTCGCAATATGGGCACTGAAGGCGGTGAAGGTCCCAGGTGGTGCCGCACCATGAGCAGAGCGCTTTCCGCGCGCCCGCTCCTTCGAGGTAGAGAATCGAAGGAAGCGACCCGCAGACGGGACAGTAGCCTTTGAGCCACGTGCCCGGAATCGGGTGTTTTTCGAGAAGCAATGAAGCTGTCCGCTCGATGGAAGGCCTCAGCGCGTTTCTCGCCAGGAAGAGGACGGAAGCGGTGTCCTGCGTCGGTTCGATCCATTCTTCCCAGGGTTCCATCTCGTGGTGCAGAAAACTTTGCCAGAACTCGGCGGCGCTTTCCGCGTGAGCGCGAAGCGAGTTTTGCAGCACCTCCAAGGCGTATCTCAGTTGGCGGTTATCGGGAGGAATATCGGTCTCGGATCTCTCGACAATGAGCCCGGCAGCGGCCGTGTCTATCGGAAAATCCCACCGGTTCAGAAGCGGGAAGCCGTTTTCCCACCGCGTCGCGACGGTGCCGTTTTCCATGATCGGAGGTTTGATACTCAGGCGGTCCCTGATTGCCGCTCTCGATGTGAACAGTGCTTCGAGAAAGCCGTACAGGTGAGAATACGCGGGCCTTTCCACTCTGGAAAGAGCAATGGCCCTTTCGATTTGATCTTCTTCCACATAAGAGCCGGAATTCACTGTCGTATCCTTTGGAAAGAAGCGCCGGCCGAATAGGGCCGGCGATCCGTTAAATGTCGACTCCGATGTATCTCTTGCCAAATTGCATTCAAGATTGAACCAATGGAAAAGAGCGGGGGAAATGATTTCCCCCGCCCCCCTCGGGATTTTTGCCGCAGCCTTACGCGCAAGCGCCAAAATGAGCGGCGCATGCCCGCTCGCATCCGGCAATTCCTGATTATACACGCAGTATGCTGTCGATGACACGTTTTGCGGCAAACCTGCGGTTGCCCCGTTCAAGGCTTGCGACAGCATTTTTGTGATACTTTTTCGGATCATCCACAACGAGGTAGATAACCCGGACCTGATCGGCGTCCAGCAATTGGGCCTTCGGGAATTTCGCCTTCAGCGCCGCGAGTCTTTCGTTTGCGAGCTTCAGGATTTCATCCCTTTCCCCGAAGCTCATTGCCTCGGTCGGGCAGGTGCTTACGCACGCGGGCTTCTTTCCGTTGCTGATCCGGTCTATGCACATCGTGCACTTGACCGCGAGCCCCCTGGCATTTCGCCGCGGGATGTCATAGGGACAGCTCGACTTGATCTCGTCGAAAGGAGCCTCCTTAACCTTATCGGTATAAACGATCGCCCCGGTCGCATCGTCCTGTATGACCGATTCGTTCACGTACCCTTCGGCCGTATCCTTGCAGGGCGGCTCAAGGCAGTGCCGGCACTGGTCGGGGAAGAAGTACCAGCCAACCTTGCCCTCGTTTTCAACCTCGCTGAACCGGACGAGCTTGAAGGTATTGCCGTCCAGGTCGGGAGGATTCTGATGGTTGCCGAGATTTTTCGTCGCAGAAGCCGCGTTCCGGTTCCAGTTCTTGCATGCGATCTGGCAGCCCCTGCAGGCGGTACACCGTGTCGTGTCAACGAAAATACTTTTACCTGCCATGGCTTAGGCCCCCTTCTTCCGCACGTTGACCATAAACGCTTTTGATTCAGGGATACGGGTGTTGGGGTCGCCGACCGACGGTGTAAGCAGGTTCGCGCTGTCACCGCCCTGCGGCGGGTATACCCATCCGAAATGCCACGGCAAGCCGACCTCGTGTATTTCCGCACCTTGTATCACAAAAGGCTTGAAGCGTTTGGTTACGATCGCCACCGCGTCGAGCGTGCCTCTGGGCGATTCGACCACAACCCTTTCGCCGTTCTTGATGCCTCTGAGCTTGCCGAGTTCCTCGCTCATCTCGACGAAAAGCTGCGGCTCGGCTTCCGTGAGCCACGGGAGCCAGCGGGTGAGAACTCCCGTCTGCCAGTGCTCCGTCACGCGGTACGTGGTCCCGACAAAGGGGAATTTGGGATCGCACTTCTTGATGACGTCCTTCACCGACTTGAACGTGGCCGCAACGGGGTTGTTGAGCTGCGGGCTGAACGGGTTTTTGTCGATCGGGCATTCAAGCGGCTCGTAGTGCTCGGGGAACGGGCCATCCTTCAACCCGGGGCCGAAAATCGACGCGTAGCCGTCGGGCTTCATGATGAAGGCGAGCTTTCCGTCCTCTCTGGCAGACCCGTCCGGGTTCTTGAGCGGCGGCCAGGGCCCGTCCGGGACATCGCCCTTCCAACTGCCCGAAGCGTACTTTCCGTCCTTGACTTCACCGACGTACTCGACAACGACCCTCTTGGGATTCCAGGGCTTGCCGGTGGGGTCGACCGATGCGCGGTTGTAGATGATCCTGCGGTTCACCGGCCATGCCCACGACCACTTGGGGTAGAGGCCTATGCCGCTCGGATCGCTCTTTTCCCGGCGCGCCATGTTGTTGCCGTCCTGGTTGTAGCTCTGGCAATAGATCCAGTTTCCGCAGGCGGTGGAACCGTCGTCCTGAAGCAAAGCGAAGGCGGCGACCTGCTCGCCCTTTTTGTAGGTCTTGTCGCCGATTTTCTTGTCGGCCGTCCAGTACCCGTTTATGGCCTTTGCCACCAGGTGGGGATCGAACTGGTGCTTTGTCGCGTAATCCCACTTGAGGTTCAGGATGGGAACGGAGAATTTTGCCTTTTTGTCCTTCTGGTAGAGAGCGCGGATTTCGAGGAAAAGCTCATAGATGATGTCGCCGTCGGGTTTGGCCATTCCGGGCGGCTCCTGGGCCTTGTAGCGCCATTGCACCCACCGTCCGCTGTTGGAAATGGATCCCTCTTTTTCCAGGAATGCCGCGCAGGGCAGGAAGAACACTTCCGTCTTTATCTGCTTGGGCTTCATCCCCGGGCCCTTCCAGAAGGAGGCCGTCTCGTTGTCGAAAACGTTGACGTTTACCATCCATTCCAGATTGGCCAGGGCTTCTCGGGTCTTGTTCGAATTCGCGCCGCTGCATGCCGGGTTCATGCCCCAGGCAAAGAAACCCTTGAGCTTCTTGGCGTACATGGCGTCGAAAAGATCCAGCCAGCTGTAGGGCTTGCCTTCTTCGCCCTTCGGCAGCCATGCGTAGCCGAATTCGTTCTCGGGTTTGGCCGCATCGCCGTACATGGACTTGAGGAAGCTGACCATGTATTTGGGACGGTTCTGCCACCAGTTCGCACTGAACGGGTCCTTGGTGCCCGGAGTGTACTTCTTCCTGTAGTCCGCCAGTGTTGCCACGGCTGCGGTCGGCGTCGGATTGTAGCCGGGCAGTATGTGGTAGAGGAGCCCGGCATCGGTTGAGCCCTGAACGTTGGACTCTCCGCGAAGCGCGTTCACACCGCCGCCCGCGATGCCCATGTTGCCCAGCAGAAGCTGGATAATCGACATCGCCCGGATGTTCTGAACGCCGACCGAGTGCTGGCACCAGCCCATGGCGTACATGACGGTGCCGGCTTTGTCGGGAACGCCGGTCGCGCTGTAGGCTTCATAGACCTTCAGCAGGTCATCCTGCGAAGTGCCGGTTATGGAGGAGACCGCGTCCGGGGTGTAGCGCGCGTAGTGATTTTTCAAGAGCTGGAGTACGCAGCGGGGATTCTCGAGAGTGGGGTCTTTTTTCGGGATTCCCTTATCGTCGAGTTCATATGCCCAGGTGGAAGAGTCGTAGGCTTTCTTTTCGGTGTTGAAGCCCGAGAAAAGACCGTCCTTGAAACCGTACTTCTCGCCCACGATATAGGAGGCGTTGGTGTAGTTGAGGACATAGTCCTTGAAGTACTTGCTGTTGTCCAGGATGTACTTGATCATGCCGCCCAGGAAGGCAATATCCGTTCCCGAACGCAAGGGGGCATAGATGTCGGCCTTGGTCGAAGTCCGGGTGTATCGCGGATCGACGTGAATGACCGTTGCGCCGGCGTCTTTTGCCTTCATTACCCACCGGAAGGAAATCGGGTGGTTTTCAGCGGCATTGCGGCCCATAATCAGGATGCAATCACTGTTTGCAAGGTCGATCCCGTGATTGGTCATAGCGCCGCGTCCAAACGACTCTGCCAGAGCCGCTACGGTAGCGCTGTGTCAAATACGGGCCTGGTGTTCGATGTAGAAAAGGCCGAGCGCGCGGAGCATGCCCTGATAGATCCAGCACTCCTCGTTGTCCATCGCGGCGCTGCCCACAGATGCAATGCCGTCGCAACGGTTTACGACCTGGCCTTGCGCATTCTTCTCGACAAATGTGGCGTCACGGGTTTTCTTGACTCGCTTGGCGATTTCCTTGAGTGCCCAGTCCCACTTCTTTACCTGCCACTTGTCGCTGTTCGGGGCGCGATACAGGACATTCTGGGCTCGCTTGTCGTTCTGGGCGATCTGGTAGGAGGAAGCGCCCTTGGCGCAGAGAGCTCCGCCGTTGATCGGGTGGTCGGCGTCGCCCTCGGTGTAGATGACCTTTCCGGTCTTCTTGTCGGTGTGACACAGTATGCCGCAGCCGACAGCACAATAACAGCAAATGGAAGGTGTTTCCTTGGCATCTTTGGTGCGCAATTCCCAGGCGTATGCCTCAACGGGGGCAAAATCGAATCCCAGCCCGCCGGCGGCGAGACCTGCAGTTGCGGCGCCAGAGATTTTGAAAAAATCTCTCCGTGTCAGTTTCATAGCCGCATCCTCTAGTAAGATGATATAAAAACGGGCAAATATGGTTCTGTGGTGGGCGGATGCCTCCTTTCATGATAATTTTTTCTCAAAATCCATTGAGAACAAATCGGTAACAAACCACTGAACATGCTGCATTAATGTGAAATCGAAGATGGTTGCCCGGCTCGAGCCGGAGCACGAATCCTGGAAAAAACTGTGCAGCGCTGCTGGGCGTAGGCAGCATGAAAACCTTACAAGTTATGCAAACCAAAGTCAAGGAAGGATTAGTTGTGCTTATCTTCACGATATGAGAGGATTTTCCTCCGTTTACCCGGTGAGCGCGCCCTTGCCGGGCCGGTTGCTCCAATCGGCTGTCTGTGCGGTATTATTGTGTTACTATAAAAACTGAAATGAGAATGACGGGAGGTTCATATGAGCCGATTTGTGCAGATCGATATCAGGCTGCTGCCAATATACGGGCAGGGCGGGCTGAAGAATGCGTTTCCGCAAATCTTTGCAATGCTGGACGAATGCGGGTACGATCTGGTGATCAAAAAGGAACCCTCACTTTATGAAATGGTCGACGTGCTCGTCAGGATCGGCAACGATCCGCATGCATCGAAGAGGGCGCGGCAGACCATCGCACTCAGGCTCCGCGATTTGGAAAAATTGCGCGATGAGGCCAGGGAGTTGCTCCTTTCGCGTCGCCTGAACGAACTCGACCGCGTCCTCTACGGACTCGAGGACCTCTTCTCCGAGTTGGACGGCGCCCTTGGATAGAGCGGTTCCATAGGTGACTACAATCAAGGTGCACGGGACGATGAAGCGAATTCTGGCGATTTACGGGAGCCCGCGGAAGAAAGGAAACACCGCGATCCTGCTCGGAAGCGCGGTCCAGGGTGCGGCGGAAAGCGGCGCCCTGGTGGAGGAGGTTCTCCTTCGGGACTGCAAGATCTCTCCGTGCCTGGAACTTTACGCCTGCAAAGACACCGGCCGTTGCGCCATCAATGACGACTTCCAGGAACTGCACGCAAAGATGCTCACCTGTGATGCTCTCATGCTGGCATCGCCGATCTTCTTCTATACCGTCAGCGCTCAAACGAAGATTTTCATGGATCGGTGCCAGGCCCAGTGGGCGCGCAAATACTTGTTTGAGGGGGCGTCTTTCGGGTTGCGGGAGCCGGTCCGCAAAGCGCTCTTCATCTCGGCGGGCGCGACGGGCGGGGCGAGGCTCTTCGATGGGACCCTGCTCACGATGAAGTATTTCCTCGACATCTTTGACATGAAGCTCTGGAAGAGCCTGCTCTACAGGCGGCTGGACGGTGCGGAAGACATTCTGTCTCATCCCGAATATATCGAGGAGGCTTACCAGGCAGGGAGCGAACTGGCACGGATCGCCTAGCGGCAATAGCGAGGTTTCCGGCCGGGTTCCCGGTTTCGAGTATCCTGTCGCGCTCCATGTCGATGAGCGCGCCTCAACCGGGATGGGCCTATGGAAGCCTTCGCGGTGACGGGGCGGGGCTTATCCGGTCAATCCGGACTCAGGCGATCTGTATGGAGTCTGGTGCGATTCACCCGGCCCGCCCGGGAGGGGTGCGGGCGCGCAGTTCCCCGGCGCTCTCGAAAGGCTTGCATCGGGTGAATTCCCCGA
>JAJFVB010000283.1 GCA_021372055.1 Desulfobacteraceae bacterium | reverse complement strand
GAGGCTGAACGCCATGTTGGCGTTTTCCGATACCTGCCAGTCCGTCTTGTTGAGGTATGTATCAACGAGCCCCGTCTGGTAAGCATTTCGTATTTCCCGCAAGGTCCGGTGCTGCTCGCGGTAAACAATGTATGCGCGCGCAGACCTGCGGTGGGGAGAGGCGATCAAAACCTCCTCCACGATATCCTGGATACTCTCTACTGTCGGATGCTCCATGCCTCCGGCCGTGGCGATGACGAGCACGCGCCGGGCAAGCCTGCGGGCCTCCTGTTCATCGAATTCGTTTGTGGCCTGTCCGGCCAGGGCGATGGCTCTTTCGATCCGCTTCGGATCGAAAGGCACCTGGGAGCCGTCCCGCTTTCTAATGGAGGCAAAAACAGGTGCAGGCAGCAGAGAAGCTGCTGTTGAAGAGGTCCGTGTCCGTTCGTCGATTGATTGGGCTGGCAGGGCTGCCATAGGTCGCTCCTTGTCCGGTGCAGCGGTTTACTTTAATCGCTCGCCACAACGCGCGAAAAGGAGACGTAGCCTCGTGACATATGACTTGCACCGGGACCAGCCTCCCGCCCCCGCGGGCGAATCGAAAACCATCGCGGAAGTTGGGATGGACGGGAACCGGCGAGGCGAGGAAATCTCAGCGGATCCGACCAACAGCCTCCCGCGAGGCTCACAGGTCGAATCGGCCCCGGTTGTCATCCGGGGACCGAGTGCAGGCAGGTCTTCGGGCTCACGAGCACTTCGGCGCCAAACCGAATTCCTACTCCCCTCCGCTTCCCAACCCGAAGGTCAGTGCTTGTGGAGGATTTCGTTCTCGTTGACCGCTGCGGGGCAGCCCCGGATTTTCACCGGGTTCCCTCTTAGCCCGAGCGTATGCTCAGGGCCAGCACGGATTATAGCATAGGACATTTCTCGCGCCCGTCGCAAGTGATTTGTTGGGCTAAACGGTCGCCATCCATTCGTTCCCCAAAGGGGGCCGGTCGACTCAGCATGGATGGCGTTCCGGGGAGGGCAGTCCCCCTGGTTAACAAATCGGTATAGCGCGCATTTCTGTTTCAGAGGTCGATTTTTCGGGGGGCAGGTCACACCCACGTCCGCCCATTTTGAGAATCCCCGTTTGACTCTCCTTTCCTCGAAGATTGTGCTATTTTAGTCACCGCTCTGAACTCAAGCTGTAGATTTCGGCAAAGCACCCGACAACATTTCAGGACAGCTCCCAGGGACAAGATGCGACAGGCCACTATCGTTTATCCAAAGCGCCAAAACGATTCCCAGACTCCCCAAATGCAAACCGGTGGTTCTCTTGAGTCTCGCTTCGACATTGCATTTACCGCCTCTTTGGCACAAAAAGAGAATCAGATCCAGCAGAACTATCGGCCGATAATCGGGATCCACAAGTGGTTCGCGCGTCGTCCCGGCACGGTGTTTCGAAACCTTTTGCTTGCGGAATTCAACGGCGAGAATTCTCTTCAGGAAGATTACTGGCGTGCCCACCAGTTCACCGGAGTCATTGCGGACCCTTTTATGGGAGGCGGAACTCCCATCGTTGAGGCCAACCGCCTGGGATTCAGCGTTGTCGGCGCCGACATAAATCCCATGGCCTTCTGGATCGTCCGGCAGTCGCTTGCACCCCTTGATCTTGATGCCTTCAAACAGCACGCGAACAAGGTTGTCGCCGATTTGGAACGGGAAATCGGCTCCTTTTACATGACTACCTGCAAATCCTGCGGCGGGCCTGCAAGCGTCAAATATTTTCTGTGGGTTAAAACTCAGACATGCCCGGAATGTGGGGCCGCAAATGATCTCTTCCCGGGTTATCTGCTGGCCGAAGCCGAACG
>JAJFVB010000279.1 GCA_021372055.1 Desulfobacteraceae bacterium | reverse complement strand
CCCGCTTTTCGCTCATTTTCCGTTGCCAATCCAATGGCTCGGCTCAAACGCGCGTTCTTCCTTCCGGACTGATTGCTCGATTTTTGAAAGATCGGATTGGCTATCCCTTGAGAACGGCGCATAGTAGCCATTGGCCCCCTGAAGATCAAGAGGTATTTTGATCCGAGACCGTCTTTTTCCCTTCTTCGTTTCTAAATCCGCTCCGGAGGCCGTTTTGCCGATGCCCCACACAGAGCTTCATCGAAGGACTTCCGGCCTTGCGGCCATCCCTATGAGCTGACCGACTCCCTCACGGCCTCCTCGAAAATGGCCAGCCCCGTGTCCAGTTCCTCCGGGCCGATAGTCAGAGCCGGGCAGAATCGCACCGAATTCTCCCCGCATCCAAGAATCAGAAGCCCCTTCTGAAACGCCTTCTGGATTATTTCGTCACGCTCAACCGCCGCTCTTTCCTTGGTAACGCGGTCTTTTACGAATTCGACCCCGACCATGAGACCCAGCCCGCGCACATCGCCCATGCATTCGTAGCTCCCCTGCATCTCCAACAGCGCGGACTTGAGCTGCTCGCCCCGTTTCCGGGCGTTTTCGATGAGTCCGTTTTCCAGCAGTTCGATCGTTGCAAGCGAAGCCGCGCAGGAGACCGGGTTTCCCCCGAAGGTGGACGCGTGCGATCCCGAATGCCAGTCCATGACTTCTTTCCGCGCGACCATGGCTCCGAGCGGCATGCCCGAGGCAATTCCCTTGGCAAGGGCAATGAGGTCCGGTTCGACTCCAAAATGCTCCATGGCAAGCATCTTCCCGGTTCTCCCCATGCCTGACTGGATCTCGTCTGCAACAAGCAGGATCCCGTACTTTTTTGCCAGCTTGCCGAGCTCAAGGAAAAAGTCCGGGGGCGGCACGATGTAGCCGCCCTCCCCCTGTATGGGCTCGACGAAGATCGCCGCCACCTCTTCGGGAGGGATGTTATTGCGGAAAAGCGGATCTTCGATCCACCTGACACATGCTCCTCCGCAGGTCGGATGGCACGCCCCGTACGGGCAGCGGTAGCAATAGGGATAAGGAACGTGCGTGATGCCCGGAACGAAGGGGGTGTAGTACTTTTTTTGATAGGCTTTGCTTGCGCTCAGCGAGAGCGCCCCCATGGTCCGGCCGTGGAATGCTCCGAAAAAGGCCAGGGTCTGCTCACGGCGGGTATGATACCGGGCGAGCTTGAAGGCGGCCTCCACCGCCTCGGCCCCGGAGTTGCCAAAAAATACCTTGGCGCCGCCCTCCATGTTCGCAATAACCGAGAGCTTTTCGGCAAGCTCGATCTGCACCTGATAATAGAAGTCGGTCCCGGACATGTGGATGAGTTTTTGAGCCTGGTCGCAGATCGCCTTGACGATCTGCGGGTGGCAGTGGCCGGTGGCGGTTACCGCTATTCCCGCGGTCAGATCGAGGAAAGTGTTGCCGTCGCTGTCCCGCACCCACACGCCTTCGGCGCTGTCCACCACCATGGGGTAGCTACGGGTATAGGAAGGCGAGACGAATTGGGAATCCCGCAAGATCATTGCCGCGGCTTTCGGCCCGGGCAAGACGCCATTGATGCAAGGCTTTTTCATATTATGGATTCCGATGTTTCCAGAGATTGAGGGAAAGCCTAACCGGCCATAGAGCCGGGAGATACGGCCGGTTGAACGTCTCCGGGCTCAGGGCAGACAGGCGAAGATTTCCGAATTGTATCCACGGGCAATGAGGACCACGCCAGCGGGCATGTCAGACCTAAAATAGTTATTCCTTTGTGCGAATTCCAGATGAGAAGCCGCCACTTAAGACCAAAATAAGCCGCGTAGCGGCGCGGTGGCGTGGGGGGCGAGCTCCCCACGCTTTTCAAAAGCGTTTTTCGGCAGCAAATGCGTATTGGACGCAAAGCCCGCATACTCCCTGTGCAACAGGGTCTGGCATAGGGTCTGCTTTGTACTTATATTGACGCGCAACTGCGGTTTGGCTTTACGCTTACTATATTCTTTCCTTTGAAGATTCCGTGATTCACAACCTTGAGGCGAGAAGCGAAAGGGAACCCACTATGCCGAAAAGAGAGATCGATCTCCCCTACAGGATCGAATACCTCTCCATTCTGGACGAGAACGGACAGGTTGACATAGACCTCGACCCGAACCTCCCCGAAGATTTACTTCTGAAGCTCTACCGCGCAATGGTTCTTGCGCGCAGGTTCGACGAACGGATGCTGATTCTCCAAAGGCAGGGCAAGATCGGGACTTTTGCCCCCATCAAGGGACAGGAAGCCCAAATCGGAGCCGTGGCGACTCTTACCCCGGAGGACTGGATCGTGCCGTCGTTCCGAGAAGCCCCCGCGGAACTTTGGCGGGGAAAAACCATGGAAGACATCCTCCTGCTCTACGGCGGCTACAATGAAGGAGGGAAAACTCCGGAGGGGGTGAACAACCTGCCGGTCTCGATTCCCGTCGGCTCCCAGATGCTTCATGCAGTCGGCATGGCTTACGGGATGAAATACCGCGGCAGGAATACCGTGGCGATGACCTTTTTCGGAGACGGCGCGACCTCGCAGGGAGATTTCCATGAAGCCATGAACTACGCTTCGGTCTACCAGGTGCCCGTGATCTTCGTCTGTCAAAACAACCACTGGGCAATTTCCCTGCCCCGCGCGAAGCAGACGCATTCAAAGACGATCGCTCAGAAGGTTCTCGCCTACGACATGCCGGGAATTCAGGTCGACGGCAACGATGTTCTCGCAATTTACCGGGCGGCATTGGAGGCGGTTGACCGCGCCCGCAAGGGCGGAGGCCCGACTTTCATAGAAATGGTTACTTACCGCCTGTCTCTGCACACCACGGCGGACGATCCCAAAAAGTACCGTAGCGAAAACGAAGTCCGTGAATGGGAGAAGCGCGATCCGATCACTCGCTTTGAGACGTACATGAAAGGCAAAGACATCCTCGATGACGGGAAGATCGGTTCCGTAGCCGAAGAAGTCCAGGCCTCCATAAAGGTCGCCGAACAGCGGGCGGCCGAATTTAGCGCCAGAGGAGCGGATCCACTGGACATGTTTGCCTACGCATACGCCGAACCGACTCCCGATTTGGTCGAACAGCGCGAAGAACTCAGGCGCGAGCTGGAAGCAAGGCAAGGCACCCGCAAACGTGAACCCGAGGCCCGGAACTAGCCTGGAAGGGAGTGCATCGATGGCCAAGATCAATATGGTTCAGGCTATAAACCTGGCCCTCAGCCAGGAAATGGAAAAGGACGACCGGGTGATCCTTCTCGGGGAAGACATCGGAGTCGACGGCGGGGTCTTTCGAGTAACAGACGGACTTTACGCCAAGTTCGGCCCGGAGCGCGTGCTCGATACCCCCCTGTCGGAATCGGCGATAGCGGGCATGTCGATCGGAATGGCGATCTACGGACTGAGGCCGGTTTGCGAGATGCAGTTCTCCGGTTTCAGCTATTTCGCGTTTCATCAGATGGAGGCGCATGCCGCAAGAATGCGCGGAAGGTCCCAGGGGCGCTTCAGCGTTCCGATGGTTCTGAGGGCCCCGTATGGAGGAGGCGTTCGGGCTCTCGAACACCACTCGGAAAGCCGGGAGATCTACTGGGCGCACACTCCGGGTCTCAAGATGGTTATACCATCCGGCCCCCGTAACGCCCGCGCTCTTCTTGTCAGCGCGATCCGGGATCCCGACCCGGTCATTTTTTACGAGCCGAAGGCTGTCTACCGCGCATTCAGGGAAGAGGTCCCCGACGAAGAAGAAACCCTGCCGATCGGCAAATCCAGGATAGCCAGACCGGGCGACGATGTCACCCTCATCTCCTACGGAGCGAGCCTCAGACCCGCGATGGAAGCAGCCGAAGGGCTCAAGGAGAAGGACGGCATCGAATGCGAGGTCATAGACCTGCTCTCCATATCGCCACTCGACGACACTCTCCTGACTGAATCGGTCAGGAAGACCGGACGTGCTGTCGTCGTTCACGAAGCGCACCGCTCGTTCGGAGCCGGAGCGGAAGTGGCGGCCCGCATCGCTTCAAAAGCGTTCCTCTATCTTGAAGCACCCATCCGCAGGGTCACCGGCTTTGACGTCGTCATTCCAAATTATCAGAGGGAACAGGCCTACCTTCCCGACGCATTCAGGGTGGAACAGGCGGTCCGCGAGACGCTCGAATTCTAGCTTTGGAGGATATATGCCAGTCGAATTCAAACTTCCCGATCTGGGGGAAGGGATCCACGAAGGCGAGATAATCGAAGTACTGGTTAAGGTCGGAGAAAGCGTACAGGATGGGCAGACGGTACTTATTATCGAAACCGACAAGGCGACGGCGGAGGTGCCCTCCCCGGTCACCGGGAAGGTGGAGGAAATCAGGGTAACAGCCGGAGATGTCGTCAAGGTCGGGGACGTGCTCATTGTCTTCTCAAGGGAAGGTGAAACAGCGTCGAAAGCCGCAAAAGCCCCCGACGAAAAACCCGCCGAGCCCGAAAAAACCGCACAAATTGAGGAACACGCAAAATCCGAGGAGGCCGAAGCACCCGCAAAGCCGGAAAGACCGCCAGCGCCCGAGAAACCTCATGAACCCGAGATGCCTCCACCAACCGGGGCTCCCGGGCAAAAGGTCCAGGGGCCGGTGCCCGCCTCGCCTTCCACCCGCCGCCTTGCGCGCGAACTCGGAGTCGATCTCCACCAGGTAACGCCCAGCGGGCCGGGAGGCCGAGTCAGTTCGGAAGACGTTCGGGTCTTTGCGGAGAAGGGCAGGCAGCCGCCCGGGAAGAAGGAGCCCGCATCACCCGCCGAAGAGACCCGCGAGCCCGAACCGGCGCGGGCCGCAGCGCAAGACTACGATTCGCTCGGTCCCGTCGAACACGTTCCGCTCAGATCCGTCCGCCGCTCAACGGCAAAGCATCTTTCCGTGGCATGGTCTCAGATTCCCCATGTGACCCATATGGACGTCGCGGACATTACAGAGCTTGAAGCTTTCCGGCTGCGTCAGAGACAAAAAGACGACGCACCCGGCAAAGCCTTGAGCATGACCGTGTTCATGCTCAAGGCCGCAGCGGGGGCGATCAGACGATTTCCGCGTTTCAATTCGAGCATCGACATGGAACGGGAGGAAATCATCCTGAAACACTACTGCAACATGGGGGTGGCCGTGGACACCGAGCGCGGCCTTCTCGTCCCCGTGATTCGCGACGTCGACCGGAAATCCATCGGCGAACTCGCGGTGGAGCTGAGGCAACTCGCCGAGAAGACCCGCCAGGGGAAAGCAACCGCCGAAGACATGTCCGGCGGCACCTTTACCCTTACGAATGTCGGCCCGATGGGCGGCACGGGTTTTTTCCCCATCATCAACCACCCGCAGGTGGCCATTCTCGGCATGGCGCAGGCCAGGCTCCAGCCCGTTGTGAGGGGGGATCGCGACAACTATGAGATCGTCCCCCGCCTCATGCTTCCGCTCGTCATCACATTCGACCACCGCGTGATCGATGGGGCCGAAGCGGCGAGGTTCCTCACGACGATAGTCAAGGCCGTCGAGAATCCCGAAAGCCTTCTCATGCTCGTATAGCCGCTCTGCGGCTCAGCCTTGGAGAAAGAGACTCAAAAATGGTAATGGGTGAATTTTCGCAGGATACAGACCTGCTGGTAATCGGGGCGGGTCCGGGCGGCTACGCGGCGGCCTTTCGCGCCGCGGACCTCGGTCTTGACGTCACAATGGTGGACATCGATCCGAGGCCGGGAGGGGTTTGCCTCTTTCGTGGCTGTATTCCCTCAAAAACCCTCCTCCATGTGACCGAACTCATGCATGACGCCGGTCATTCAAAGACGATGGGCCTGAGCTTTCCCGAGCCCGAAATCGACATAAATGTTCTGAGGGACTGGAAAAACAAGGTCATCGACAAACTTGCAAACGGACTTGTCGAGCTCTGCAAGCGCCGCGGCGTGCTTCTCCTGCGCGGCAGGGCGGTCTTTGAAGATTCGACCCATGCGAGAATTCAGAACGCCGGAACCGTCCACATCAGATTCAAACACGCCATTGTTGCGACGGGTTCTTCAACGCGCTCGATACCGGGGATAACGGTCCAACCGGGCGGCCGCATCATGGATTCCACGGGTGCGCTCGAACTCGCCGATATTCCGAAAAAGCTGCTCGTGGTCGGAGGCGGCTATGTCGGCCTTGAAATAGGCTCCGTCTATGCATCGCTCGGAAGCCGCGTAACCCTGATTGAAAACAGCGACAAGCTCATGCGCGGAATCGATGCCGACCTGGCGCGCCCGCTCGTGGGGCGCCTGAACGAACTCTTTGAAGCGATCCACTACAATACGACGCTGGAGTCCCTTGCCGAAGACGGTGACGGGGTGGACGCGCTCATTCAGGGCGACGTCCCGGAAAAGCGGCAGCGATTCGATCGTGTGCTCCTCGCAATCGGCCGGACTCCCAATTCGGGCGATTGCGGACTCGAAAAAACCGCAGTGACTGTAAACGAGCGCGGTTTTATCGCCGTGGACGACCAGAGGCGCACGACCGATCGGAACATTTTCGCCATAGGAGATGTCGTCGGCGGCGCAATGCTCGCCCATAAGGCAATGGCCGAGGGGAAGGTCGCAGCCGAAGTCATCACCGGGATAGCTTCCGCTTTTGACTTTCTGACAGTGCCCTCCGTGGTTTACACCGACCCCCAGATTGCGGTATGTGGTCTTACGGAAGAGCAGGCGAAAAGCCGGAACCAGCCGGTCAGAATCGCCCGCTTTCCCTGGTCCGCTTCCGGACGCGCCGTTTCCATGGGGATACCCGGAATGACGAAGATGATCATCGATCCCGAATCCGAGCGGGTTCTCGGCACGGGCATCGTGGGACGCGGCGCCGGGGAGATGATTTCCGAGGCCGTGCTCGCAATCGAAATGGGCGCACTTGCCGAAGACCTTGCCCTTTCGATGCATCCCCACCCCACTCTTTCGGAAGCGGAGGCGGAGGCGGCCGAAGCTTTTCTCGGAAGTTCGACTCACATTCTGCCGCTAAAAACGGCTGACAAAAAATGATCTGCAACGGGGCTTTCGAGCGGTGGACAAAGACGAATTCGTGCACTTCCCCATAGAGGATTCAATCGATCTTCACACCTTCAGACCCGGCGAGGTCAAAGACCTCCTGCAAGACTACATCGAAGAAGCCCGAAAGCAAGGCTTTGAAGAGGTCCGGATCATTCACGGGCGCGGAACCGGCGTTCTGCGCAAGACGGTGCATGCTTTGCTCCAAAGACATCCTCTCGTGATCTCCTTCAGGGAGGCCGATCCCGGAGGAGGAGGCTGGGGAGCCACCATCGCGGTGCTCAAAAAAACGGATTCCCATCCCGGCTAGCACACCGGAGAGCCCGATCTATGCTTATCCCGGGTCATGTCCCGCGGTTCACATCACGTCTGAGAGTACCGTGGACTCCATCCTTGTCGCTATATAGTCCCGCATTTCCCTCAGCACGCCCAGAAGGCGGGGCTCCTTCTCTACGGGCGTCGGCCCGTAAAAATGCTTGCTGACGGATTCCGTCGGAGCAAGAGCGCCGTCAAAGAGCCGGACAATCTCCGCCAAAGTGATCTCTTGAGGGGATCTGGCAAGGCGAAACCCTCCCCTTTTGCCTTTCGAACTTCGCAGGTAAGCGGCACGGCGCAGAGCCAGGAGAATCTGTTCCAGGAATTTGGCCGGAATTTCCTGGGCCTCGGCAATCTTCTGCACTGAGATGTATCCATCGGTTTGCTGCCGTGCCATGTAGATCAGGGCCAGTAAAGCGTACTCGCTGCGAGTCGTAAGTTTCACGGCTATTCCTCGATGCCACTCTGATTTCAACAACCGCACAATACATGCCCAATGCCACGACCGGTATTATATTACACGCGCGGCACATACCGCTATTCCGATTTTGGCGGATTTACGAGTATTTGGCGTCATATTTGCCGCGTTGTGAACCATTGCGCATTTCGTTTGCCCCGTGACTTCCGATAAATCTTCACAGAGCTTATCGGGGTAGTGCATTTCCTGTTGACAGAAGGGAAAATCCAGCTAAGATATACCACCATAACGATGGGTATTGTGGTATTTATGGAGAATGGCCATGAAATTGTCAACCAAAGGGCGTTACGGTGTTCGCTTGATGTTCGACCTCGCCGCTCACGTCGGCGAAGGTCCCGTTACTCTGAAGGACATCGCGGCACGGCAGGAAATATCCGAAAAGTATCTCTCCAATCTCATTCCTCTTCTGAGGAACGCCGGTCTTGTTAATTCGATCCGCGGTTCACAGGGTGGATACTCCTTGGCGAGAGCACCGGCTGAAATCACTTTGAAGGATATCCTGCTTGTGCTGGAAGGTTCCATGTGCCTCGTGGAATGTACCGAGCAGCCGGTTCTCTGTTCGCGCTCCGATGAGTGCATGGTCCGCGAGGTCTGGGCGGAGGTTTCCGAGAAGATGCTCCTGGCGTTGTCGTCGTTTACGCTCGAGGCCATGATTGAAAAGCTCAAGGCCAGAGAAGGAGTTCTTTCGTACAGCATCTAACCGCTCACGAACTCAGATAGGAACGATTCACCGCATCTCGATGTGTTACGGGAGTTTGTCATGGGTGAGCACCGAAACATCAATAGCGAAATCTTCGAGGACATTGCCGAAAGAATTCAAGGCATTATATATGGCACTGTAACTATTTCGATCTACGACGCCCGGATCGTAGAGGTTGACGTGACGAGAACGGAGAGGATGCGATTCGACGACATATGGCTGCATGAGGATGGCGGCGGGATCTGAGCCGGAGTGTCGCGAGTTCGCCGTGTGCGCTTGCTGAGCACTACGGCCGGTTTTTTGCACTAGGATACTGACAGATAAGGAGAAAGAGAAATGGGCCAGGAGAAAGAAACAAAATGGGGATTGGAGACCATCGGATTGCACGCGGGACAAACAGCCGATCCCACGACCGGTTCGCGGGCCGTTCCTATATATCAGACGACCTCTTATGTTTTCAGGGATTCCGAACATGCAGCGAATCTGTTCGCGCTCAAGGAACCGGGCAATATCTATACCCGTATCATGAATCCCACCAATGACGTGCTCGAAAAACGCATTGCGGCCATAGAAGGCGGAAGCGGCGCACTTGCCGTGGCAAGCGGCATGGCCGCCATCTCGCTTGCGCTTCTGGCGATCACCCGCCCGGGCGACGAGATCGTTTCGGCGGACAACCTCTACGGCGGCACATATCAGCTTCTTCATTACACTTTCCCGAAGCTCGGAAGGCGGGTCAAGTTCGTCAAGTCAACCGATCCCGATGAGTTCAGGAAGGCAATCACGGAGTCAACCCGGGCCGTGTACGCGGAAACGATTGGCAATCCCAAGCTCGACGTCCTGGATTTCGAGGCTGTTTCGGCAATAGCTCACGAAGCCGGAATACCGCTTGTGGTCGACAACACGGTCGGCGTGGGTTTGGTTCGGCCTTTTGAGCACGGCGCGGATGTCACCGTACTTTCGGCAACGAAGTTTGTCGGCGGGCACGGCACCACGATCGGCGGGCTTATCGTCGATGGCGGAACATTCAACTGGGGCAACGGCAAATTCCCCGA
>JAJFVB010000263.1 GCA_021372055.1 Desulfobacteraceae bacterium | reverse complement strand
TTTCCATTGGTTTTATCTTGAACGCAATTTCGTATCAGGCTTTCTCGAGTTCCTTCCGGCCCTCCGCGAGCACATTCCTGAAAGCCGTATCGAGCCCCCGGTTGTACGTCCTGACGCCGTTTACGACCTCCTCGGCCCATGTGAGATATTCGGCTCTCCGCTGCCTGGACCAGTCGAGAGGCGGCGACCAGGCTATGTCGCGCACGTTGCAGATCTTGTCGGCGATTTTCACCAGTCCCGCTCCGGGGCTGAGATGCGGGGCGTGCAGGACCTGGAGTTCCTTTCTCCGGGTCCTGGAGAGGTTCTTGTCGTCCGTCACTTCGAGAACGATCGCGAGGACATCCTTGCCGAAGAGGTCCCGGATCTCCTCCGGGCCGGTTTCGGTGTCCTCCACCACGTCGTGCAGAAGGGCCGCCACCAGCACGGTCATGTCCCGCACCTCACCGGCGCGCCACAGCAATTCCGCCACTTCGACCGGATGATTGACGAAGGGAGTTCGCGCGGCGTCCTTGCGCCGCTGGCTCCTGTGCTTTCCCGCGGTGTATTTGAGAGCGAAGAGGAAGCGAGAGAAATCTTCAAAAGTGAAGCAGTCCATGATGGTCCATCCCTGGAGCGTTGGATTGGAAAGACTACGCCCGAAGCGCCGCGACGATATTCATCCGGGAAGCCCTGATGGAAGGCAGGGCTCCGCCCAGCAGGCCCATGACAATTGCGAAAATGATGGAGTTGACCACAATCTCCGGGTTGAGAAGAAAACGGAACGTCAGTTCCGAAAACGTCTGCCAGTTCATGGTGGAGATGGTGATCTTGTTCAGGAGCGAAGCGCCCATGAGGCCCATGAGCGCACCCAGGAGGCTGAGGAAGACCGTTTCCGACAGGAAGGCGAACAGGATGGACCTTCGTCCGAATCCGAGCGCCCGGAGAGTGCCGATTTCGGAGGTGCGGGCCGAAACGGCCGCGTACATGGTTATCATCGAGCCCGTGATCGCACCGAGGCTGAATATGAGCGTGAGGCTGATGCCCAGAATCCGTATGAATCTGGCCATCAGTTCGGACTGGCTCTCGTAGTAGCGGTTTTCGCGCCAGGGTTCTTCGACGAGCCGGGGGTCCTTCAGCACCGATTCCCGCAGTTCGGGGAAAGCGGAAGGCTCGCGCATGCGGAATATGACCGATGAGTAAGACTGCCTTTTGAAGGTTGCGAGCAGCGTGTCCACATCCGTCCAGATCTCGGAATCGAATGCCGTTCCCCCGCTGTCCATGATGCCCGCGATCGTCCAGGTGCGGGCCCCGAAATGGACCGTTGCGCCGAGTCCCCCGATATCGAACTTCTTGGCGATGCTGCTGCCCAGGATGATTTCCGAGGAACCGGGATTGAACTCGCGCCCCGAGACGATCTTGATCCGTTCCCGAAGGCGGAGTGAAATGGAGTGCGTGGCGCCTCGAACGGGGACATTGGCGGGAGCCCCCGTCCCCTTGCGGGGCAGGCTTATGAGTACAAGGACCTCGTGGGCCGCGAGCTTTCGCCCGTCGTCGTCCGTTGCGACCTGCGGCAGAGTCTCCAGAATCGCCGCTTCGGAGCGCTGGATGATGCTCTGGACCTCGGTTTCCGAAGACCGCCTGATAAAGACGGCGTTTTCCGGGCTCCCCGATGTGATCAGCGTATGCTGAAGACCTTCCGCAAGCATGAGGACGGTTGCGAAAACAAAAATCACAAGGCCCATGCCCCCGGCCGTAAGCAAGGTCGTCAACCGCCTGACCTGAAGGTTGCGCAAGCTGTAGTAGAGAAGCATCATGGCGGTTCCACCATGAAAAGGCTTCCAGGACTCGGGCCGTCATCACCGCGCACGGGGCCGGGTCTTGGAAATGAGGGTGGGGCGGATGCACCCACCCTGCGCTCGGGAAAAATATCCATGGATATTTTTGAATCCAAAACAGGTGACGGAAAGGGCGCGATTTCTAATCGTCAAAATGCGAAAAGCTTTTGGCCGTTTTTTCGTCAATGGTGCGGACCAGTGCCAATGCGAGCTCCAATGCGCTCAGATAATCCGAAATGTGGATTATCGCATTGTGCGTATGGACGTATCGCGCGGGCACGCCGAGAACGACCGTCGGAATGCCCGAACCGTGCCGCTGGATCGGAGCCGCGTCGGTGCCGCCCTGTCTTCTTACGGCGACCTGATGGGAAATTCCGTGCTTTTCGGCAGTTTCGATGACAAAATCGACCATCTTGCGGCTCATGACGGCTGACGCATCCATTACCCGGATCTGGACGCCAGATCCGAGCGCGCACTGCCGCTCATCCCTGCTCATTCCGGGCATGTCGTCGGCCGGAGCGCCCTCGATCAGGATGGCCACGTCCGGATTGGTGACGAAGGCCGCCGTCTGCGCGCCGCGCATTCCGACTTCCTCCTGGACGGTACCCGCCACGATGACCGTGTTCGGGTGCGGTTCCTTGTCAAGTTCCTGCGCCGCGTGCAGGATCACGGCCAGTCCGGCGCGGTCGTCGAAAGCCTTCGAGAGCAGGTAGTCCGGGTTGTGCATCCGCGCAAACGGGCTGTCGGGCACAATGGTGTCGCCGAGCTTGATGCCGAAAGACTTCACCTCGTCCGCGCTCCTTGCGCCGACATCGATGAACATGTCCTCGATTTTCATCAGCTTATCGCGTTCGGCATCGGAGAGGAAGTGGGGCGGTTTTGCCCCGACCACGCCGGGAATCTCCTCGCCGGAACCCGTGCGAATGCGGACCCTCTTGGCGAGCAGCGTGTGTGCCCACCAGCCGCCCAGCGAGAGGAACCGGATCCATCCTTCGGCCGTGATCGTCTGAACCATCAGTGCAACCTCGTCCATATGCGCGGCGAGCAGGACGCGGGGAGAACCGGAGGTCCCCTGATTTTCGCAGAAAATATTGCCGAATCCGTCGGTTGTAGCCGTATTGCCCACTTCGCGGCGGAAAATGCGCCGGACCTCGCCTTCCTGCCCCGGCGCTCCATGCGCTTCGGTCAACTGCCGCAGCAGCTCGATGCCCTTTTCCTTCCTTGACTCGTCCATTGTGCAGCCTCGTAGAAGATGTGCTTGCCAGAAAATAAGGTAATCCGTTTTACAGCGAATTCACGCATGAAGCAACATTCGGGCGGGCTTCCGCACCCGGGCGGCATTTGGATACCCCGCGAGCGCGCTGCCTATTCCGCCGGCGTGCGCACGAAAAGCATGTTCAAAACGCGGTCCGAGATCCCGGAGAGAAGCCGGACGAGCAGGAAAACGACAAGGAGCGAAAAAATCATTCGTCCCCAGAATATCCCGGAGAGGTCCCCGCCGAAAACGCCCACTGCGAGCGTGTCCTCGAAAAGGCTGTGGCAGAGGCCCATCAGGCTGAGTGAAAAAAGGACGTCCCGCTTCTCTATCCTGCCCGACACCGCCTCGTTTATGATAAGACCGCCTCCGTAGCCAAGGCCGAGAGTTATGCCGATGATCGTGATGGGCGAGGCCGAAGGGCCTATGCCGAGAAGCCTCAGGACGGGGTCCAGGATGCGCACCATAAGCGCCGTGATCCCCGCGCGTTCAAGAAGTTTCATAATCAGGAGCATGGCGAATATTATTACGAAAACCATGACGAGCTGTTTGGCCTGGGTGAAGATCCACGCCTGGAGAGACGGGTCCGAAGCCTTGGGCATCCAGCTTATCAGGTTGGGTTGCTGCAGCCACCCTCCCCACTGGTAGAGCCTGAACAGGATCCAGCCGAAAAACAGGGCGCCCCCCATGCGGAACAGGAACATGAACCGCAGCCGGGTTCCCGCTTTCTGGCATATCCGCAGTTCGACGGGAAGGTTGTGCGCGACCAGAATCATGGACATAAGCACCGTGCTCTGCGCAACCGTGAGCGGATCCATGGGCAAAATGGTGACGAAGGTGAGCATGCTGGCGTAAATGTTTACGAGGATGGCTGTCGCCCACACGAGCCCC